>DASWMP010000161.1:0-6596 GCA_036399695.1 Thermoanaerobaculia bacterium | reverse complement strand
CTCGCGAGGTACCCCCCTCCACTTTGCGAGGCACCCCCCTCCACCGACAAAATATTCATCGGCGATCGATTTACGCTTGACTTCGCTTGGTGCCGAACCTAAATTAATGGCAACGCAGAGGCGACTGCTTGTGTAACGGCGTCGATTCACCCGAGCGGCGACATGGTGGCAGCACCAGACCGGTCGCAGACGTGGAGTGCGGTTCGAGCTTGAGCGACGGCCGGCCGCACGCGGGAGTTGAGCTGAGCTCCTCCGCCCGTCAACACCCCCAGGAGTCCGGCATCCGTCTACGCGTGACGGGTGTCGTCAGAGGCTCCCGAGGCTCGCGACCTCGGGGTTGTTGAACCGGGATCCGTCGGCGCGTCGCCGGCGGATCCACCGGACGGCTGGCGGTTCGCCCGCCCGCTGTCCGGCTCACCACGGCCCGGCGCCGAAAGTGCCGGACCACAGGAGTACATCCATGGCCAACATTACCAGCCCGAAACCGCCCGCCATCACCGTCGACGGCACCACTCCGTTCACCCGGAGGAGATCATTCAGCAGCTTCGCACCCTGCAGCAGCACGTACCCGATTACGCACCACTTCCGACCGTCGCAGCGGGCTCCCTGCAGGCCGTGGCCAGCGTCAGCGATGACATGGTCCAGGCCGGCATCAGCGCCCTGGGCGCGTCAACCTCTCTCTCGTCCGCCCTCGGCCACGACTCCGAAACCACGCGCCTGGAGCGCGACGACATCAGCCGCTGGCGCGCCGTCGAAGACGAGCTCCGCACGACTCTCCAGGGCGTCACCGCCGGCAATCTCAAGCGCCGCCACCGCCTCGGCCTGACCACCCTGCAGACCTACAGCATCGCCCGCCAGCTCATCCGCCACCCGCAACACGCCAACCTCATCCCCCACGTCAACACCATGCGCCGCCTGAACAAGATGGGCCGCCGCAAACTGGAGACGACCCCGGAAACCCCGACGCCGAACCCGAACCCGAACCCGAAGCCCGCGCCCCCGCAGCAGTGACCCGGAAGGCCGGGCGTGCGTCAGCACGCCCGGCCGCTTCAGGCGCCGCCGCTGTAGCCGAGTGGAGGACGGACAATCCTGTCCGTCACGCGGAAACGTACCCACGAAGTGAATCACCCGACCGGTGTGTTCGGCCCATTTCTCGCGTGACGGACACGATTGTCCGTCCTCCACTACACCCGGAGCGCGCTTCCTTCTGATCCGCCATCGACGCCCGCGGATGCGTCGACGATCAGCCTTTGCATCTCGGCTTCCGGCCAGGTCTTCGACAAGACGCGCAGGTACTCTGCCCGTTCACCTCGCGACAGCACGGTGTGAAAGGTCTCGACCATCCGCCGCTCGACGGCGCGGCGTTCGCCCGCGCGCACTGCCGCTCACCTTTTCGCGCCCGTTGCGAACGGCGGTGCAAGTCGCCAGATCACTTAAACCCGCCGAATCGTCGCTTCACTTTTGTGATCGACAGTCGCGTGCTTTTCTACTGAATCCTCAGCAGCGTACGGGGCCGCTCGTGCACCATCGTTTACCTGTTCCAGTAGTTGATGCCAGCGACTAAGCCCGCGAATGCGAATCGCCTCGCTCGGCGCCCCGGCTTGTACGACGTCGATCGTCGGTACCACGTGCTGCGCAACGAACAGTGCCGACACGTCGATCGACCGACGACCGCTTGCACCCTCGATCTCGACCGCCGTCAGCAGGCCCTCGCGGCCGGCATGCAGCGATCGCAAGGCGACACGACTTTCGAACGTGACAGCGGGCGACGATCGAAGATCGTGCACGAGCTGCGTCTGGTTTTCGGCGAAGTCATCTTTCATCGACGACGACCTCTGACGCGTACTGCGCAGCAATCCACGCGTGCTCGATGACGCGCGGTGCATCACCGTAAACAGCAACGCGCCGCGCCAGAAAGAACGGTGCATCGCCTGATGCCGAGTACGAGACGCCGAAGCCCTGAAGAGCTGAGCTGCCTTCGATGTCGATTCCGGGCTCCGTCCCGTTCGGAGCAAACACGACCCCTCTGCAGGACCACCGCCGATCGTGGCCCTCGACGATCACATTTCCGTCGGAGTAGACCCTCTCGATGAAGCAATCGGTTTGCCTCTCGACGGTTGCTTGCTCCAACAATTCTTGCATCGCGCGTTCGAATGTCACACCGCTCCCCGATGCGCCGAGCAAGGTTGATTGAATGCGCGGAAGCTCGGCGAGCGTGTCCGTGTGGCGATGAAAGTCCAGCAAGGTCACGTGTTCGCCGGCCTTCGCTAACGTCAGCGCCGCGGAGATTCCGGCGAGGCTGTGGCCGATGACAGCGTAGCCAGCACGCGCAACCTTCATCTCCGGACCGCCGTCAGCATGCCGTCTTTGATCACAACATCTTTGTAAGTCTTGTCAAGCAGCTTCGCAAAGTTCTGCAGTGCTCCCGCCGTTCTCGTCATGATCGTCAACATGCTTCCTGACTACATCGTACGCGCGAGTGAGGCCCCATCGACGTCCAGTTGGTGCCGAGAGTCGAGATCGGCTGGGTCCTGATGGGAGCGCCGACGCAGGTCGACCTGTAGCAAGCATATTGCCGACCCTCGCTGCACAACAGTTCACGCCGTTTGAGCCGCGCCGAAGTCGCGCGTCGTTAGCACGCGAGGTGGCTCTACGTTGCAGCACCAGCGCGCTTGAGTTTCATCTCGCGCAGCAGATCGCGCAGCACAGCGCGTGTTTGATCAGCTCGTTCGATTGCGCTGCGCACGTTCGGAACCTCATCCGACTCGATGACCTCGCGTAGCAGTTCGTGCGCAGGGAAGCGGTCGAAGAACGACGCGGCGAGTCGCCCTTCAACACCGTCGATCTTATCGTCTGGCCAGCTCACGATTCGCTTGCCCCAACTTCGGTAGCCCGCGACCTCCGATAGATACATATCGAGATCTGGGATCAGCGACGCATCTGCTCCGTTACCCCGTTGTAGCTTCCGGCAGTCCTCGTACGGGAACGTTCCGGCATCGGCAGCATCGATGCCCTTCAGTTCCGACAGCAGCTCATCGATCCTGCTCATTGCGTTGCTCGGCCATAGGACAAGATGCGCCCGGCCTCATCCTTGATGATGTAGTAGCCGTTCTTCACGTACCGCGTAGCTCCGTTTTCGAGAGCGACCTTTTCGGCCCCTCGAAGGTTGCGATTGAACTCGTACGCCTTGCGTAGGTACTGCAGCGTGCTCTTAGCGCCCACTTCCGCGCCATGCTTCTCGAAGTGGTAGCCGATCGTTTTCGCGAGAGTGGAGAACGTTCCCTTTCCCCATGCGCCGACCAGCGTCTTCGCCTCAGCCAGCGTTGTTCTCGCGGCGCCGCCTCCGGGCCCAAGCATCATGAACACGGGCATCATCGCGACGTCCGTCTTCGTCGTTGGCACCGGGCTGAAGCCGTGCGTTGCTGTCTGATGATCTTCTGCCCATTCTTGGCGGCTTTCGTTCACCGCGTTCAACATCGGTCCCGGGGAGAGTGCACCCTTTAACGCACCCCACGTGCTGACATCGCGGAACGCATCGCCGAGCAGCCATGCCATCAACTTATCTTTGCCGTCAGGGTCGGTGTATTTCAGCGGGTTGTTCACAACATAGCTGTAGCGGTTCCACTGCTGTGGCTCGCCGATCGCTATCACGCTGTTCAGCACCGGATCGACGGACAAAAACCGCCCCGACGCCGGGCTGTAGAACCTGGCGTGCATGTAGTCGAGCGATTCCTGTGGCCAGACGTGCCAGCTATCGATGTAGTCGCGTTCGTGGCCGGTGAACTTCTGGTTGTCGATCTTGCGGTTCGAGAAGTTCTCGATCTCCTGGTTCCAGGGGGTCTGATCCAGGCCGAAGGGGTAGTACGCGTTCTCGGAGAGGCGGTAGCCGCGCTCGTCGGTGATCAGGCGAGGGGTGCCGAGGTGGTCGAGGTGGTAGAAGCGGTAGGAACCGCTCGAGTCGACACGCTTGGACGCGGTGAGCTGCCCTTCGCGATGGTAATAGTCCTGATCCCAATGCCAGACGTCGTTGATCGTCGGCACCGGGCTGTAGCTCATGCTGTCGAACTCGCTCAGCACCTTCCCGTCGATGCCTCGGATCGTCCAGTCCCATTCGGCCAGGTCGTTGATGCCCAGCCGCTCGTCGTCAGCCGTGTAGATGTAGCGCTGATCGAACGTGCTGCCGCCCGTGCGCCCCACCGTCATGTTCAGGGGGTCGTACTGGTACGTCAGCGTGCCTTCTTCGCTCCGGGTCTGGTTACCGGAGCGGTCATACGGCACGTTCGCCAGACGGTTGGAGGCGACGTTCACCGGGCGCGGCCTCGGCGTGGCTCCGGTGCCGATCGTGCTCTCGACCTGGTTCCCGGCGACGTCGTACTTGTAGCTCGACGGCACACCTCTGGTGACGGCCGAGATCAGGCGTCCGACCTTGTCGTAGGTGAAGACGTCGTTGCCGATGGCGATGATGTTTCCAGCGCCGTCGTACTGATACGTGCCTGACGTCACGGGCGCAGGCACGGATTCGGTCGCGGCCACGAACCGAGGCGCGGGGACGCTGCTCAGCAGGGTCTCGGGGTGATCGCCAGGATCACCGGTATTGACGCGCTGGAGGTAGAGCACCGACGGATGCTTCTGCAGCGCTTCGACCGCCGGCGGCGGCAGCGTTACGACGCGACGCGTGCGCCACTTGGCTTTGAGCTCGCCACCGTGACCGGCGAAGTCGGGCTCCTCGACTGGCCGGCGACCCTCTCCGTCCGTTCGTGGCGGCATCTGCCAGGACTCACGCAGTACCACGATGTACGTAGCGTTCGGATTGGCTGATGCAGCGGAGGGTCCCGGCTCGTCCGCGCACACGGGTACGACAAAGCCGACGACGGCGAGCCAGCAGATGAATGCGATGCGCCTGAGCGTGAGCATCATGTTCGCTTTTCTCATCCTACTGCACCCGCTGCTAGACAGTATCGACGTAGCTCGTGGTCGTCAGATTACCGGAAATCCACTGAAACCGGCCACACCGCTCTGCCGCTGGAGCTCGTAGTGATGAGCACTGGCAATCGGCTGAGCCCGGCGGCGTGCGATAGTGCCGGGCGTTGCATCGCTCCGTGGTCTCGCCCAACATGCGGTTGTGGCAGACGTGGCCCCGGTCACGGAATCGATCATGGCGGGAACGGCTTCAACGGGCGAAAGCCCTCCGCGACGGTCCATTGCCACGTGCGGCCAGTTCCATCATCCGAAAATTCTGGTCTACCGTCTTTATTCAGGTCCGCGTACTTGAATTCGCGCGTAGCGACGACTTCATCGTTGTTCCTGCGGAACTTGAATTCGCCGTTTGAATAGTGAACTACACGCGCAATGACGCCGCGCTCAAAGAGCGCGATCGCGACACCGCCGCCATCTGGCGCAAACAGCTCGCACCATCCCGCGGCGTAGTCGTCGTTCGATGGCCACATGTACACGTACTCCCTGCGCCCATCAGCCACCACGACCTTGTTCTGCAGAATGTTGTGCGAATCCCAGATTGAAGGCTCGCGGTTGTAAATATATACCCTAACTTCCGCAGGGGTGGAATGAACTTTGCCTATTTTCACCAACGTCCACTGTGTAGGATCATTGAAGTCGGCTGATTGCGGACGCGTCACAACGAAACCAACCAGAAGAAGGAGCGCAACCACAGTGCCGACGATCGCAACGATACTCAATGCAATACGCATGTAATCACCCGTCGTGACCCATCTTGATTCGCGAGACTTCCCGACTTCATGGGATATACATCTGCGTCAAGCGCAGCGCGTGTTCGATCAGCTCCCGCCATCGCGCCGCGCGGTTCGCGAACGCATCTGTCTAGATCACTTCGCGCAGCGCAAGATCGAGACTTTCACATCATGAAGCAGATTCAACAGGTGCGAGATTCTCGGCCGGCCTCACTTAAATGCGAATGTACGACAGAGCTGTACCGGTTCCAGCTCTGCGGCTTCGTCTCGTCTCAAGTCCTGTGCGACGAAGACGATCCGTAGTTCTCGAACTCCCATCGCCCAAATCGGCTGAGCTTTTCAGCCACATCCTCCCACGATTCTCCGCTTGCTTCAGCGATTCTCATGTGCAGGAATCTCTCGAGCCGATCAAAGTCGTACTCCAGAAGAATCAGTAGATGTCGGCCTTCGATAATGTCATCGGGTGAGTGCGTCTCGGCGATCCAACGAGGCGAACAGACCAGCACGTCAAACGACTCTTCCCCGGGACTGTTCTCCGGCCCGGCAAGGATCTGCAACAGAAAGCCGAAACAATCGGGCTCTGTCGGTCGGTAACGCACTAAGTCATCAATGTCAGGACTATGAAGGCGTCGAATAGTCGCGCGCATGTTACTCCATATCCAAATAACCATTTGCTTGCCACTGGCCTTGAGGCTTAGTACTCCATTCGCTAAATTCGATCACGCTGCTTGAGGCATGAGCGTGAGGTTGTCCAGGTAGCGGCGCAAGTCGTCGCGCGTGAACTTCCACTTGAACGGCTTGGCCAGGTTCGAGAACCTGTTTTGAAAAGCGAGGATGGTTCGCTCGAGCTCTGGCAGAGATTGGAAGTCATTCGGTGTGAGCACCTTT
>DASWMP010000160.1:0-3426 GCA_036399695.1 Thermoanaerobaculia bacterium | reverse complement strand
CTCTGCTACACGTATAAAAGAGCGGTGGCTTTCGCCACCGCACTCCGAGATTACTGACTGGTGCTGTTACCCGATCTCGACCAACTGCAGCTCGAACGTCAGCGCTTTCCCGGCCAGCGGGTGGTTCGCATCCAGCGTCACGCTCTGCTCGTCCATCGCCGCGACCTGCACGGCGGCGCTGCTGCCGTCCGGAAAGCCGACCTGCAGCATGTCGCCGACTTCGATGTCATTGCCTTCCGGCATCTGCTCGCGGCCGACCGTGAAGACCAGCTCATCGCGGCGCTCGCCGTAGGCGTTGTCGGCGTCGATGCGCTGCGTGCGCGTCTCGCCTTTCGACATTCCTTCGATTGCCGTCTCGAAGCCGGGGATGACTTCACCCGATCCGAGGGTAAACGTCAGCGGCTCCCCGCCCTCTGACGAATCGAACATCGATCCGTCGTCGAGCGTTCCTTTGTAATGCACGTGCACGGTGTCGCCGCGTTTGGCCTGCTGCTCCATCGACTCCTCCTTTGATGCCCCGCCAGGCAGGCTGCGCCCGGCAGAGATGCATCGAGAAGGGCAAAGAGCGCGCCGGAATTCCGCGTGGAGCCGCCACATCCCGTGGCTTCGATTCACCGGTTTCGGGGCCTCGTGATCACAACATTTTCTCTGCGGCCACTTCATCTGAATCTCGTCCGTTCCGAAGTTTTCGGCGTCCGGCGGGTGATACGGGGCTCGCCCCGATTCCGCCTGCCTCGGACCCACAATCTGTGTTGTGAACGGGCGGCGCGCTGTGATGCGGGTTACAGGGGAGTTGGCGGCGCCGGCTCGAATTCGCGCGTCGTGTAGAGCAGCGCCACGATGGCCCCATCGACGAGGGCGGAGAGCTGCTCGAAGACGGAGAACCAGCCGGTCACGCTCTTCGGGCCGCCGAGGGAGACGGCCGCCAGCAGGACGATGAGCGACGGGACGTACAGGAGCCGCCCGGCGGGACGGACGCGCATGATCCCCACGGTGGCGATGCACCAGAGGCCGATGCCGACATAGAGCAGCGCTTTCACGAGCGGCGACTGCGGGGCCGCATCCTGCGCGGCGATGAACGCCCGCAGCGGCACCGGCAGCGAGCGCACGCTCAGCTCGTACAGACCGAAGCCGAAGACCACCATCGCCCAGTCGATGACGACCAGCGTCCGCAACGCCTTCACCTTCATCGGCGGTCACGCTCCTGCAGCATCTGCGCGACGATGCTGATGGCGATCTCCTGCGGGTGGTTGGTCCCCAGTTCCAGACCGACCGGGCAGAGGAACGCCCGCGTCATCTCCTCCGGCAGCCCGGCGTCGACGACGTCCTTCTTCAGCCGCTTCGCCTTGGAGTTGCTGCCGATCACGCCGAGGTAGGGGAACTTCCGGTTGCGCAGGATCTCGAGGAGGATCGGCTTGTCCGTCGTGTGCCCCATCGTCATCAGGACGACGAACGAGCCCTCCGGGATCTTCCCCACTTCCGCAGGCATGTCGTCCGTCAGCACCTTCACGAGCCTCGGAGACGCCGGTATGCGCGACAGCCACTCCTCGCGCGGATCGATGCAGGTGACGCGGCAGTCGAGCTTCACGAGCATCTCCACGAGCGCGCCGGCGCAATGCCCCGCCCCGAAGACGACGATGTTCCAGCGCGTGACGTTGAAGGCCTCGAAGTAGAGGCGCACCGTCCCGCCACAGGTCATGCCGATGTCTTTCTCGAGGCTCCACTGCGCGAAGCGCGTCTTCGGCAGCGTGTCGTCCTCGAGCAGCCGCTTCGCCTCCTCGATCGCCCGCGCCTCCACCTTCCCCCCGCCCACGGTCCCGAACACCCGCCCCGCCGGCGTCACCAGCATCTTCGCCCCCCGATCCTGCGGCACGGAGCCCATGGTGTCGACAACCGTCACCGAGACAAACGGCGCGCCGGACTGGACGAGATCGTTGAGGGATTCGAAGTAGGTCATAGGTAGAGGCGTTGTCCGTTTTCCGTTTTCCGTGCTCCGCTGTGCGGCGAGCGTCGTGAAGCGCAGCACGGACAACGGGAAACGGACAACGGTTCAACGTTACCATCCCTGCATGCGCATCCGCTCCACCCGCGTCGTCACTCCCGAGGGTATCCGAGCCGCGACTGTCGTCGTGGAAGGGGAGCAGATCACTGCTGTCGATCCCTACGGCGACGCCGACGTCGATTACGGCGACCTGGCCATCCTGCCGGGCCTCGTCGATTCACACGTGCATGTGAACGAGCCGGGGCGGACGGAGTGGGAAGGCTTCGAGACCCTCACCGCGGCCGCGGCAGCCGGCGGGGTGACGACGATCGTCGACATGCCGCTGAACTCCATCCCCTCGACGACCACCGTCGAAGCGCTGCGCATCAAGCAGGAGGCGCTGGCCGGCAAGTGCAGCGTGGACGTTGCCCTGTGGGGCGGGGTCGTACCGGGAAACGTGCGCGAGCTGAAGCCGATGATCGCCGCGGGCGCGCGCGGCTTCAAATGCTTCCTCATCGACTCGGGTGTCGCCGAGTTTCCTCACGTCAACGAGCGGGAACTGCGGGAGGCGGCGCACGAGCTGGCCGGGACGGGCGTGCCGCTGCTCGTGCACGCGGAGCTGCCGGGGCCGATCGAAGGAGCCGGTGCGGCGCTGGCCGGTGCGGATCCGGCGGAGTACGGAACGTGGCTGCATTCGCGTCCTCCGCACGCCGAGGATGAAGCGATCGAGCTGCTGCTGCGGGTGTGTGAGGAGAGCGGCGCGCGGATTCACGTCGTGCACCTCTCGTCCGCCGGCGCGCTGTCGCTCATCGCGGAGGCGCGCGATCGCCGCCTGCCGCTGACGGCCGAGACGACGCCGCATTACCTGCACTTCGACGCCGAACAGGTGCCGCGCGGCCGCACCGAGTTCAAATGCGCCCCGCCGATCCGCGAGCACACGAACCGCGAACAGCTCTGGCGCGGCCTGACCGACGGCCTGCTCGACATCATCGTCAGCGACCACTCCCCCTGCACGCCCGCCCTGAAAGCCGGCTCCTTCAACGACGCCTGGGGCGGCATCGCCTCCGTACAACTGATCCTGCCGGTGATCTGGACGGAGGCCCGTACGCGCGGCTTCGAGCTCGAAGCCCTGGCCCGCTGGCTCTCCGCCGGCCCCGCCCGACTGGCCGGCCTGAAGACGAAAGGGGCCATCGCCCCCCGCGCCGACGCCGATCTCTGCATCTTCGATCCCGACGAGACCTTCGTGGTCACACCCGAAATCATCCGCCACCGCCACAAGGTGACGCCCTATCTCGGAGAAACGCTGCACGGGACCGTCAAAGCCACCTGGCTCCGGGGCCGCCCCATCAATCCTGAGAGCGAAGGATCAATGGAGCCTCAGCGACACGGCCGGCTTCTGCGCTGATAGTTGGGCGGTTGGCAGTTGGGCGGTTGGGCGGTGGCTC
>DASWMP010000159.1:0-13517 GCA_036399695.1 Thermoanaerobaculia bacterium | reverse complement strand
CCCGCCTTTCGCGCCTGCGCCGCGGCGAACGACGGGCAGAGCACGACGTCGCCGAGCAGCGCGGGGCCGATCTCCGGGGCGTCCGGGCGCCGCGACTCGTCGACCAGCTCGTCCATCGGGAACGCCATCACGTCCGTGGGCCCCGGCTCGTCCATCCAGCGCTCGTGCAGCTCGGTCATCACCTCGGTGGTGACGACCATGACCGACAGCTCCGCGGCCGGGTTGACGTGCATGGCCGTGAGCACGTGGCGCGCGACGGAGGCGATCGCCGACTCGTCGACGGCGACGCCCGACTCGTTGGACACCTCAACACTCACGAGATCCAGGGTACGGGCGTGCGGGGTGATCAGCGGCGGCGGGCGCGGGTGCGGTCCTGCGGCGGCCCGGTGCGCGGCGCCCCGTTCGACGTCGAGGCCAGCGTGCGCTGCCCGGCCGCGTCGTCGAAGCGCGCGTAGGCGTCGACGATGTCGGCCACGAGGCGGTGCCGCACGACGTCCTTGCTGTTCAGGTAGGAGAAGTGCACGTCGTCGATGCCGTCGAGGATGTCGCGCACGACCTGGAGGCCCGACGGCGCGCTCCCGGGCAGGTCGATCTGCGTGACGTCGCCCGTGACCACGATCTTCGACCCGAAGCCGAGGCGGGTGAGGAACATCTTCATCTGCTCGGGCGTGGTGTTCTGCGCCTCGTCGAGGATGATGAAGGCGTCGTTGAGCGTGCGGCCGCGCATGAAGGCCAGCGGCGCGATCTCGATGATGCTCCGCTCCATCAGCTTCTCCACCTTCTCGAAGCCGATGATGTCGTACAGCGAGTCGTAGAGCGGGCGAAGATACGGATTGATCTTCTCGGCGATGTCGCCCGGCAGGAAGCCGAGCCGTTCGCCTGCTTCGACCGCGGGGCGGCAGAGGACGATGCGCTTGACGCTCTTCTCCTGCATGGCCGCGGCGGCCGCGGCGACGGCGAGATACGTTTTGCCGGTGCCGGCCGGGCCGACGCCGAAGACGATGTCGTTGTCCTGGATGGCCTGGAGGTAGAGCTTCTGGGCGAGGTTGCGGGGCGTGATGACGCGGCGGATCGCCTGCGGCACGCGGTCGTCCGTGAAGAAGTCGACGAGGCTCTGGTCCGGCTTGTCGCGCTTCACGCGGATGCCGGTCGAGACGTCCGATTTCTTGATCGGGTAGCCCTTGTGAATCAGGTCCTGCAGCTCGTTGAGCACGCGCTCGGCCTGCTCGATGTTCTCGGGCTTTCCGCTGACGAAGATCTCGTGGCCGCGGGAGGAGATCTTGACCACGAACGCGTCCTCGAGGGCGCGCAGGTTCTCATCGTGGTTGCCGAAGAGGGTGTGGGCCCCCTGCTCGTCCACGGTCAGCTCGATCGCTTTCTGTTCTGCCATTCGTTTTCCTCACTCCTCGGTACTGAAAAAACTGATCCAGACTTCGCCGTATTCGGCGCGCCGGATGAAACGGAGCCGCTTCGCTTCGGCCGTGAAAGGCTCGGTGCGGCGGCGATGCTCGATCGCCACGAGCGCGCCGGGGGAGAGCCGGACGCCGCTGTCGATGGCCAGGAGCAACTCGTCGTATTGCAGCCATGTGTACGGCGGGTCGGCGTAGATCACGTCGAAAACCGTACCGCCGAGGCGCTTAATCCCCGTGAAGACGTCGGTCGTCATCGTGCGGACGGGCGCCTCCAGCGTGGCGGCCAGCTTGTCGACGGCCTTCATCGAATCGCGTGCGTCGTCGATCGCCACCGCCTCGATCGCGCCGCGCGAAACGGCCTCGAACGAGAAGATGCCGCTGCCGGCGAAGAGGTCGAGGAAGCGGGCGCCGTCGATGCGCGGTCCGACGATGTTGAAGAACGCCTGGCGGGCACGCTCGGACGTGGGACGGACGTCCGCATGCGGCACTCCCACGCGGCGGCCGCGGAACGTTCCGGCGGTGATGCGGAGCTGGGTCATGCGGTCTCGGGACGGCAGCGCATCAATGATCCCGGCTGGCGGTGCTGGGCGCGCTCATGACGGACGTGCCGGTGAGCACGTCTTTCGTTTTCTTCGGCGCGGCCCCGATGAAGTGGTTGTACATCTCTTTCTTCGAGACCCACATCCGCGTCGGGTTGCCGAGGCATTGCAGCTCGACCATGCCGTTCGATTCCGTGATGTTCACCACGCGGTAGATCTGCTGATCGTCGCCGACCAGCTCATCGCCGATCTTCGGCTCGTAGCCCGAGACGGTGCTGGTGACGGTCCGATCCTCGGAGACGGCGCGCAGCAGGTCCTGCAGCGGCATCACCTGATCCGAAAGAGACTTCGGCAGCATCCCGGCCGGGTGATAGGCGCGCTCGACGGCGCGGCCGTTGTCTCCGTAGACGCGGAGACGGGCACGCCGCTCCTTCTCGGGCGGCAGCAGCGAATGGGGCGAGATCAGCTCGAGTCTCGAAGCGGACGCGTTGCCGAGATACGCCTTCAGCGCGTCGTCCGGAATCAGCAGCTTCTTGCGGATCTCCCCGCCGGCGCCGGTCATCCGCACGACGACGAGCCCTCCTTCGAAGATCGAGAGGCGCTGCTGGATCGGGCCGTCCTTCATGACGAAGTCGAGGAGAGGGCGGGGGAGGCGTCCGTCGACGAGCTGGGAGCCGAGCGCCTGCCTCGCGCCGGCGAGCTCCGGGATCTCGTACTTCTCGAGCAGCTTCTCCTGCGTGTCCGTCAGCGGCGTGGCGACGGCACGCCCCGGTTCGACGACGTCGACTTTCGAAATGTCGTGCTGGGCGAGCGCGGCCTGGGCGGCGAGGAGGGAGAGGACGACGATCGTATGGAGCCGCGCGGTCATTTCTGCTCGGGTGTCTGCTCCCGAGTAAGGTACTGCATCGCCAATTCGCGCGCAAACGAGCGGGCCTGCTCCTGCGGGATCTCGCCTGTCCAGACGGCCTCGCGCGTCCGCTCCAGCGCCTTGGCCACGTGAGGTCCGCCCGGCACCTCGAGATCGTTGCCGCGCAGCGGCAGCTTGAAGTTGCGGTATTCGTGGAAGCGCTGCAGGTGCGCCAGTTCGTCCGGCCGGTCGGCCACGACGGCCGTCAGCATCTCCGGCGCCACCGACTTGTAGAGACGGAAGCGCTGGCGCTCGGAAGTCGCATGCTCCAGGGCCTGCTCGAAGCGGGAGAGATCGCGCGCGATCTGCAGCACGGTCTTGGAGCGCTTCTGCGAGAAGCCGGAGCCTTCGAGCTGCGCCGGCGTGGCCTCCGAGCCGCGCAGCAACGCGCCGGTATAGAGGACGTAGCGATCGAGGTCGGGATTGGACGTGAGCTGCTCGCGGATATCGGAGAGGGAAGCGGTGGCACGCGCGTCGGCCCGTCCGCCGAACAGCACCGCCAGGGCCCCACGGTCGTTGAGCTCCGTCAGCACGACCGGTGCGTGCTCCTCGTCCATCGCCAGGAACAGCTCGCGCCAGATGCGCTCGCGGGAGATGGCGGAGAGAGCACCGCCGTCGATGGCCTCGGCCATGAGCCGCTCGGTGCCCGCTTCGAGCGTGAAGCCGAGGCGGCGGGCCAGGCGGATGGCGCGATAGATGCGCGTCGGGTCGTCGATGAAGCTCCGCTCGTGCAGGATGCGCACGAGCTGCTTCTCCAGGTCCTTGCTGCCGCCGGTCGGGTCGTGCAGCGCGCCGTTCATCAGGTCCATGGCGATGGCGTTGATGGAGAAGTCGCGGCGGAGCAGGTCGTCCTTGAGCCGCCCGGGGGCGACGGCGGGCAGCGCGCCCGGCTTGCGGTAACGCTCCTTGCGGGCCGTGGCGATGTCGATCTCGGGGAGGCCGTCCGCCGTGATCTTGTACGTCAGGAACTGGGGGAAGGAGCGGAGACGCCCTTCGATCCGTTTGGCGATGGCGCGGGCGAGGGTGGAGCTGCCTTCCTCGAGCGTGAGGTCGACGTCGAGGGCGTGCCGTCCGAGGAGGATGTCGCGGACCGGGCCGCCGACGAGGAACGGTTTGCAGTCCTTCTCCACAGCGACTTCCTTGACGAGGTCGAGGGCGCGGCGCTGCGGGTTGGGTAGCTCCTGGAACGGCGTCATGAAATCAAGGTCTCGTACATGTGCGACAGAATGCGCAGCCTTTGGCGTGCTCGAAACTTCGAGAACGTCTGTCCTGCCGCTTCGATTTTTCGCTGAGCTACCTCGGACTTGAACAGCGCCGTAAGTATCGCATGAGTGAGCTCGTTCGGATCGCGCGCCGGGACGAGAAACCCGGTGCGTCCCTGCTCCAGGCGGAGCTCGTTGATCGGCGTACGTGACGCAACGACAGGCACTTGCATCACGATCGCCTCTGCCACGAAGCCGTCCAGGTCGGTCGCGTCTGTTGCAGGATCGACCCAGAGATCTACACCGGCTAGATCGGCCGGTGTCGGCGGGTGCTGATAAAGGTTCCAGGTGATGTCGTCACGAAAGCGCTCGATGCGGGCGATCGTCTGCTCGACGGCGTTGATGACGGACGGCCGGGCGTACGTGCCGAGGGTGAAATGTGGGACAGACACTCCTGTCTGTCCTCTGAGGTCATGTAGGACAGACACTCCTGTCTGTCCACCGGCCCCGGACAGACAAGAGTGTCTGTCCCACATGAAGTAGGCGTCCTCCACCGCCTCCGGCAGTGGTTGCAGGCGGCTCTGCTCTACTTTCTCGATGAGCGGGGAGACGACGTAGTCCGGCTCGACCGGTTTCCCGAATGGCCAGCGCGACCAGGGGATGTCTCCCGTGGCGACGTAGGGGACGGGGAACCGGCGGAAGAGAGAGGAGGGGAGGACGCGCGGGCCGTAGACGTGGGCGACGTCCGCCCGCGCCGCCGCGATCTCCTCTACCGATGTGAGAATTACCTGATGCGCTACCGAAAGTGCTGCATGATCGACGCGCTGAGACTTTCGTTCGTAGGCCGAGGCATCGGGAAGGACGATCTGAGCAATACGCATGTCGAGCAGTCGCCCCATTGTAGAATTAGTAACTTAGCCTCGAGTCAGGGCTCGTGGATGAAGTCATGAACGTCGGTGTCTACAGCAGTCGCGATGACCTGACCGCCGTCCTGCGGGAGCGGTGCCCCGATTGCAGTTTCGAATCGGGCGAGGGTCGCGACAGTTGCCGGGTGGTCGTCCTCGACTCGGACGAGCACGCCCTGCTCGAGGCGCCTCCGCGCAAGAGTCTCGTGCGCATCGTCCTCTGCGAGGACGCCGTCCCGCCTCACCGCCGCAGAGGCGAGCTGCGGGTGTCGCGGAGCGAGTTCCTGCGCAATCCGCGGGAGCACCTCCTTTTCGCGACCGACCTCGCCGAGACGGCCATCCACGCCGCTCAGCTCGAGCAGGAGGTCGGCTACCTCACGCAGATCCACGAGCTGATGACGATGGTGGAGGCGGAGGCGGTCTCCGAGCGCATCACGAACACCGTCCTGAACATCCTCGGTCTCGGCCGCGGCACGCTCTTCCTCCACGACCCGCGGCTGGAGCGCTACGTCGTCAGCTTCAGCAGCGACGAATCGGTCCAGGAGACGCAGGAGTTCCTGCCCGGCATCCCTCCCGACCTGTTGCAGCGGGCGCTGTCCTCGGGGACGCTCTTCGCCACCGAGCGCGCGCCCAACGGCAACGGCATGATCGTCATGCCGCTGCAGGTGCAGGAGGACCTCCTCGGCGTCATCAAGGTCCCGCTGGCCCCCGCTGACGTGCTGGACGAGGAAGTCGGCGCCGCCGTCACCCGCTACCTCACCGCCGTCGCCCAGGTCCTGAGCAACATCTATCAATTGACGCGCAGCCGCGACCTGGCCATGCGCGACGACCTGACCAAGGCCTACAACCGCCGTTTCTTCGAGTCCTACCTCGACGAGGAGATCGAGCGCTCCCGCCGCTACGGCGCCCTCTTCACCATCATCTTCCTCGACCTCGACGACCTGAAGATGGTGAACAACTTCTACGGCCACCTCAGCGGCTCCCGCGTCCTGCAGGAAGTGGCCAAACGCATCCTGGCGGCAGTCCGCGGCATCGACAAAGTCGTCCGCTTCGGCGGCGACGAGTTCTGCATCATCCTCCCGCAAACGGACCAGGATCAGGCCGTAGCCGTCGCGAACCGCGTGCGCAAGTCGCTGTCCTCGGCGCCCTTGCGGATTGACGCCACCGTAGAAATCTCCATCACGGCGAGCTTCGGCATCGCCAGCTACCCGACGCACGCCATGACCAAGGAAGGCCTGATCCGCGCAGCCGATGCGGCCATGTACCGGGTGAAATCAACCACGAAGAATGCGGTGGGTGTGGCCATTCCGGAGAGCGCGGTGGCGCCGCATTCGTGACACCCTTCCGCAGTTGACGTAATCTTCGGCGGCAGAAGAGAGACCGGAGGTGCCGCGTGTCGACACCGGAATCATCGTCCGTAACCGCATCCGCTGACGGTGCATCAGACGAGAAGCGGCTGCCGCTGCCCGAGCTCGTGGTGTCGTTTGGTCTGGCCTCGAACGCCGGAGATGACGCGCAGGTCGAGAGCATTCGCGCATTGCTGGCCGCTCACGGATTACTCCCCCCGGAAGCAGCCGATCTGGAGACCTCGCGCGCCTTGCTCGGCAGTTTTCGCGTCCTGCAACTGGCGGACAGCGTTGCCGCGAAAGAGTCGACGCTGGAAGCAGCCGTCGCGGCCGTCTTCGAGGAAGGCTGGTGGCCGGCGCTGTCCTCGGCCTTCTCGCAACTGCTGTACGCCCAGGCGCGGGACAGAGAGTGGATCGAGGCCGGGCCGGAGTCATGGCTCGCGCTTCTCGGCCTTGCTCAGGCGGTGGCGGCGCAGGGGCGCCACGATGTTCTGGCGTTCGACGCGGCGTTCATCTTCGGCGCCGGCTTCCGTGAATCACGGCCGCGTGAGGCCATTGCCCATCTGGAGAAGGCACGAGCGCTCGCCGAAACAGCCAGGCGGGGAGAGTTGCTCGTTCCGCTGCTCCGGTACCTCGCCGACGCTTACGGCTCGCTCGGACGTTCGGCCGACGCAGTCCGCGTGCTCGATGAGCTGCAGTCCCGCGGGGCGCTTTCTGCCGCCGCACGCATGCGTCGGGAATGCGAGATCTTCGAGGCGGCTGGACAGATACGGTACGCCCTCGAGCGCGCGGAAGCACTCGCCGCACTGAAGAACGACATCCCCAACGCGCTGTTCGGTGCGCAAAAGGCGGGGGAGATCTTCGCGGGGATGGCGCGCCATGAACAGGCGATCGCGAAGTTCAACGAGGCTCTCGTCCATGCACGAGCGCTCGGAGACCGCGATGCCATGCGCATCGTCAGTAAAAGGCTCGTCGTCATCTTCTCGGTTCGGGAGCCGCTGCGCACGGAGGTTTCGCGTGAAGGTGCCGTCGACGCGGGATTGCTGACGTCGATCCTGGCTTTCGTCGAAGGCCTGACGGACGCGCCCGACTGGTCCGAGCTGCAGTGGCCGGCCTTCCCCGCCGGTCAGCTTCGTCCCCTGGTAACCGCGCTACTCGCCATGACCACTGAGAAAGGGCGTGCAGCCACGACGGCGTCGCGGCTCGCTCGCGCTGCCCGGGAGCTCGTGCTCCGTGGTGACGAGCCTGACCTGCTAGCCATCGCTGAGTCGGTGCTCGGCGATCTCGCATTCGATGACGGTGATCTGCCGGAGGCCTCAGCGCGTTACGCCACCGCGGCAAATGCAGTGCAACAACTCCTCTCGGATCTCGCTGACGACCGGGGAGAGCTCGAGCCAGGTACGCCGCTGCTCGAGCAGGCGACGCGACTGCAGTTGAATTCGCTCTTTCTCGGCGCCCTGCAGGGAGAAACCGGTGTGACGGCCGCGATGCTCGCGAACCTGGTGGAGTACGGCCGCAAGACGCTACCCCTGCAGGTGTGGATCAAGGCGGCGCTGCTGCTCGCGGACCTCACCCGAGCTTACGGTCCGCCGGCGGCTGCGGTGGCTCGGTACGCGACGGCGGCGGCCGGGGCGAAGGAAGCTGGGCTCGATGCGGACGAAGCGGCCGCGGAGTTCTTTCTCGCTGTCGTCCTCCATCTCTCCGACCGCGACGAGGAGGCTCTCTCTCACCTCGAGCGCGTCATCGCGCTCACGACTGAGCGCGATCCCTTCGGCGAACATGCTCGCGGGCAACTCGCGATTGTCCGGGTTGGGGCCGCCGATGCGTTGATCGAACGGGGGGAGCACGAGGCCGCAAAGGCGCACCTCGAGGCGGTGATCGCCGCGACCAAAACCATGCCCGCTCTGCCGGGCCGCTCCCTCCGCAGGCGGGCGATATTTCTGCTCGCCTCGTTGCTGAAGGGCGAAGAGGCAGTCGCCTATCTGCAACAACAGGTCACGGCGGGGCGCGAGCGGAGGGACCCGTTACACACGATCACCGCCCTTGACGAGCTTGCCGTCGTTCTCGCGCAGAACGACGACCGTGATGCCGCGGTGGCGACAGCGCACGAGGCACTGACGCTGGCCCGCGAGTACGGCGTCGCCTCCACGATCGAACGGATGTCAGGGCTGATCGGCGACCTGACTCGCGGGAACAACCCTCCGGCGGCCGGTCAGTCCGACTTCGGGACGCTCGACCTCCGCTCGGCAGCCACGCCCGAAGATGCCGAACTGATGGTCGCCGCGGAGTCGTCGCTGCCTGCCGATTTCGTTTCCAAGGTCCTGGCAACCTATTACGCCGGTCAACTGCCGATGCCGCTGCTGACCGGAGCGCTGCGCGGTGTCATCGCGACGGCCGCGGCGGTTCCGGCGCTCGAGCGGGGGCGGGCACTGGTGCATCTCGCCAAGCTCGCCATGCATAATGACCTGCTGGATATCGCGGAGCAGCACTTTGCGGCGGCACGGAAGATCCTCGAGCAAGGTGGCGAGGCGGCGACTCTCCTGCTTGGCGAATGTGACGGTGGTGAGGGGGCGATCCACATGCTGCGCGGGAATCTGCGCAGGGCCGCCGAGCTGTTCGAGCGGGCGGCGGAGGTACGCCGCAATGCCTCGGATGAGGTGCGCTTCGCAGCGGCCGCAGGCAACCTCGGCGCCATCTACTTCGGCCTGGACGAACACGACAAAGCCCGCTACTGGTACGAAGAAGCCGTGAGCCTTCGCATTCGCCAGGGCAACGGGCATGGCGCCGTTACGGGACTCTGCATCCTCGCGCAAATCGCCGTGGCCATGGGGCACTCGGATTTCCGCGGGAAACTCGAGCAGGCGCGCCACATCGCGGAGATCAGCGGGCCGGAGGACGTACTCCACGTGCTGGTGACGCAGGCGAAACTCGAACGCGGCCTCCAGGAGTACGAGCGGGCGTCTGCTGCTGCCGAGAGCATGGAAAGTGTCGCGCGGGAGGCGAGCCTCACCAAATTCATTATCGACGCGCTGCTCGAGCGCGGGCAGGTTGCAGAGGCTCTCGGCGATGCTGCTAAAGCCCTCGAGCTCTACGATCGTGCTTGCGAAGAGGCTTTCGCCTGTCACGAATTAAAGGGAGCGGCTGATGCGGCCGTTCGGCGGGCGGAGGTCCGCGCCACGACGGATCCGGTGCGCGCCACCGCGGAAGTGGAGGAGACACTTGCGCGTCTTCGCGCGGCAGGCGAAGTGGCGCCTGCATCGCTGCTGCAGATCGCCGAGGCGTTTTTCGGCGCTACGGAGCATGGACGTGCAACAGACCTGGCGCGCGAGGCTTACGAGCGGGCGACTGAGGCGCAGGCGTTCAATGTCGCCGTGAACGCGCTCCGTTTCATCGGCCAGATCGGCTGGTACCTCGGCGATCTGGAGAAGGCGAAAAGCGACTTGCTGGCCGCGGCAGCACTGGAGGAGCGTCTGCAGGGTCGTATCTCCAGCGGCACGTTGAATGCCCTCGGCATGGTCGCGCGCGACCTTGGAGATCTCGGCGAGGCCGTGAAGTATCTGATGGCGAATACGTCGGTGGACGCAGGCTCGCAGTCATTGCAGGCGCTGTCGCTGCTCGGATACCAGCTCGCCGAATTCGACCGGGCCGATGAGGCGATGCAGCAGGTGAATCAGGCCGTCGGGATGGCTCATTTACGCGGCGATCGCTCGGACATCGCCTTTGCCCATCAGATGGCAGGCTCGGTTGCTCTGGCCACGGGCTATGTCTCGGTGGGCGTCATTCATGCCGAGGAGGCCTGCCGGATCTTCCTCGACGAACTGAACGACGAGATCCACGGCGCACAGGCACTGCTGGGACGAGCCAACGCGGCGGCAAGCGTCGACGGTATCGACGGCGCCGCACCGTACTACGAGCGCTGCATCGAGATCGCTGCCCGTAAGGGACTGCTCCCCATTCATGCTGTCGCTCTCAAAAACTACGGGCGGATCTCGGCGGCCGGCGGCCGCCGCACCGAAGCCATCGCGCGGCTGACCGAAGCGATGAACGTCGCCGAGCGTGCAGGCATGCAGGAAATCGGATCGAGCAGTGCGATCGTCCTCGCCGGGCTCTTGTACGAGGATGGAGAGCTCGAGCGTGCCGAAGGGCTCGCGCGAAAGGGCCTGGCGATCCAGGAAACGCTGCGGGGGAAGCTGGAGGCGGGCTGGCAGCGCTTTGGACGGCGAACCGAATCCGCGTTTGCGACATCGACGCTCGCCTTCATCGCGGCGGCGACGGGAAAAAGCATGGAGGCCTGGAACCTTTCGGAACGGCTGCATGCGCGCCTGCTCACCGAACAACTCGCCGGCACGCCCGCGACGTTCGTCGAGTGCCGGAAACAGCTCGCTCGCTGCGAGCGCTCGGCAGCAATCGTCACGTATGGAGTCGAGGAAGGCGAGTTGCTGATCACCGTCGCTTCGAACCGCAGTGATGAGCCGGTAGCGCGGGTTGTCCGACTGACACCCCGCTTTCACGTTCTGGTCGAGAACGTTCAGCGCGAGGTCGTAAAGTATCCGCGCTACGGCGCCATTCAGACCTGGACAGGTCTCGCCGACATGCTTCTCGCGCCGATCGCCGACCTGCTCGATGACGTTTCTCTGCTGACGTTCGTGCCGGACGAACGTCTCTGGAACGTACCGCTGCATGCATTGCCGTTTCGCGGCCGGCCGCTGATCGCGCATTGTGAAGTCGTCTACTCGCCCAACGCGACCCTCTGGAGAGCGTCGCCGAGGACCGTTGCCATGCGCTCGCTGGTGGTGGGCGATCCGACGAGCAACCTGCCGTTCGCGCGGGAGGAGGCGCTTGCCGTCGCGGAACTGCTGGATGCCGGGGCTCTGCTCGGAGAAGCGGCTACGCGGGACGTGATCCTCGCCGCCATGGCTGACGCGACGTTGTTCCACTATGCCGGGCACGGCGTCTTCGATGCGGAAATTCCGGTGCGATCGGGACTCGTCCTCGCCGCCGACCGCCTGACTGCCGCCGAATTGATGGCATCACCTCGCGGCGTGGAACTGGCCGTCATCGGTGCCTGCGACAGCGGGCGCCTCGATGCCGCCGGTGGCGGCGAAGTCGTTGGATTCATCACGTCGATGCTGCTGGCAGGCGCCAGCTCCGTCATTGCCGCGCAATGGGCGGTCGCGGATCGCGATACGCTCGCTCTGATGAAGCAGTTCTACCGGCTGTTGCTGGAGGGCCGCACGGCCGGCAGCGCGTTACGGGAGGTCATGCTCGCGGCTTCGCGCACGCATCATCCACACGTGTGGGCGCCGTTCATCGTCGTCGGTAACCCCGAGCTCCGTCTCGGAGGCAGGGAGGAAGCTCATGTCGCAGTCTGAAGATGTCCTGCTGGAAGTCGACCTCACGATCCCGGATGACGTCGATGACGCCGACCGCACCGATAACGAGCTGCGTCTGCTGGGTAAGAACGTGGGAAGAATCTACGTGCGACGACCCCGCTGCACCGAGCTTCTGGACGGTGAGGAAGCCTATGAGAGCCGGCGGATCGACATGACGTTCGGTGTCATTCCTGAGCCGGACGCAAAGATCACCTGGATCCGCTTCTCGGTGGATCTGAGCGCCGGTCTCTCCGACCAGGGCGAGGTGCCGGTCGTCATCACCGAGCTCCATCCGGCGGAGCGGTTCGCTCCCGCCAAGGTCCGCCGCGAGTATCGGGTGGAGGCGAAGCTGAAAGCGGAGATTGCCGAAGCCGGCGGCGAAGAGAAGCTGATGGTCGAAGTCGACGCCGAGGAGCCGGAGATCATCGGGTACGGGAAGGACGGCGCGCAGGCCGTCTGGGATGTCCGTCCGACGACCCGCCGTCCTCTCGTCGGCGATCAACAGGTATACGTCGTGGCGCGCAAGACTCGCGGCTCCGTGCTGTTTGGCCACCTCGGCATCGAGGCGGAGCTGACGACACGGCTCGGCCGGGTGGTTCCACTGCGCAAGACCGCGGAGCCGTTGCAGGTGATGTTCCGGCTCTGCTGAGCTCACGATAGACTGCCCCCTCATGTCCGAAGACCTTTCCATCTCCGGCGCCCTGGCCGACACCACCGTCCCGGACCTGATCCGCTCGATCGTGCGCAGTGGCGAGACCGCGGTCCTTTCGCTCGAGGCGATCGGGCGGCATGACACGATCTACTTTGCCGAGGGGCGGATCGTGTTTGCGGCGAGCAGCGATACGGACATGGGGTTGGCGGAGACGCTGCTGCGGTTCGGGGACTTGAACATTCAGCAGTACGACGCGGCCATGGAGCGGCTGGTCGTGGCGCGGCGGATCGGGGCGGTGCTGGTGGAGCTGGGGTTTCTGCGGCCGGAGGAGCTGATCCGGGCGGCCGAGCGGCAGGCGTCGGCCATCGTGTTGAACGCGATGGAGTACCGGAGCGGGAGCTACACGATCGACTTCGCGTCGCACCTGCCGGACGGCGTCATCAGCCTGCAGCTCGGGACGGAGCGGCTGATCCTCGATGGCGTACGGAGGATCGAATACTGGTCGCTGATCACGCGCGGCATCGGGCGGATGTCGAGGGTGCTCGAGCAGGTGCCGGGCGCGGACATGCGTCTGTATCAGCTCGAGCTGTCGGACGAGGAGAGCCACGTCATGTCACTCCTGGCCGAGGATCCGCAGACCGTCGAGCAGTTGTGCGCCAGGAGCTACCTGTCGAACTTCCAGACCTGCCGGACGATCTGGGGGCTGCTGGCCGTGAACCTGATGCAGGACGCGCAGGACGTCGCCCCGGCCGTCGAGAAGCAGGCGGCGCTCGAGACCGAGTACGAGATGGAAGGGATCGTCGAAAAGTACAACACCCTCTTCCAGACGATCTTCGGTGTCGTCTTCCAGCGCATCGGCGACCACGTGTACGACTTCATGGACCGCGTCGTGCGCCACCTCTCGCCCGAGACGTTCCCCTACCTCAGCGGCATGAACCTCGAGGTGAACGAGGGGCGCGTCGACATCGACCAGCTCCTGACGAACCTCTACGCCTCCGGCTCCCGCGACCACCCGGCCATTGTCCACCACGTCCTCAACGAGCTGCTCTACGGCTGGATCTTCGAGATCCGGACGGAGTTCGGCCCCGAGGCCGAAGCCGAGGTCGTGCACCTGGCGGAGTCGTTGAGGGGATGACGTAGAATCTGGATGTTGGTTGTTGGTTTTTTGTTGTTGGTTGCGGG
>DASWMP010000158.1:0-10234 GCA_036399695.1 Thermoanaerobaculia bacterium | reverse complement strand
CGCCACCGCACTCCGAGATCGGTTCATCGATGTGCGCGCAGTCTCATCATGGCCACGATGCCGAGGAGCGGGCCCGGCGCCAGAGCGACGAAGGCCCATTGCCAGCCGACGGCATCCACGAGGCGGGGGATCAGGGCGATGGAGGCCGTGGTGATGAGGAAGCCGATGCAGGTTTGCAGGGTCAGGGCGGTGCCGAGGTAGCGGGGGTCGGCGTATTCGGTCACGCAGGCGGAGAACTGGGCGGAATCGGCGACGACGGTGAAGCCCCAGAAGAGCGCGGCGATGACGAGCAGGAGGGGCTTGTCGAAGAACAGGCCGGTGAGGAGGCAGCAGGCGCCGCTGCCCGCCATGGCCGCGGCGGCGACGACGGCGCGTCCGATGCGGTCGGCCACGAGCCCGGCCACGACGCAGCCGAGGGCGCCGGCGCCGATGACGGCGAAGGCCACGGCGTCGCCGCTCGGGCCGAGCGCGGCGCGCAGCATCACCGGCACCCAGGCCCACATCGCGTACAGCTCCCACATGTGGCCGAAGTAGCCGAAGTTCGCCAGGCGCACGCCGCGGTTCGCGAAGACTTTCACGATCTGCGAGGGATCGAAGCGCTGCGTCGGCAGCGCGTATGGCCCGTCGCCGACGAAGGCGATGACGACCAGCGCGCTGGCGACCGCGGCGATCGACAGCACGCCGACGTTCACCCGCCACGACGCGGCGCCGATGGCGTTCGCCAGATAGGGCGACGCCTTGCCGAGCGTCAGCGCGCCGATCAGCACGCCGAGCGCGAAGCCGCGGCCGCTGCGGAACCAGGTGGCGATGATCTTCATCCCCGGCGGATAGACGCCGGCGAGGAACACGCCGGTGAGAAAGCGGAGGACGATCGCCGGCGTCAGGTCGTCGACGAACAGCGCGAGCGCGGCGTTCGTCAGCGCGCCGAGGATCGCGCAGAGGGCGAAGAGGTGCCGTGCGCGGATCACGTCCGGCAGGTTGAGCGCGGCGCTGGCGAGCGTGCCTGCGACGAAACCGAGCTGCACCGCCAGCGTCAGCCACGACACCTGCGCCGGCGTGAGCGCCCACTCGGCGGCGAGCTGCGGCGCGACGGCCGAGACGCCGAACCAGAGGCCCATGGCCAGCAGCACGGCGAACGAGACGAGCGCGAGTGCGCGGAAGCGGTGCGGCGAAGCGGGCTCCATCACGCGGAATTCTATGGCGGGAATGAAGATACGGCTCGTGCCGTTGCCAGTTTCGACCCGCCAGACGTTTCCGCGGTTACATCAATAAGAAGGTTAATGATTGTCTTTTAGTACTCTCGGACTCGGTCCGAATCTTCTCCGGTCGATCGAAGAGATCGGCTACACCACCCCGACTCCCATTCAAGCCGCCGCAATCCCCGAGATTCTCGGCGGGCACGACCTGATCGGCATCGCACAGACCGGAACCGGCAAGACCGCCGCGTTCGCTCTGCCGCTGCTCGAGATGCTCGCGCGGACGAATGTGTCGTCGGCCCGTTCGCCCCGCGTACTCATCGTGGCGCCGACGCGCGAGCTCGCCCTTCAGATCGACGAGAACGTGCGTGCGCACGCCAAACACCTCAACATCCGTTGCGCCACCGTGTTCGGCGGCGTCGGCGAGACCCCGCAGATCCAGGCGCTCCGCCGCGGCGTCGACGTGCTCGTCGCCACGCCGGGCCGCCTCATCGACCTGATGGGCGCCGGTCACGTGACGCTCAAGCAGGTGCGCCATCTCGTCCTCGACGAAGCGGACCGCATGCTCGACATGGGCTTCCTGCCGCAGATCCGCCGCGTCGTGAACGCCACGCCGCGGGAGCGCCAGACGCTGCTCTTTTCGGCGACGCTGTCGTCCGACATTGAGCGGGTGACGGCGGAGTTCCTCAGGTCGCCGAAGACCGTCGAGATCGGCCGCCGCGCGAATCCCGCCGATTCCGTCGAGCAGGCGCTCTACCCGGTCGCAAAGAGCCGCAAGGTCGCGCTGCTGCTGCGTCTTCTCGAAGACCAGAAGCTCGATTCGGTGCTCGTCTTCTCGCGCACCAAGCATGGTGCCGACAAGATCGCCCGCAAGCTGCAGTCGGCGAACATCTCGTGCGCCACGCTGCACTCGAACCGCTCGCAGGGGCAGCGCGTCGCCGCGCTCAACTCCTTCAAGAACGGTAGCTGCCGCGTGCTCGTGGCGACGGACATCGCCGCGCGCGGCATCGACGTCGAAGCGATCTCGCACGTGATCAACTTCGACTTCCCGATGCATCCCGAGGATTACGTGCACCGCATCGGCCGCACCGGCCGCGCGGACGCGGTCGGCGATGCCATCAGCTTCGTCACGGCGGAGGACGAGCAGTACGTTCGCCTGCTGGAGAAGATGATCAAGAAGTCGATCGCCCGCCGGAAGGTGGACGGCTTCGATTACAGCGAGCTGTACGAGCCGCAGACGTACGTCCGTCCGTCGCAGCCGGCGCGCCACGCGCGTCCGTCGTACGGTTCGGCGCACGCGTCGCCGCGTCACGCACAGCCCGCTCGCGCGTCGCAGCCGGGCTCCCGCCCGCAAGCTCAGCCGGGTGCTTCGACGCCGTCCGCGCGTCCGCAGCGCCGCCGCGCCTGGTGATATGTCCGTAGAGCTTTCCCGCGCCGAGGTGCGTCGCCTGATGGTGGCGCACCTCGGCCTGACGAAAGTCCTCGGCCGCGGCGCCCGCGGCACGCGCGCCGTCCTCGACAAGCTCCGCTGCATCCAGCTCGATCCCCTCGACGTCCTCGGCACGAACGCCGACCTCGTCGTCCTGGCGCGCGTCGATGACGTGCAGCGCGGCGACGTCTGGCGCCACCTCTTTCCCAAGCACGCTTTCGAGCACTTCGCCAAAGAGCGCTGCATCCTCCCGGCCCGCGCCTTCCCCTGGTACACCACGCGCGGCCACGCGGCGCAGACGCCGTGGTGGGGCCACGGGGAGCGCGAACGGCGCGTCCCGCCGTCGCTCGTCGACGCGGTGCTGCAGGAGATCCGCGAGCGCGGCCCCATCACGGCGCGCGACCTGACGGACCACGGCAGCGTCGAGCCGCTCGACTGGAGCGGCTGGAAAGGGACGGCCAAGGCGACGTCGATGGCGCTGGAGATCCTCTGGACGCGCCTCGACATCGTCGTCTGCGGCCGCACGGATTCGGGGCAGAAGATCTACCGCATCCCCCACTTCCCTACCGAGCCGGTGGGGGATTTCGACCGCTGGGCCGTACGCGAGCGCGCCCATGCCGCGGGGCTGCTCACCCGCGCGGGCGGCGGCGCGATGTGGTCGATGCTGCGCAATGTGCGCGGGACGTCGCTGGTCGACGAGATGCTCGCGGACGGGGAGCTGATCGAAGTGAAGGTGGAGGACTCGCCGCGCCGCTATCTGGCGGTGCCGGAGTTTCTCGCACAGAAGCGCGTGCGCTACGACGACCGCGTCCGCATCCTCGGGCCGCTCGACCCGCTGATGTGGGATCGCGACCTGGTGCGCCACGCCTTCGAGTTCGATTACGTCTGGGAAGTCTACAAGCCGGAATCGCAGCGCAAGTGGGGCTGGTACGTGGTGCCGCTGCTCCACCGCGACCGTCTGATCGGACGGATGGACGCGCGCGTGGAGGGCGAGAAGCTGGTGGTCTCGAAGCTCTGGCTGGAGAGCGATGACGTCGATGGCGAAGCGCTGGAGACCGCCCTGCAGCGCCACGCCGAAGCCTGTGGCGCCACCGGCGTCAAGCTGCCCAGGAAACGATAGGAGCGTGGCACGTGGTGCACGGGAACGGGAGCGGAAGCTCGACGCTTCCGCTGTGGTAAAGCGGCAACTGATGAAGCGTCGCTGCCGCACTCCAAACTCCTTCACCTGCCGGGCACCATCACAAGGGCCCGCGAACCTTGCGCCTCCGTCCTCCCCACCCGGGCCCCGGGCCCCGATACCCGTGCCCACCCTCTTTATGTGACGAGAGCCCGGCTAGCCGTGACGATCCGGCTTGATCGGGATGCGCCGTTCACCGATTCTGTCCCGCGCATGCCCATCAGCACGCTGATCGTCGACGACGAGCCGCTCGCCCGGAAGCGCATCAGGGCGCTGCTGCAGGACCATCCCGACTTTGACGTGGTCGCGGAAGCGGAAAATGGCGACGAAGCGCTGGAGGCGATCCGGGAGCACGATCCGCAGCTCGTCTTCCTCGACGTGCAGATGCCGGGGCTCGGCGGCTTCGACGTCGTCCGTTCGCTCGATCCGGAGCACCACCCGCTCATCGTCTTCGTGACGGCGTTCGAGCAGTACGCGCTGCAGGCGTTCCAGGTCAGCGCGGTGCAGTACCTCCTCAAACCGATCGGACGCGAGGAGCTCGGCCGCACGCTGGAGCGCGTCCGCAAGCTGCGCGCGGAGCCGGAGGATGCGTCGGCTTCCGTGGCGCGTCTGCTCGAAGAGCTCCGCGACCGGCGCACGTTCCTGCAGCGCGTGCTCGTGAAGGCGCGCGGACGCGCGCTGCTGTTCCGCGTCGAGGAGATCGACTGGTTCGAATCGGCCGGCAACTACATCCGCCTGCACATCGGCAGCGAGGGCTATCTGCTCCGCGAGACGATGGGAGCGCTCGAGGCCAAGCTCGATCCGCAACACTTCGCGCGCATCCACCGGACGGCCATCGTCAACGTCGACCGTATCCGCGAGCTGCAGCCGTCGTCGCACGGCGACCATACGGTGGTCCTGAAGAGCGGAGCGCAGTTGACGCTCTCGCGCGTGTACCGCGACCGCCTCGATCCCCTCCTCGGGCGGCTGTGATGCGCGCCGGCGCGCATTCCGAAGAGCTGGACCAGGCCCTCGTGGCCATCGAGGCGAGCATCGACTCCGACCCGCGCGAGGCCGAGGAACGCATCGCCGGCTTGAGCGCCCTGCTGCGGCACGGCCTGCGTGAAGGGACGACGGCGCATCTCGACCCCGACTTTCTGTTCAATGCCCTCAATGCCATCGCCGCGCTGCTCGATGACGACGCGTCCGGCGCCCGTGCGATGACCGCGCGCCTGCGGGCATTCCTGCGCCGCGCCGTCACGCGCGACGGGCGGCAAGTGACGCTCGAGGAGGAGCTGGATCTGCTCCAGGCGTACGTCGACATCGAGAGGGTGCGCTTCGGGCTCCGCCTGCACTTCGAGATCTCGTGCGACCTCATGGCACGGCGCGCGCTCGTCCCGCCGTTCCTGCTCCTGCCCCTCGTGCAGAACGCGGTAGGACGTCTCCCTCGGGGAGGCGGCAGGGTTTCGGTCTCCGCGACGGTCGCCGGGGCGACGTTGCGGGTGGCGGTCGGAACCGCGGAACGGGTCTACTGTATTTTTCTGCAGGCCGGCACGACTCCCCGGCATGCGATTCGTGATCAAGGAAATCCGTTCGAAGAATGACTGGAGCGGCGACGACAGCGAGTTCCGGAACCTCCGCGACGCGCTGCTCGCGGAGGAAACGCTGCTGACGGAGCCGGAGCCCCGCCGCGACGACAAATCGAAGATCGCACCCGAGGTGCTGGCCCTGTTCGCGATCCTCGGCGTGACATAGGGCGGGGGCGCTTGGCTGCGCTAGATCTTGGAGAGCGGTGGCGAACGCCACCGCTCTTTTACACGTGTAGCAGAGCGGTGGCCTCCGCCACCGCACTCCGAGATCTAGCCGTCACAGCTTCTGGCCGAGGACCGTCTCCAAGCGGGGCCGGAACGATGGGCCGAGGGGCACGGCGGCGCCGGTGTTGAGGACGATCGAGTACGAGCCGTCCGGTGCGGCGATGAGCTTCTTCACGCGGTCGAGGTTCACGATGGCGCTGCGGTGCACGCGGATGAAGACGGTGGCGTCGAGCGTCTCGTCGAGCTTCTGCATCGATTCGCGCAGCAGGTACGACGCTTCGCCGCTATGCAGCCGCGAGTAGTTCCCCTCGGCGCTGATCCAGTCGATGCTGTCCGACTTGATGAAGACGATCTCGCCGCGGGCGCGCACGGCGAAGCGGTCGCGGCGCGTCAGCGGCCGCGCGGGCAGGACGGCCGTGCCGTGGCCGTTCCCGTGGCCATTGCCGTGACCGTTCCCGTTGCCGTGACCGTACCCGTACCCGTTGCCATTGCCATTGCCGTTCGTGCCGTTGATGAGCGCCCGGGCGCGGTCGAGGGCGCGGGAGAGGCGCACCTGGTCGAAGGGCTTGACCAGGTAGTCGGCGGCGCTGACGTCGAACGCCTCCAGTGCGAACTCCGCATGCGCCGTGGTGAAGATGACGATCGGGCGGCGCTCCTCGCCGAGGACGTGCAGGAGATCGAACCCGCTGCCTTGCGGCATCTGGATGTCGAGGAAGAGGAGATCGACGTCTTCGCGGTCGAAGATTTCCGCTGCTTCCTGCGCGCTCGCCGACTCGCCGACGAGCTCCACGTCTCCGTGTGACTCGAGCAGCATGCGCAGCCGCGCGCGGGCCAGGGGCTCGTCTTCGACGATGAGTGCGCGAATGATCATGCAGCCACCCCTTCCGTACCGTGTAACGGCAACGCTATACGGGTTACGCACCCATTGCTGTCTTGTTCGTGCCTCAAAAGGCACGTGTCACCGAATCGTTGCCTGAGCCGGAAGCGCAGCTCGTCGAACGTTTCACGGCAATGCAGGGACGAACAGCCGGCGGCGTGGAGGAGCAGATCGAGGTACGCGCTGTCGGCGTGACCGGCGATCTCGATGTGCTGCGCCCCGGTGTTCATGGCGGCACTTTCAACGAGGCTCTGGAGCAGCATGGCCGGAACGCGCATGTCGAGCAGCCGGAGGTCGACGTCGAAGCGGCTGGAGAGATCGGGACGCGAACCGCGCCGCACGAGCTCGAGGTAGCGGTCGACGAACTCCAGCTCTTCGCCGAGCGTGACCTCGCCGCGGCGGTCGTAGTCGAGACCGCGCCGCAGCACGTCGCCGAGGCCGACGAGCATGTCGTCGGCGGTCTGCGGATCGGTGCTGATGCGTTTGCCGATCTCCTGCAGCGTGGCGAACATGAACTGTGGTTGCAGGCGCGCGCGGAGCTGCTCGATCTCGGCGTTCGCCACCGCCGCCTGCAAGGCGAACGCATGCTGCTGCCGCGATTCCGCCTCGCGCGCCACACGCATCAGGTTGACGATGCCGATGATGACGACGGTGATGAAGAGGAAGGAGTTGAACCGGCGCTCCACGGAGTACCAGACGAACGAGGCCCGTACGCCCGTCCCCTCCGCGATCTCGGACCACAGACCGCCGAGTGCCGCACGCGCCACCGTAAAGATGGGAGACAACGCCACGAGAATCGTCAGGTTGCGCAGCAGGTTCGGCCGTCGCAGCGGCAACCGTTCGGCGGCCATCACGATGATCGGCGTGAACAACGCCCAGATCATGCTCGTCGTCAACTGCACGCGGAAGGTCTCGGCCAGCGGCGCCGCACCACCGGTCGCCAGCGCCCTGCGGTGAAAATCGCTGGTGTTGAAGATGGCGATCGCCAGCCAGGTGACCAGCATCCATCCCGCGATCCCGGCGAGCTCCAGAATCGGACGGCGATTGCGAACCATCTTCTGAAGAGTCTTCATGACGCTCCTGCGATGCCTGCCTGCGCTGCGGTTGTCGCGCCCAGCTCGCGCATCGGGATGAGGACTTCGGCAACGAATTCGTCACTTTCGTGCCGATAGTTCAGGGCGTGCCGCTCTCCGTAGACGAACTGCAGCCGCGCTTTCGCGTTCGGCACGCCGATGCTGCCGCGCGCGAGCACCGCCCCCGGCTCGCAACCCGGCCCGTTGTCACGTACCTGTAAACGCAGCCAGCCGTCGTGACGGTCGGCGCGCACGATGACGCGTCCTCCCTGCGCCCGCTGCGAGATGCCGTGCACGATGGCGTTCTCCACGAGCGGCTGCAGCAGCAACGGGGGCACGGCGCAGTGCAGCAGCGCGGGATCGGTCTGGATGTCTGTTACGAGACGGTGCCCGAAGCGGGTGCGCTGGATTTCGAGGTATTGCTGCACGAAGGCCATCTCGTCGGCGAGCGAGACCTCGAGCACGTCCTGGGAGGCGATGGAGCGCCTCAGCAGGTCGACGAGGCTGTCGAGCGTCTTCTCCGCCGCAGGCGGATCGGCGTGGACGAGCGCCGCGACGGCGTTGAGGGCGTTGAAGAGAAAGTGAGGATGGAGGTCGGCACGCAGCCGCCGCAGGCGCGCATTCGCGAGCGCGGCCGAGAACCGCGCCTCGGCGATCTTCCGTTCGGCTGCCTCCCGCTGCAGGCGCAGGAAGTTCGTGATGCCGACGATGAGCATCACGAAGAGGAAGTGCGTGTGGAGCAGCCAGACGACGGAGTCCTTGAACTCCTGCGGCGTGAGCGCCCGGCCGACGTAGGCCGGCATGTGGGAGTCGATCCACGCCTTGCCGACGGCGGTGGCGGCGGCGAAGACGATGAGGATGCCGAGGTTGCGCAACCGGTAGGGAGCGCGTACCGGCAACCGCTCGGCCATGAACATGATGACAGGCGTGATCGTGGCCCAGATGAGCACCGCCACGATCACGGCGCCGAGGTGATACGCAAGCGAGTCCTCGCCGCCGCGGATGAGCGCTGCCTGGTGGTGCTGCCTGGCAAAAAACCACCCGAAGCAGATCCACGCCGCGACGATCGAGAACGCCTGAAGAGCGAGTTGCCGAAAATGCCGCCAGGTCACGGGAGCTTGTATACGTATGGAAGGGGGAACGGTTGGGTGGAGAGCGCGATTTCCTGAGAAGGACGTGTTTCGGCCTGGGAGGAGTGGCCGTGCGCCGGGTTTTTGGTTTGGTTGTTGTTTGTTGGTTTTTGGTTGTTGGTTTTTGGTTGTTGGTGCTCCGCTCCGGTTACCGCACAGGCGGAGCACCAACAACCAACAACCCAAAACCAACAACGCCTCTGCCTCTCTCCCCGCTACGGCACGTACCGTCTCGTCGGCACCCCTTCGCCTTTCGAGATCGACAGCTCGGCCAGGAGCTGGGTCAGGCGGCGGCCTTCGTCGGTGGTCGTTTCCCAGGTCTGGCAGAGGAGGTCGACGTGGGCCGGTTCGACGTCGGCGGAGACGGTGAATCCGTTGGGGGGCTGTTTGGCGCGGGCGGTTTCGCGTTTGCGCCAGACGCCGTCGATCAGCTCACAGCAGCGGTACAGCTCGCCCTTGCCCGGCTGGTACATGTAGGCGGCGAGCGGGGGGATGCCGCGGGCGTTGGCTTTCTGCTCCTCGATGGCGCGGATGACCCGGTCGGCCACGAACTCGCGCAGCATCGCCAGCGCCTCGGGCGAGGCTTCGACGATGTGCACGCCCGATTGATGGATGCTCCGCTCCTCGGCCGTCCGCGCCAGCCGCCAGAGCGACGTGCGGGCCGCTTTGACGAGAAACGTCCCGGCCAGGCCATTCCAGTCGAACGTCAGCTCGTAAGGGGTGATGGTCGAGATCCGTGCCTCGTGCAGCAGGCGGAATCCTGCCAGGGAGATCTCGATGATGCGGACGCGGAACTCGCCCAGCCGCGCGGGAACGGGCTGGTCGAGCTGGATGCGCCCATACCGGCGGCGCTCTTGGGACGACACGCGGCGGAGTATAGATTAGGAGCCGCGCCGCGAGCCGCTATGGAAAGACTGACAATCGAGACCTGGATCGACGCCCCGGTCGAACGCTGTTTCGACGCCGCCCGCGACCTCGATCTGCATACGAAGACCTTCGCCCACACGAATGAACGGGCGGTCGCCGGGCGCATGCACGGCCTCATCGAGCTGGGGGAGGAAGTCACCTGGCGCGGACGCCATTTCGGCGTCACGCAACACTTCACCTCCCGCATCACCGCTTTCGATCGTCCCCGCTCGTTTCAGGACAGCATGCAGAGGGGGGCGTTCCGCTCGTTCGTGCACGATCACTTGTTCGAGCCCGCCGACGGCGGTACGCGCATGATCGACGTGGTGCTGTTCGCGGCGCCGCTGGGGGTGCTCGGGCGGATCGTGGAGAAGCTGGTGCTCCGCCGGTACGTGGAGCGGCTGATCGCCGGCAGAGCGCAGGGAATCAAGCGGGAGCTGGAGCAGGCGTAATCTCGGAGTGCGGTGGCGCACGCCACCGCTCTGGTACACGGATGGAAGAGCGGTGGCGTGCGGAGGGTGTCTCAAAACGGAGCGCACACACTCTGATGGCCTGATTAGAAACCGGCGCCTGCGGGCGCAGACAGACAAGAGTGTCTGTCCCACATTGAATGCCAGCGTGCCCGCGGGTGCCCGATATTCGGCGGAATCTGA
>DASWMP010000157.1:0-5044 GCA_036399695.1 Thermoanaerobaculia bacterium | reverse complement strand
CGCAGTCGATCCTACTTACTAACGTGTTAACTGCGACGCCGTGCGCCGAGCCTGAGGCAACAAGCGCTGCGGCCCGTGGCCGCCCGCCGGAGGCGCCCCGGTCGTCCCCCCGTCGCAACGCAGCAGACAGCAGGCGCGCGTCTTGCTCCGAGGCAAGCGAACCCACAAGGTGAGCGGTACCGCCCGAGCGGCGCTGTCTTGCCGGGGTAAAGGGATAAGGAGGTTACCGTGTCCAAACGTCTTTCGATTCTGTTCGTACTCGCCCTCGTACTGTTGTCCGTCCCCGCCTTCGCTGGTCCCGTCCCGTCCAAGACGGCCGACCTGCAGAGCCTCGACTCTCGTGAGGCAGACCTCACCGTCATCCGCAGCGTTGCGGCTAACGAAGAGGTAGCCAAAGTGCTCGCCGAGCATGGTTTCACGCAGGAAGAGGTGAATCAGCGGCTCGCCGAGATGTCCGACCAGGACATCCAGCAGCTCTCGCAGAACCTCGATCAGCTTCAGGCCGCCGGTCTCACGCGCCAGGAGTGGATCTGGATTCTCTTCGGCGCCGTTGCGGCGCTCGTGCTGATCATCGCCCTCTCCTGACGTTTTCCGTTCCGGGTCGGGCGAGTCCTCGGGGGGCTCGCCCGGATTCTTTTTGTGGCCATGAAAAAATTCGTACTTGCCGCGACGCTCCTCCTCTGCACCTCCTGCGTCTACTGGACGCCCAACTCGCGCCAGACCAGCAACCGCGCAACCGTCATTCCTGATGTTCCGATGCAGAAGTGGGACATCAAATCGTGCGGCGCCGGGTCGCTCACCGCTGTGCTGCAGCGCTACGGCGACAAGACCACCATGGAAGAGTGGGACAGCAAGCTGCGTAAGACGCGCGGCGGCGTCATGTCCATCGACATCGTCCTCGCGGCGCGGCAGCAGGGCTTCGACGCGCGGCTGGTCACCGGGAACGAGGAGCTCGTGCGTGAGGAACTGATGGCCAACCGGCCGCTCATCCTCATGCTGCAGGTCGTCGATTCTCCCGGTAAGAGCCTCGACTTTTTCCACTACATCGTCATGGACGGCTACGACCCTGCCCGCAAGCTTTACCGGACGCAGTTCGGCGACGGCAAAGCGCGCTGGGTGAAGTTCCCGCGCATCGAGAAAGCGTGGGAGGGAGGAGCGCACGCCGTAGTCCTCATTCGTCCGAAAGATCCGCTCACCGAATCGCTCCGTGCGGCCGTCGAGCTGGAGGAAGCGGGCAAGCTGGCGCTGGCCGCGGACGCGTATCGCACGCTCCTCGACCAGCATCCGGAGTCGGCCCTCGCCTGGACGAACCTCGGCAACACGGAAATGCGTCTCGGACGCCGTCCTGCGGCCGAAGAAGCGTACCGGAAGGCGCTGGCGCTCAAGAGCGATTCCGCCGACGCGCTGAACAACCTCGCCTGGCTCCTGTACGAGGAAAAGCGCCTCGACGAAGCCGAGACGTTCGCGAAACAGGCCGTGGCGACGACCGCGCCGGATGGCTGGACCAGACTCGATACGCTCGCGCGCATCCAGGCAGCGCGGGGCAACTGCTCCGACGCCCTCGCCACGTATAAGTCAGCCGTGGCCAGCGTGCCGCAGAAGCACAAGGCGGAGCTGGAGCAGGGATTCGCCGGCATTTGCGCCGGTAGTTAGCCGGGCGCTGTCGCGCCGTTCTCGGTTGTTGGTTTTGGGTTGTTGGTTTCCGGGTTGATGATCTAGCGTGCTGTCCGCCGCATGCCCACCAAAAACCAAGAACCAGAAACCAAAAACCGCTTCTCGAACCGCGCGCAGTGGAACGCGCCCACCAACCGCCTGACCCTCGAGCGTGACGCGCTCCGCGCCCGCGGTAGCGAGCTGCTCGATCTCACCGAATCCAATCCCACGCGCGCCGGCCTCCCCTACCCGCTCGACGAAATCTCCGCGGCACTCGCGCACGGGGCCCGCGCGTCCTACGATCCCGACCCGCTCGGCATTCGCTCCGCGCGCGAAGCCCTCGCCGCGCACCTCGGCTGCCATCCCGACGATCTCGTCATCACCGCCTCCACCAGTGAGGCGTACTCGTTCCTCTTCAAGCTCCTCACCGACCCGGGCGACACCATCCTCACGGCCACGCCCTCGTATCCGCTGCTCGAGCATCTCGCGGCGCTGGAGCTGGTGCAGTTGCGCACCTTCCCGCTGGAGCTCCACCGCCGCTGGGAGTTGCACGACGTCCCCGTCGACGCCTCCACGCGCGCCATCATGGTCGTCAACCCGAACAACCCCACCGGCTCGTTCGTCACCCCTGCCGAACAGGATCGGCTCGCCGTCCTCGGCGTCCCGCTGATCTCCGACGAGGTCTTCCTCGACTACGGCCTCGACGCCACCGGCACGACCTTCGTCCGCGAAGACACCCTCACCTTCACCCTTGGCGGCCTCTCCAAAGCCGCCGGCCTCCCCCACCTCAAGCTCGGATGGATCCGCGTCAGCGGCCCCCGAAAGCGCGAAGCCATCGCCGCGCTCGAGCTCATCGCCGACAACTTCCTCTCCGTCTCCACCCCCGTGCAGGTGGCACTACCCACGCTCCTGCAACTGGCCCCGCGAATCCGCGCCTTCATCACCGCCCGCACCCGCGCCAACCTGGACCACCTGCGCGAGACCTTCGCCCAGACACCCGCCGTGCAGGTCCTCCCGGTCGAAGGCGGCTGGTCGGCGGTCCTCAGGGTGCCCCGAACCCGCTCCGACGAAGAGCTGGCCCTGGCCCTGCTCGCACAAGGCGTAGTGGTGCACCCCGGCTACTTTTTCGACTTCGCCACGGAGGGCTACGTGGTCGTCTCCCTGCTGCCACCCGAGCCGATCTTTGCAGCCGGCGTAGCGCGCATCCGCGCCGAGCTGGCGTGACAAAGAACGATGGGACCAATGGGACAGATAGGACCTACAGGACGGATGAGAATGGACAGACAAAACCCACCACTCCCGCCTGGCGCAGCACCAAAAACCAAAAACAGACCACTGACCACGGACCACCAGCAACGGACAACGGACAACGCCAACATGCGACACCACTGGCTCCTCGACCCCAACATCACCTTCCTGAACCACGGCTCCTTTGGCGCTACGCCGAAGCACGTCCTCGCGAAACAGGATGAGTATCGGCATCGGATGGAGAACGAGCCGGTGCGGTTCTTCGTGCGGGAGCTCGAGGCATTGCTCGACGACGCGCGGGAAGAGCTGGCCCGGTTCCTCAACGCCGATCCCGGCGGGCTCGCCTTCGTGTACAACGCCACGGCCGGGGTCAACGCGGTCCTTCGCTCGCTCGATCTCGACAAGCACGACGAGCTGCTCGTCACCGATCACGAGTACAACGCCTCGCGGAACGCACTCGACTACGTCGCCGGGATCGCCGGGGCCAGGGTCGTGGTCGTCGACATTCCCTTTCCCATCGCCAGCAGCGACGTCATCGTCGAGCGGATGATGGAGCGGGTCACGGACCGCACGCGCCTCGTCCTGCTGGACCACGTCACCAGCCAAACGGCGCTCATCTTCCCCGTCGAGGAGCTCGTGCAGAAACTGGCCGAGAGGCGCATCGACGTCCTCATCGACGGTGCCCACGGTCCCGGCTTCCTCCCGCTCGACCTTCAGGCCCTGGGCGCGGCCTACTACACAGGTAACCTTCACAAGTGGGTCTGCGCGCCGAAAGGTGCGGCGTTCCTGTACGTCCACAAGAACCGGCGTGCGTCGATCCGTCCCGTCTCCATCAGTCACGGCGCCAGCGCCACGCGCACCGATCGCAGCCGGTTCCAGCTCGAATTCGACTGGACCGGCACCTTCGATCCGAGCGCCTGGCTGGCCGTGCCGGAAGCGCTGCGCTACGTCGGAACGCTCATCGACGGCGGCTGGACGGAGGTCATGCGCGTGAACCGCGAGCTCGCCCTGCGTGGACGCGATCTCATCCTCGCGCGGCTCGGCATCGACCGGCCTGCACCGAACAGCATGCTCGGCGCGATGGCCGCCATTCCGCTGCCGGACGGCAGCGCGACTTCCGCTCCCAGCCTCTATGGCGACCCGCTGCAGGACGCGCTTTTCTTCGATCACCGCATTGAAGTGCCGGTCGTCCCCTGGCCGTCTACGCCGAAGCGTGTCCTGCGAATCTCCGCGCACCTGCACAACACACTCGGCGAGTACGAGCGGCTCGCTGACGTCCTGCCGGGACTGCTATGAACGAACCCGACCGTCTGGACTGCTTCATGCAGCACCGGAGGGCATGAAACAGAAAATCTACGCCCTCCTGCTCGTCGTCACGCTCGCTACGGCGATCGCCGCCTGCAAACGTGCAAACGAAGGGGTCGAACAAAACCCGCCGGTCTCCACGACCGCCGTCGACGGCGGCAGCGCCACCGATACCGCCTCCGCCACGACCACCGCCGCCACAGGCGGTACGACGTCCAACATGCCCGGCCCGGACAAGGAGTTCGCCATGAAGGCGGCCCAGGGCAGCATGGCCGAAGTGCAGATGGGGCAGCTCGCCCTCCAGCAGGCCACGAACGCCGACGTGAAAGCCTTCGCCCAGCGCATGGTCACGGACCACAGCGCCGCCACCACCGAGTTGTCCCAGCTCGCCACGACCAAGGGCCTCGTCCTTCCACGCGACTTCGGCGAAGAGCACAAACAAGGCCTGCAGCACCTGCAGGGCCTCAGCGGCGCCGAGTTCGACAAGGCCTACATGCAGCACATGGTCGCCGACCACCAGAAAGACACCAGCGAGTTCCAGAACGCGACCACCTCGGTGACCGATGTGGACCTGCGCGGCTTCGCCACGAAGACCCTGCCGATCTTGCAGGACCACCTGCGCCTGGCGCAGGAAGTCTCGAGCAAGTTGCAGTAGGGTTTACGAGGACCCGATCTAATTAGGAGTGCGGTGGCGCAGAGGAGGGTGTCTCAAAACGGAGCGCACACACTCTGATGGCCTGATTAGAAACCGGCGCCTGCGGGCGCAGACAGACAAGAGTGTCTGTCCCACATTGAATGCCAGCGTGCCCGCGGGTGCCCGATATTCGGCGGAATCTGA
>DASWMP010000156.1:0-26365 GCA_036399695.1 Thermoanaerobaculia bacterium | reverse complement strand
CCCCCCCCGCTCTACGATACGTGAACCAGAGCGGTGGCTGGTCGCCACTGCACTCCGGGATCCTCTCTGTCGCTGCCGGCGGATGAACGCCAGCGCTTTTCACTTTCGCCGATCGCATCGCTGCTTCGCCGGATGTCGATTTGACATCCGCGTCGATCGAGATGCTTTCACCGGACCTTGATTCGGCATCGCCGTCAAGCGGGGTGCTTTCCGCGTAAGTCAAGTTGACGTCGGCTCCAAACGCGGTGCTTGCCGCGGAACTCAACTTGGAATCGGCGCCAGGCGCGACGCTTGCCGCGTAAGCCAATTTGGTTCGGCGCCAAGGATCGATGCTTTCGACGGAAGCCAATCTGATCTCGGCGTCAAGGCGCGACGCTTTCGACGGGAAACCAATTCGGTTGCGGCGCCAAGGGCCGATGCTTGCCGCGGAAGTCACTTTGGCTTCGACGCTAAGCGCGGTGCTTGCCTCCGAAGTCAAATCGGCTTCGGCGCCAGGCGCGATGCTTTCGCCGGCAGTGAACTTGACTTCGAAGCCATCCGCGACGCTTTCCCGGCCTTCGATGACGAACCCAACGGCGTCAAGTTTAGATGTGGGACAGACACTCTTGTCTGTCCCGTGCACCCGAACGGCCGCTTGTCTGGAGGACCTCGGGGGTGGGCCGGACAGACAGGAGTGTCTGTCCCACATGAAGCAAACCGCTAGTCACCGCCATTGGTGCGCAAGCACCGCAGAAGGCAGCTTCTGTGTCGCGACCGTGACAGGTTCCCGGTTGATTGCCCTACGGCAATTATGGCATATTTGCCGGACCGAGGGAGATATGCAGAGGCTGCTTCTCGCCTGTTAGTACTTCGCGTCCGACACGAGGTTGCCGTGATCGTCCGGGCTCTCATCACGCCCTGGTGAGTACCGCGGCCGGCTCCCGTCAACGCATCCTCTTCCGTTCTGCGTGCGACTGAATCGACGCCAACGATGAAGTTTCTGAATGAGCGACTATGGAACGATCGACAAACAAAGTCGTCAGATTCACGGAGCACATAACGGAAGGAATGGCTTTCACGAGGTCGGACGCCCTCGACGTACTGAAGCTGGTGGATGGCGCCGGCTGTAATTTGAGCGTGTATCGTGGAATTCTGGCCCTCGCGTACTTTTCGAGGTTCAACGAGTTTCCCGACGAGCGTCTCGAAAGACTCAGGACGGACGACACTTTTCAGAAATGCCTGGCTCTTTCGAAGGGAGACGCTTCACTGCGCGCTGACGAAGTCGGGACCATGTTCGCGGGCATCCTTGCAATTCCCGATGACGATGGGGGATATCGGGATGTTCTGATGGGCTGTTTGTTTGGCGCGTTGTGGCCATTCATGAACGACCCGCAGAACTTTGCAACGGCCGTCGACTATGGCGTCGCCCTGACGACGGCGGCGTTCAATCTGGATCACCTGCCCATCCGGCGGAAATTAAAGCTCGCCGGCAACGGCGTCAAGGTAATCAATTTATCCGGCAGCGGCAAAAAGAAGGACAAATTACTCAACATCAGCTCGATGGCCGCCATCGTCATCGCGGCAACGGGCAGGAAGCGGCGCGAAAACATCGTCGTCGAGAAAACCGTCGCCAGAGCGACCTCCAGCACCACCGGGTCGAGCGACATCTTCGAGCTCGCCGGAGTCAATCTGAACCTGCCGTTCGAACAGATGGCGGAGCTCTCACTCAAAACCGGCATCGGACTCTTCGACATCAACGCGATCGTCCCCACATTGAATCGTGTCTACGACAACCGCCTGCATAACGTGCAGGCGTTCGCCGGCCTGGCCGGCGGCGCCGCGATCGTCAATCCGGTCGAGGCCGATCTGGTCAATTACGGCCTGACGCGAGGATCGACGCCCTTGTGTCTGGCGATCCTGCGCGAGCTCTGCCCCAGCTCGGATATCGTCGTCATGCAGGGACAGAATGCCCACGGCACGCCGGTCGTCGACCAGATCTCCATTACAGGCAAGACCGAGCTCGCGCAAAGCATCGACGGCCAGACGACGGTCCGGGAGATCACCCCTGACGATTTCGGCCTCCACTTCAAGTCGGCCAGGTGCATCGAAAGCACTCCGAGTCAAACCGACAATCTTCACGAGTTCATCAAGGTTCTGATCGGCCGCGGGGAGGAAGAGCTCAGGCGAGCCGTAGCCCTGGAAGTGGCGCTGAACCTCTGCTGCCTGCACGTCGTCGACGATCTGAAGGCGGGCGCCGCGCTGGCGCTCGAGACCATCGACTCCGGTGCCGGGATTGAAGTGCTCGAGGATCTGGTCGTCCATTCCGGAGGAGACCTCGATCGGCTCAACGGCCTGGTGAAGATCAGCACGGCGTTGCCGGCTTCGACTGGCGCAGGCATGTTGAGCGCGGGCTGAATTTATGAGCTCGGCCGCAAACGGACCCTACGCTTCGAAAATCTGCCTCGGCACCTGGCGGATGGGGGGGGACGTAGCCCCCAATCCAGCCAACGACGATGCGCGAGACATCGAGGCCATCCGCTATGCGATCGGCAAAGGCATCTCGCACATCGATACATCGGAGAGCTACGCCGGCGGAAAATCGGAGTTGCTGATCGGCGAAGCGATCCGGCAGTTCTCCAGGGATGCGTGCTTCATCGCCACCAAAGTACGTGAGTACAACCTGTCGCGCGACCGGGTGCTCGACTCGTGTCGAAAGTCCCTCGAGCGACTGGGCACGTCCTACATCGACCTGTATTACGTCCATAAACAAAATCCGGAGGTTCCGATCGAGGAGACGGCCGGCGCTTTGAACGAGCTGGTCTCCGCTGGCCTCGTGAGGAACATCGGGTTGAGTAACGTAGGCATCGAGACGATCGAACGCTTTTCGCGCGTCCTGAGCCGTCCCTTGTACGCGGTGCAGAACCAATACAATCTCGTCTGCCGTGAGTCCCAGCGAAAGGGCGTCCTCGAGTACTGCAGGAAGAGCGGGATCCGGTTCATCGCCTGGCGTCCGATCCTGCTTTCCTATCCCGGAGCCGTGGACCCGTTCTATCACACCGGCACGTACGAGCTGCTGGATGAGATGGCGGCAAAATACGGCAGGACGAACACGCAGATCGTGGCCAGGTGGCTGCTGCAGCAGGAGGGTGTCTCCATCGTCTTCAAGAGCTCGACAAAGGCGCACATCGACGAGATCGTGGACGTCCTCGAGTTTGAGCTGTCCGAGGGGGACTGGGCGCTGCTGGACGAGCAGTTTCCGGTCCAGAAGGACCTCGGCTGCACTGCCGAGACCTACTATTCGCTATCGTGACGGCGCGGTTGCGCGCATGGCCGGTGTGAGGAAGATTGCGGGATGAAGAAAGAGCATGACGCGGTCCTGGAGATCGTGAAGTTCGGAGGCGAGAAGCGCGACCCAGCCAGGCTGCTGGCGGTGCTCGACGATGCCGCGTTGAACTGGATCGAGATCCTCGGCTATCTGTGCTACCACCGGGTCGCCGGTCTCGCCTACGAGACCATCAACGCGATCAACGTGCGGAAGCTGGACTTCCCGGTGTTTTTCGCGATCTACATGATTCACCAGGCGCAGAGCATGAGAACGGAGTTGCAGAAACAGTACGTCAAAAGCATCTCCTCAGCGCTGCGTGACGCGGACATCGAACATGTGTTTTTGAAGGGCGCGGTCCTGTCGAGCACGATCTATCCGTCGGGGAGCAGGGCGTTCAACGACATCGACCTCCTGGTCTCCAAACGTTCGCTGCGGCCGGTGCGCGACCTCTTGTACGGCCTGGGCTTTCGCCAGGGTAAATACGATTACAAGAAGAACGCGGTCGTCGAGTTCCAGCAGGACGCGCTGACGGAGTCCATCGACACCAGAGGCGAGATGGCGCCGTTCGTCAAGATCGTCAACGACAAGACCCTGAAAACGATCGACGTCGATGTGAATTTTTCTCTCGACTGGAGGCCGGCCGGTACTGATGAAGCGGTGGACCACTTCCTGAACGAGCGAATCCTCACGCCCGTCGATGAGGAATGCTCCATCTATTCGCTCCGGGAGGAGCACCTGTTCATCCAGCTCTGCAGCCACTTCTACAAGGACGCGGCTCTGCTCGACCTGGTGAGAAAACGAAAGGTGCTGGACCTGTACAAATTCGTCGACATCTATACCTTCGTGCAGGACTGCTTCGGCGGCATCGATCAGACGAAACTCTTCGATGATTCGGTGAAGTATGGCTTCGACAGCCACGTGTTCTTTACCCTGAATCATGCCGGGACGGTGTTCCCCGACATGATGGCGTTGCCCAGCGTGTCCGCGCTCTATCAAAAGTACGAGCATGTCGGCGCCGCCGTGCTGACCGAAGTGTTCGACCAGTACGACTCCACGATCAGAATGGAAGCCACCGCTGGGCTGCTGGACCGGCTGTTCTCCTACGACATCATCAAAAGCTACGACAGTGTGGGCTCCTCATGAATGACCTGACGACGGAAGTAGCCGCGGCGTTCGATGACACCGTGGGCGCCATCGCGGGCGATCCCCATCAGACGCAGCATCGTCTGCTGTCGGATCGCCTGTTGACGCGCATCGTTTGCACCCACGCGTCCTGTGCGGAAGGCATGGCCAGGTTGAGCACCGCCTTCAATGGCGCGCTGAAGGCGGCGGGGTCCGGTCAAAACACGATCGAGGCGTTCATCACCGAGAGCGAAGAGATCTTTCGCAAGATCGCCGTCCTGTTCCAGCATCCGGAATGGTCGCCGAACGAGCGGGTCCGGAGCTTCAATGAGGCGACGCTCGCGACCTCTCTCGCGAAGAGCACCAGCGACGGCCGCTTCTGCATCATCAAATGCTACGAGTATTTCTATTACGTCTACGACACGACGTCGAACCGTTGCCTGATGGCCACCACGGGCGAGAAGAAAGCCATGAGCATGGTCAATATCCTGCTGTTGACGCCCTACCTGCTCCATGGCGATCTGTTCGCGGTCCATGGAGGTCTGGTCAGCGATGGGCGCAACAGCGTGCTGCTCAGTAGTACCTCGCTGGGCGGCAAGACGACGTTCGCGTTCCTGTTCCTGGAAAACGGATGGCGGATCGTCACAGAGGAAACGACGTACATCACCCGGCATGGTGAACCGCTCCGCTACAACATCAGGAACTATTTCAACGTCAGAGCCGGCACGTACCTCGAGTTCAAAGACTTTTTCCTGAAAGCCGGCATCGTGGCCGATGCCTTCCTGGCGATGGCCGATACGGCGCGGACGGAATTGTTCGACGTCGGGAAGAAGGGGCAGATCTCGATCGACTTCGACGCACTGTGCGCAAACGGCGGCGTCGCGGGAGCCGGCCGGATTACGCATGCGCTGAAAGTGGGGCTCGACAAGCAGCGATCGGGCATGCACGTCGAGCAGAGTGATTCCGCCGAAGTCGTGGACCGGTTCCTGGAAGTGAGTCTCGCTCCGACTGTAATGCTGTTCGAGGGTTTGACGAACATGTCCACTCTGGACGGCAACGCACGAAAACAGGAGTTGCTGCAGATCCTGGGCGACGTGAAGAGCTATACGGTCACGTCCGGGTTCGATTACAGAAAGAACTTCGATTCGCTGTTGACTGAGCTCGGGTTGTCGGGAAATTGACGTCGAACATTCATCCGCATGCCGCACCAAACCGGTATGCCGACGAGGCCCGATCCGCGGGGATCCGGAGGCGCTGCAACGCAACACCGCACAATCTGCGGCGATGCGAAAAGACGCCACGGCCTTGACAAGTACGGGAAAACGGATCAAGCTGCGCCGGAGCGGCGTGTGCCGGAACTCATGCACGAAATGATGACTGATAACGAAGAGAATACAAACCAAGTTGCGGCTGATGCCGCATCCGACGCGGCGGCCATGCCGTACGGCGTCGATTTGCTGACCGGCATCAGGCCCACCGGCCACCTGACGGTTGCGAATTACCTCGGGGCCGTCGCACCCATCGTCGAGCTTCAGGCGCAGGGGGTGTCTCCTGTCGTGTTCGTGGCCGACCTCCACGCGCTCACGGACAGCGACCCGGCGACCATCAGGCAGTACACGCACGGCGTCGTGGCGGACTACATCGCCCTCGGAGTGGACCCGCGGAAAGCGAAGATCTATCTGCAGTCGGAGATCGTGGGAGAAGTGACCACGTTCACCACGCTGCTGGCCAAGCTCGTTTCCGTGGCCGAGCTCCTGCGCGTGCCGACCCTCAAGGACAAGCTCAGGAACGACGCACGGCCGGAAACGGCGAACGCCCTCCTGCTGCTCTATCCGGTCATGATGGCGGCCGACATTCTGCTGAACCGGTCCCGGAGGGTGGCGGTCGGCGAGGATCAGGTCCCGCACATGGAGTTCGCCCGCCTGATCGCCCGCAGGTTCAACGCGAGGTACGAGCCGCTGCTGCCGATCCCGCAGATTCTGCAGGTCGAGTCGCTGCGCATCCTCTCTCTCAAGGGAGAGGGAAAGATGAGCAAGAGCAACCCTGCCGGTGCTCTCTTCCTGACGGACGACATGAAGACGGCCGCCGGCAAGATCAAGGTCGCGGAAACCGCCTTCGAAGGCGTGATGAACGAGCGGCTGGAGAGCCACATCCTGATTGCCAAGGGATTGGCGAAAACCGACGCGGAGCGCGACGAGGTGGCGGCCATCATCGAGGCGCACAAGAGCGGCAAGCCGGTGATGGGGCAGTTCAAGCAGGCGCTGACCCGCATCGTGCAGCACTTCCTCGAAGAGTTTCAGGCGAAACGAGCCGAGATCAGCCGCGATCCGGACTACGTGCCGGCTGTTCTGGAAGAAGGAGCCAGGGTCGCGCGCCAGCACGCCACCGAAACTCTCACCGAAGCCAGGAGGGTCCTGGGGTTCAGTTGACAGGGCCGGCCGATGCGACTCACGGCGTCCCCGGGCCCTTCGCCGTCTCCACAGTTCTCATGAAAAACAGCAAAGCCAGCACCCGCAAGCCCTCGATGAGGCGGGATGTTTCGCTCGAGGAGCTGAAAGAGATCGCAGAACGGCAGAACCGATCGGTCGATGAAGTGGCCACCGAGTACAGGCACGCGCTGAAAGAGCTCGGATACTCGAACCGAAAGCTCGGCAAGATCATCGACACCTTTGGCTACACCAGGTTTCCTCACGAGCTGCGGTTTCACAACTACGGGCACAACGACGAGCTGAACTCGAAGTACCTCTGTTACTCCAACCTCGACACCTTCGGCGACATCCCCGCGAAGGACCTGGCCATCGTCACGGGGTTTGGTCCGACCAACTCGCCGACGGCGGGGACGCTTTCTTCGATCTTCCGGGTGCTCGAGCTGCAGAAGCGCACCGGCATCTACACGCACATCATCATTTCTGAATTGAGCGCGTTGAACTCGAGACAGAAACCGCTGGATGACCTGATCCAGAACGCCCATCAGTTCATCTCATTCATCAGGAAGCTCGGATTCGACGAAACGCGGGGCGAGATCCGGACGCACAACTATCACGATCATTCCCGGGTGTTTTCGCTCGTCTCCAGCGTCTTGAGCACGAAGGACCTCCTCGAAAACCGCGAGGTCACGAGCGATACCTATAAACGGTTGCGATTGCTCGGGAACGACTTCTCGAAGATGGTGAGCCGTACGTTCACGATCACGGACATCATCCTGCCCCTCGTGCGGGACGGAAAGCGAGGGGTCATCGTGCCGGTCGGGCTGGAAGAGCATCACCACCCGCACCTGGCGAGAATCGCGGTCGAGAGGCTGAAGCTCAAGGCCGGCGGCGTCAATCGTCTGGTCCGTCCGGACGCACAGATCGGCGCCCTGTTCAACCGGCTGATCGGTGGCTTTTTCCCTTACGTGAAAATGTCGAAGAGCATCCCCGACTCCTCGATCAACCTGGGCGACAGCCCGGAGGAGTTGCATCGGAAGATCATCGACTGCGGCGAAAGAAGCGAAGAAGTGATTCTGCAGATGATGGTGCTGGCCTCGGACTGGAGCCCGGACAAATTGAGAGAAGCGGAACGCGCTTTCAAGAACCGGGCGGACGACTACGAGAGCTGGAAAGAGATCAAGCACGAGTATCTGAAGTTCTTCACCAAGGTCAAAAACCTCTGGGAACGATCGAAGTATCGGAAGAAGATCGACACGCATCGAGAGCTGTTCGCGTCGCATGGCTGACGAATCGATCATCCAGGTCGAGAAGCTGGTGAAGCAGTACGGCGATTTCGTCGCCGTCGACGGCGTTTCATTCACGGTCCGCTCAGGCGAGATCTTCGCGTTTCTCGGTCCGAATGGCGCCGGGAAGACCACGACGATCAAGATGCTCACCACGCTGCTGAAACCGACGAGCGGGAGCATCACCATCGACGGACTGGATCCCAGGAGCGACGCGATCGGCGTCCGGCGCCGGTTCGGGATCGTCTTTCAGGACCCGAGCCTCGACGAGGAGCTCACCGCGATCGAGAACCTCGAACTGCACGCTTCGCTCTACGCGATTCCACGCGCGCAGCGGCAGGAGCGGATCGAGCACCTGCTGCGGCTGTTCGAGCTGTGGGAGCGGCGGGACTCGCTCGTCAAACAATTCTCGGGAGGGATGAAGCGGCGCCTCGAGATCGCCCGAGGGTTGCTGCATACGCCGAAGATCCTGTTTCTGGACGAGCCGACGCTCGGACTCGATCCGCAGACCAGAAATCAGTTGTGGACGGTCGTCGAGCGGCTCAACGAGCAGGAGCACGTCACGGTGTTTCTGACGACGCACTACATGGATGAAGCGGAGCGCGTGGCCAGACGGATCGCCATCATCGATCACGGCCGCATCGTCGCCGAAGGGTCGGCCGCGGCGCTCAAGCAGCAGACCTCGACGACGACGCTCGAAGACGCATTTCTGGCGCTCACCGGTGCGACGATTCGTGACGAGGCGGTGGGGAGCGTGGACAGGATGAGAGGCATCGCGCGCATGTGGGGACGGCGATGACTCTCGACGTCATCCGCATGCTGTGGATCCGGCAGCTCAAGCGGTACGTGCGCTCGCGTGCCCGCATCGTCGGCGCCCTCGGTCAGCCGCTGCTGTACCTCGTGGCGTTGGGATTCGGCTTCGGGCCGGTCTATCAGCGTGCCGGCCAGGGGAACTACCTGCAGTTTCTCGCTCCGGGCGTCATCTGCATGACGATTCTGTTCACGGCCATCTTCAGCGGCATGGAGCTGATCTGGGACCGGCAGTTCGGCTTTCTGAAGGAGACCCTCGTCGCGCCGGTCTCGCGGCTGACGATCATGGTAGGGCGTACGTTGGGCGGTGCGACGGTGGCGCTCCTGCAGGGGTTGATCGTGAGCGTCGCCTGTTGTCTGGTCGGGTTTCGTCCCGAAGCCGCCGGCATCCCCGGCGCGCTCGTCGTCATGGCGCTCGTAGCGGTGATGTTCACCGCCCTCGGAACGGCCATCGCCTCGGTCATGGAAGACTTCCAGGGCTTCCAACTCATCACGAACTTCGTGGTGATGCCGACGTTCTTTCTCTCCGGCGCGCTCTTTCCGCTGACGAATGCGCCCCGCGCCCTGCAGGTGATCGCGTCGTTCGATCCGCTCGCCTACGGTGTCGATGGCCTCAGGGGCACGCTCACGGGACTCTCCCACTTCGGCGTCGGAACCGATTTCGCGGTGCTGTCGGCGCTGACCGTCGCCTTTTTGCTCACCGGCAGCTACCTGTTCTCGCGCGTGCAAATATGATCCCGTGCAGGCTCTCGGACGACAGCATCGATCGTTGGCGCCCAAGCCAAATTGACTTCCGCCGATAGCATCGATCCTTGGCGTCAAAGCCAAATTGACTTCCGCCGATAGCATCGATCCTTGGCGTCAAAACCAATTTGACTTCCGTCGATAGCATCGATCCTTGGCGTCGAAGCCAAATTGGCTTCCGCCGATAGCATCGATCCTTGGCGACGAAACCAAATTGGCTTCCGTCGATAGCATCGATCCCTGGCGACGAAGCCAAATTGGCTTGCGCCGATAGCATCGATCCTTGGCGACGAAACCAAATTGGCTTGCGCCGACTGCATCGATCCTTGGCGCCTACTTCAGACCGGCATCCCGGGAAAGCATCGTACTTGGCGTCGGGTCTCCAGCCGGTTAGACCATAAATGTTTCGGCACCGGTTGACAATCGAGGTTTACGGACCTATCTTTGTCGCTCAGAGGCTGAGGACGGTTAAACGACGATGACGAACGACGCACAGGCGCCGAAGAGCGCCACGACAGCATGCCGGGAACGGCGCCACCCGCGGAGCGGGCAGGCGGCCGGTCCGGCATGGGTGCGTCCGCTTCGCCGGGCGCAGCGTGCGCTCGACCGGTCGGCTCGTCTGATGGCTTCCGGCGTCACGGTGGCAGCGCGCTCGGAGCGTGCGGCCCAGTGGCGGCCGATCCGCAGCTCGCAGAACCTCGAGCATGCCGAGACGCGTCTGTCGATGGCCGCTTCCCGTCTGGGCCAGGTGGCCAAGGAACTGGCCGAGATCACGGCCTGCCTCGAGCGCGAGCCCGAAACCGGCGCCGGTGCGCCGGAGCAGTTCGTGGCCATCATGCAGCGCTGGATGGTCATGAGCCTCTCGCTCGGTCAGGTCTCGTCGACCGTCTTCGCGCTGCATGAAAACATGCTCGCCGGGCTGGCCTCGGGCGAGCTGGTGGCGGAGCGCGTCCCGGGCAGCCCGCTGCGCATTCTTCTGACGCCGCGCCCGGAGCCGATTCGCCGCTCTCTCTCGGTCCGGCTGCGCCGGGCCGCCGACCGCATTTCCATCGCGCTCAAACGACGGCGAAGGGCGAACCGCCCGGCAGCCGTCAGCGTTCCACGTCGTGCCTCGCAGGGGCGCGCGCCTCCGCTTTCGCTCTGCCTGCTCTGATCCATCCATTGCAGTTTGCGAAAATTTAGGAGGCTCTCAATGAGCGCTAACAATAAAGCTGTGTCCCCGGTCGAGCCCAACCCGGTTGTCACCAACTACAGAGACGAGGCGCAGGTGCGCCTGCAGCAGCTTCGCGAGATCCGCGAGGCGGTTCCGCACTTCACAATCCCGGAGACGCGTGACGCGAGGAGACGGATGAGCGTCGTCGCGGCGGTCCCGCCGGAGTTCATCGAGCTGGCGACGGTGGCGGTTGCGAATCAGAAGGGACTCGCGCGCGTCGATGGCGCGAGTCCGGCCGAGGTGTACGACTGGATGAACTATGCGGACGCTTTCAGCCCGCTGGCCGACGAACTGGAGGCACTGGCGCAATTCGTCCGCTACAGCGTCACGGTGGCCCGGAACAAGGCGGGAAGTGAATCGCTGACGACGTACTCGGTCGCCCAGCGTCTCGCGAAACGGCCGGAGAACGGTCACCTCGTACCGCACGTCGACGACATGCGCCGCGCCCTCGGGCGAGCGCGCAAGCCGTCGCCGGAAAAGGCCGAGCCGCCGGCGAAGCCGGCCGGCAATGCGACGCCGGGTTCCGAGAAGTAGTCGTAACGCCTGAAGTGCAGTAGACGCCCGCGGGCGCGTCCGAAAGGGCGCGCCCGCTTTTTTGTGGGTGGCCGGTTGCCGACCACACGCGGAAAGAAAGGTGTGACCCCGCTGTGCCCCGCTGTGCCGACCACGCGGTGCAACGAAGGTGTGACCCCGCTGTCGCCTCCCGCGGAAAGAAAGCTGTGACCCCGCTGTCGCCTCCCGATGAGGGTGGCGCGGTCTTCGGGCGGCGTTCGACGTGGCCTCCCAAGTCAACGCGCAGCGTTCGCGTCAAAGTTGCGCGTCACCGCACGGTACCGTGAGGCTGCCGCCGCGCCGGATCGTCTGGCGCGATGAGGCTAATCGGCGCCCCTGAATCACGCCAAAGAAGAACTAACGGATGCGCGACTCGCGTCACCTTTCTTGTGAGCCGGTCTTTTTCCAAACCAACCGTCGGCTCATAGGAGAACGTATGTCATTGCGCTTTAGTCAGTTAGCCGCCATCGTCGGCCTTCTTGCCTCCATGGCCCTCACTTCGGGCGTCGAGGCCGCCCCGAAACAGGAGCCGGGAAGCCGTCACATGTCACGGCCACTCCTCATCCGGCTGGTTGTTTGGGTGCTCGGCAAGCCGGCGACGCCGTGGCCCTAGCACACACACCGGACGAACTTGATGCGGACAGGACACCGGGCGCTCCTGTCCGCGTCAATTCGACACATCGCCGATGTCATCCAAACGTTGAAGGAGTGTCCTCGCATCGCGCAGCCCCACCTCGATCTGACCCCTCATCCATCCGAGTTGTGGGGCGTCGTCCGCCAAGCCGCGGAGAGCGTCCCAGATCATGATGATTTCGATCAATTCGACTTTCGCGTCGTTAATAGCCTGCCGATCGGTCGATCGCGTGCTGTCCTGATGCTCAGGCGCATCCATGAACGTACCTCCCCGATACAATGGTGGCGCGGGACGCGTGCGGCGCGCTGAAGGGAGCCGGCCAGGCCGCGTCGCATTCGTGCGATGGAGAGAGAGTCGGCCGCACGCATCCTTTGCCATACTGAAAGGCCGCCGCGTACGTCTTAGTGGTGTCCGAGCCAAGTGCCATCGGCGTACCCTTGAGCCCTGCAGTCGCATGTGTGCTCGCGCCGGCTGAACGCGATTCGGAAGCGACGGCGGTCTAGCCCAACGTGTTCGCCGTCTCCGGTATGGCGAACTGAGTTCGCCGTCGCAGCGCGCATGCGCATGCTGGTGAACGCATCGACGAGCAGGAAGTTGTCTGTCCGGTAGTTCCCCCCACGCACCACCGGTAGCCGCGCCGTCAGCAGGAAGCCGTCTGGAATGGGGCCGAGTTCTGCCTGCCACGCGTGAACGAGTCCGAAACGGGTAAAGTGTTCCAGGCGTTGTACCAGCGCGTTCGCCCACTCGTCGAGAGTCATACCCATCGATTCCACAGCAGCCGTCTCGGGATCAACCGCGCAGAACCCGTGATCAGACACGCCGAATTGCCAGCCAAGCGCGTTCTGCGCAAAGAGGAACATGTCGGGGAGAAGAGAACCATAGGCACCACGCCAGCCCGCCGGAGAGTTCCAGGCGTCAGCGACTATCGCCGCGGACCTCGGGCGCCCGACCGGGAGAACTTGAAGTGATCGCTCTAATGCGCTGAAACCATTCCGAAGGCCGAGCAAAGGCCTCACCGCCGCCGGCGCCTCTGCCGCCGAGCATGAATCGAAAGGCGGTCCGAGAGGCTCACCTGCCAGCTGAAGTAGTTTCTGCAGATTAGTCACGAGGCGGCGACGATAAAGTGTCGTTACTTCACGTGTCCACTATCATTTTGTCTCTCGCTCTGCGCTCAACCTGCTCCTGCTGCGACGTCTATATTCCTCTGGAGTGCATCCGTACCGCTTGGCGAAAGTCCGAAAGAACGTTGCTTCAGTCCCGAAGGCCGCACGCTGCGCGATCTGTGCGGTCGTGATGTCCTCTGGACGCTCCAGAAGATCGGCGGCCCACGCAAGTTGACGCGCGCGAAGTAGCTGCAGCGGAGTGGCATTAAACAACCTGCGGCATTGTGCGTAAAGCACCACACGGCGAATACCCAGGCGGTTCGCAAGCTCCGAGACGCGAGCAGCGGAGCGATTCTCAAAACATTCGCCAAGGTACTCCTCGATGGCAGCGGCCAGCGTTTCGTCAGTCGGGGGTATATCGCCGCGTAGATTCGTCATGCAGCGGCGATCGTACGCGGCACCAGCGCACCAGGAATGTTGCTGACGCGGCGCTCTTTATCGGAGGGGAACGAAAGGCGTCTGCTTGGTCGGCGAGAGCTGTTCTAGATAACTACGCACATAACGTAATAGGTGAGGAGACACGGAGTCATTGGCCATGGCTTCCCGAAGGTACGCTACGGCAAGATTTGCGCTATGTGTGAGACCTTCGTGTGTGAAGTGCATCGTCACACCGTCAAGGACGCTCGCCACTTCGCCTGGTCTTTCGGCGAGAAGAAGCGCCTCAGCAAGTTCGAGACGTGCTAGAGCCGCGTCATTTGCCATTCCCAGCGCTTCGAATTGAGGAGGGATCAGTGCCAGTTGCTCGACAGCTTCGACGAACATTCCCTCTCTCAGAAGTAGCGAAGCAATCGACCAGTCGGTGCGGGAACTCTCGACAGGAACGTCTAACTCATCCCACAAGGCTGCCGCCTCCGAATAGAACGCCATCGCGGAATCCAGTAGACCGAGACCGTCGTGAGAGAGGCCGGCGTTGTTGTATGCACGACCGAGCAGGAGCTTGTTGTTCGACTTCTTTGCCGCCGTCAAAACCTCTTCCGCCAGCGCCGCGGCGCTGGTGTAATCGCGACGTGCGAGAAGTGCGCTGACCTGTGCGACGCGTGCGCGAAGGTAGCGATCCACGTCGCCTGCCGCCAGAAAGCCTTCAGCAGCGGCCGTGGCCTGCGCGATAGCTTCGGCATACCGCTCCGCAGTAGTGGAGAGAATCGCACGCGTGAGATGCACCCGGGCGTACTCCCAATCTGTTACGTCTTCACTCTTGTCTAACGCCACTTCTGCGCGCTGCAAAGCGTCGTCCGCGGCGCTCAGTCTGCCCATCGCGATCAGTGCAATCGCTCTTTCCGTCTCTGCTCGGCCGAGCAGAGAGTACATCGACCTTTGTCCGAGTAGCTTCGATGCAATCGTCGAGGCGGCAGTAGCGAGGTCCAGTCCGAAAACGGGAAGCCGCTCTCGCTGCTGTTCGGCCGCGTCGCACAGTAGCTGTACACCGGCGCCAGAGTGCAATCTCGCATCGCGAGTGACATGCGCCTGGTCGAAGGCGGAAGGTGACGTAAGTAGTGGCCGAAGAACGGTCGCAGCCCTTTCCCGCGCTGCGTCGACCTCAGCAGCGGTACGAAGAAGTGAAGCTAACGATTTGATCGTCATCGCGCGCAAGTCTTCGCACAGGATCCAGACGTCTTTCGAGCGAAGCTCGTCATCGATCGCACGCAGCTTCTCCAGGAGCGCACGGCAGGCTTCGCACACGGCAAGATGCGCCCGTATATCCTCGCTCGCCGCGCTCAGGTCGGACTCGGCGCACGCTAGCAGCTCATGCTCGTGTAAATGGCGAGTCATCGTGGAGGCTCCATGAGCGACAGGAACATCTCTCGCGCGCGGCGTCGGCATGTATGAAGAAGCTGGTTGAGGTTCGCCGGCGTCGTCCGGAGCTCCCGCGCGATCGAGTCGCGTTGCTCTTCCGCGAAGTAGAAACGGAAGAGAGTCTGCCTGCATTTGTCGCCGAGCCGCGCCAGGGTGACGGCGAGCGCATGGCGAAGCGACCACCGATCTAGGTACATCGTGGTGCCATGATCCGCGGTGTTGGCGTGTTCGGGGAGGAAGGGGGCCTCGTGTGCCCTCTTGCGCCAATAGTGTCGCGACGCGTTCTTGATCGCGCCGAGCAGATACGCCTGGGCATCGTTCACCTGCGGCCGACGCTCCAGGAACGAAGCGAAGATGTCGTGGACAAGCCCGTCCGCGTCATGGGGCGGTACACGGTACCGGCAGATGGCAGTTGTAATGAGCAGAGCGGCATGCGAACGATACAGCGCCTCGACGTTGCGCACTGCGCCAGCTTGCTCGTCGGTCTCATTCATCACGTTCGCCGCTCTCCGAGGTGACGGCGAGAATATCGAAAGTGCGAGAGTAGCGCCATTCGCGCCAGCGAGAAGAGTTCCCAGCCGGAGCCGGCCGATCGGTGGCTCCAGATCGAACACGTCAGTCACGCGAATCGGAAGTTTTGTTACTGACCGAAGTGCCGCGACTACAAGCATCATCTTTTCGGCCGACGTCGGCACGCCTTTGCGCAGACGGAGCAGGTGGTTCCGACTGAGCGCACGCGTTTTCAGCACACGCGCGATGCGGTCGGCCTCGGCAGCAAGTGACGCTGGCCGGAGACGGTAGACCCGAATGAACAGTTCTAGGGGCGAAATGTCGTCGCCTTCCTTTCGCTGCCGGCTCATCTCGAGTTCACTCCGCAGGCCATCAATGCCGCACCCCGGAATATACCTGCGAATCAGCTTAGACAGAAGGCCGGAGTGATGGTACAAAATGATAGTGGACGCATGTGGATCGCTCCCGGTAAGGTGCGCCGCATCGATTCCAGAGGCTGAACCGGATGGCCATCCAAAATCGCAAGCTGGATGAGACAAGCGCGGAATGTTTCCTGCTCGGGAACATCCACTCACTTCACCCACCACATGAAGGAAGGAAGGTCATCCCATGTTCAAGCGTATGTCTCTCATCATCGTCTCTCTCTTCGTGATTACAATCGCGCCCAGAGCGCTCGCCGAGAGCTGGGCGCCGGCGCTCATCGACGGCGGCTGCTACGATATGACGGGTAACCCGACGTACTGTAACGACCAGACCGGCGGAGGCGTCGGCGACTGGTGGAACAAATGGTTCGGCGGCGGCAATGAACAGGAGTGCCCGAAGACAGCCGGCTCCTGCACTGAGTGCCGCACGAACTGCGAATGTCAGTTCGAAAAGAACAAGAAGCAGTGCAACAACGGCAGAGAATGCATCCAGCTCGCAACTCTGGAGAACGAAGCGTGTATGGGTGGCTGCCTGACGGATTACGACGGCTGCTGAGGAGTCGACAGGATGCGTAACGTAATTCTTCTGGTATGTCTCACGTTGGTCGCGGCCGACCTTTGCCATGCGCAGACGCAACGCTATCAGCCGGAGCGACGGCAACATTTCCTGGTCGAGTACAAGCCGGCGAAGCTGGCGTACCGCGTGACCAAGATCAGCCAGCGTCCCAACGAAACGGAAACGCGCGACTTCTATCTCGTTGAAGACAGTACGGGCGATCGACTGCTGCTTACGGACCGACGCGATTTTCTGAAGCAGACGTCGGAACACGAGGTGCTCGATCTCTCCACTAAAGAGCTTCTGCGCTCCGTGGTGCAGTACCCGTACAAGTCGGCAACGCTGCGCGAGACGCTCGAAGAGCTGCGAAACGGACCTAAGCACGACGACTCGACATTCATGCTTACGATGGAGCTGAACGGTGTGTCAGCAACAGCGAAGCTAGGCGCATGGTCATCTGGAACCGAACGTGACGCGCTGAGCAGTCTGAGGCGCTCGGCTACAGCGCAGTTCATCGAACGCGTCGAACGTCTCCGTCCACTGATTGGCCGGGGGGAACTGGCGATGTTCTGCGTCTCCCTGTTCGAGTTCTTTCTTTATCAACAGTCATGCGGCGGTGCGTCGGCTCCATTTCAGCCGGCCGTTCCAGACTGCGACTTCGACGCCGAGTTCGACTTTCCGTGCAGCGATCAGCAGAAGCAGAAGATATCCGCAGCGAAAATTGACGGCAAGGATCTCGCGGGCTTGCGGTACTAGTCGCATCGCGAGAGTACGCCCGGCGAGTGCAATTCGGCGAAAAGGCGTTGGGCGCGCCGTGCGCATCGCAGCAGCAGTCGTAACAGCTGAAGTGCAGTAATTCCCGCGGGCGCGTCCGAAAGGGCGCTCCCGTTTTTCTGCGGTGCGCGGGGGGGGGGCAGCGGGATGGCCGGACGAGAAAAGAAGGTGTGGCCCCGCTGGGGCCACAAATCGACCGCCTCAGGGGCTTGCGTTTAGGCGCAAGAAGGTTGTGAGCCGGCTCTCGAGGTCGCGCGGCTGTCGTGTCCAGCATTCCCATACGACCAGAACGCGCCACGACTGTTCGTGGAGGGCTGCGAGATTTCGTGCGTCGCGTGCAACGTTCTCGTCCCGCTTCTTCCGCCAGAACTCCGCTCGTGTCGCGGGGACGACGCGACCATACCGGCAGTCGTGGTGATGCCAAAAACAGCCGTGAACAAAGATCACGGCGCGATGACGCGGCAGGACGAGGTCTGGTCGGCCGGGCAGGTCGCGCCGGTGAAGACGGAAGCGGTAGCCGAGACGGTGTACGAGCCGTCGAACGGTCATTTCCGGCTTCGTATCCCGGCCACGAATCGCGGCCATATTGCGGCTGCGTTGTTCCTTAGTGTGAACGTCTACCATCAGGAGATCTTCCGGCGGACGTCCGTTATGAACTGCTCGACCGTCAGCATCGTAATCGGCCGGTCGCGTGGATACTCCTTCTGGAGCTTTGCCGGAACGATGAGAGTCACGCCGGCGGCATCCATCTCCGCCAGCTGGTTCGTGGAGATCCCCGGTTGCATTGTCAGGATGTGCTTGGCAGGAACACGTTTGGCTTCGTTCAGAACCTGCCGCCAGCGGTCCTTGCAGGTTGTTTTGACGCCGATGACGCAGAGCTTGTCGGCCGGATAGCTCGCATCGAGATACTCCGCGCGACCCGGGATCACAACATCCGGACGGCCGTCGAGGTCGGGCCGCATGTCGTGCGGAATGCCCGCGGAGGTGAGCACCTCAGCCACGTGGTTTTCAAGCGAGCGACCCGCGCGCGCTTTCCGGCGGTTCATGATCCGAGCAGCCGTTTCGAGAAAGTCGTCCACATCGCGAAATGGTCGAGCAATGTCAGACTGACAGATCTGCCGCTCAGCCATGCGGAAGAGCTGGTACTCGGTCGTCATCCAGCGGACCAGCGCCTCATCGCGTGTCATCGTCGCCGCTTTGGTCACGCATTCCTGAACGAACTCGCGCGCGGCGCGGGAGAAGACCTCGCCCTTCGGAAAGTCGTTCAGTTCGGCGACGAATCGGCGGAACTGCCGGTCGAGGCATTCGTCTTCGGTTTCAACCTGTGCAAAGCCTTCCTTATAGACGCCCCACCGCTCGAATGGTTCGATGCCCAACGCCGCCTGAAGTTCTTCGATGTCGTCGTCATGATCGAAGACGAAGGCGTCGAAGTGCTCGTGGTCTGCTGGGATCAGCACCAGAAGATCGCCTACGGTGTCGGCCGTGAGGTAAGGGAAGTCGCGGCCGAAGCGCGTGAGACGATACTCGCGGCGAGTTTTCTGGCCGTACCACTTCACACGAGAGTCGGTCACGAGACCGTTCGGCCAGGTGACGGCGACCGCTGTCTCCGCGAACGTGCCTTTCACCGGCGCGTGAGGCGTGAAGATCGGCCACGCTCCTGTCGGAAGGAGAAAGCCGGTCTGGTGACTGCCGGTGACGCCGGCATCGTTCGGAGAGATGAACTTCAGAAGCGCGTTGCCGCGCACGAGCGCGAGTTCGATGGCGCGTTCGCAGAGCGGCGAGACCATTCAGAGCCTCATCAGGAGACTTTCGCCCGAGAACGTGACGTCTTGAACAGTGAACCACCGCGCATGAGCTGCCACGTCAGTACTGTAATGATCTCATGGGCGACTGCCTGAACGACGGGGGGCACAACCGCGTTTCCAAACTGTCGATACGCCTGCGTGTCGGAAACGACGATCGGGTAGCTGTCGGGAAACCCCATCAGTCGCGCGCATTCGCGCGGCGTAAGGCGCCTCGGATTCCGTCCCTCCTGCGGAATCAGGATCTCTGACCCGTCCTTGAAGTAACGCGCGCTCAGGGTCCGGGTGACACCTTCAGGATTCGCGAGGCCGAAGCCGAAGCCGTTGCCCTTTTCGCGGTGCCGGTCGGCGTAATCCTGAAGGTACTTCCAGAGATGGTCGCTAAGCGTGTATTTCGGATCCGGGTTCGGTTCCAGAATGTCCGCGAGCTTTGGGCGTCGTCCTGCCGGCGGGTCAGGGAACCGGAAGGGCGGGTTCTCGCCGAATATGCGTTTGTCGAAGCAGACGATGTAGACGCGCTCCCGGTGTTGCGGTACCCATCCGGCAGCGTCGATGACTTTGTGGAAGACGCGGTATCCGAGCTGGTCGAGGGTGTCGTAGATGACAGCCCACGTTCGTCCCTTGTCGTGTGACTGCAGATTCTTGACGTTTTCAAGGAGCGCGACGGGCGGACGTTTCTGTTCGATGATCGTTGCAAGCTGGAAGAAGAGGTTGCCCTGCGTCTCACACTTGAAACCGTGTGCGTGACCGAGGCTTCGTTTTTTCGACACGCCCGCGATCGAAAACGGCTGGCAGGGAAAGCCGCCCGCGAGAATGTCATGCACGGGAATGTCCGACATCTGGATCTTCCGGATGTCGCCCTCAGGTGTGTCGCCGTACCAGGCTTTGTAGGTCTTCTGGGAGTACTTGTCCCATTCGCACGAGTAGACGCAGTCTCCACCGACTGTCTGAAGTGCGGTCCGGAAGCCGCCGATGCCAGCGAAGAAATCGCTGAACCTGAACGGGAGGGTGTCAGGAGCGGTGACGTTGACCTTCGGCACCGCCGGCTGAAAGAGCGGCAGCTCGCCGCGCCCGAAGGCGTGCTCGAGGATCGAGACGATGAACTCTTGCTGCGTCATGCCGTGTTCGACGCGCTTCTTTTCAATCCACGAGCGCACGTGCCTAGGCACTTTTCTGATCAGCAACTGGTCAGTCATCCACACCCCTGAATTTTCGCGCTGGGTAAACGTGATAGCCGGCTTACGCATGATAGCAACTCTTCCCAGACGTTGTTAGCCGCTCGTGGCGAACGGGCGGTGCGACAGTACCTCGGCGGCGCTGATCGCCTCCGTGGCTCTACAGGATGGTCAGCGTGCAGCGACGTATCTCCGCGGAACGGAAGCAGCTTAGCCAGACCGTCTACTGGTGGTAGACGAGTTCGATGAAGAGCGCGCCGACGACCCGCGTTTGCTTATCCTGGCGGGAGCCGGCAAGCCTCTATCGAGCAAAGGGCTCCATCGCTCCGAAAGACGCACAATCGGCCTGCTGGTGGCGGTGGGAGGATTGTGGGGACTTGCCGTCGCGGCGAGGGTGGGGTTGTGATTTGGTCGGGCAGGGGGGATTTGAACCCCCGACCACCTGAACCCCATTCAGGTACGCTACCAGGCTGCGCTACTGCCCGACACGGCGTGGATGGTATCACGCGCTCGCGGTGTAACCGGAGGGAGGGGGTGGCGATTTCCTTCGGGGCGTTGTCCGGTGCACGTTTTCTGCTTTTGGGGCTGGGTTGGGTGGGCGGAAGGGGTGTGAGGGTGGGATGGGATCGGGATGGGGGCGGGGCTGGGTGGGGCGACCTGGAAATCGGCGCCTGCGGGCGCGGACAGACAAGAGTGTCTGTCCTACATTGAATACGGCGTGCGTGCCAAGCGCCGATATTCGGCGGGATCTGAATGTAGGACAGACACTCCTGTCTGTCCGCGCCCGCAGGCGCCCGTTCATCAACGGTTTTGAGACAGCCTTCTTCGCCACCGCGCTCCTCGGGTGATGCGCGTGAATGCCCCGCGGCGCGCAGTACGGACAACGGGCAACGGACAACCGGCAACGCCGTAGCGCGGCACTTCGCGCCGGCGCTACGGGAGGTTGGCTGCCCAGAGGATCATGTACTTCGTGACTTCGATGTTGCGCGGGGTGGGGACGACGGAGACGTCTTCGATGGCGCGGGCTTTGGACGTCAGCTCGTCGCGGCGGATCTCCACTTCTTTTTCCCAGGCGCGTTGGATCTGGGCGATGTTTTCGCGGTAGTCGAATTCGCGGACGGAGACGCCGGGGTCGGTGGCGCGGGCGGGGCGGCCGCTGGTGATGTTGTAGAGGGCCTGGCCCCAGGCGACGTTGACGTCCTGGCGCTTTTCGTCGCGGTCGCGCTCTTCTTCTTTGGAGTCGATTTCGCGCTGCTCGCGCTCGGATTTCTCGCGGAGCTGGTCGATGCGGCGGCGGAAGGTGCCTTCGAGGCGCTCGGATTCGTCGTCGAGCTGGCGGTTGGCCTCCTCGAGGCAGCGCTGGAGGAAGGAGTCGCGGGGCTCGTTGGGCTCGCTCCATAGCCCGAACGCGGGGTTGTGGAAGATATGCAGGCGCTCGTTCTGCTCGAGGAACTGTTTGAATGCTTCCTCGGACCGGGCGGCGCTGGCGACGAGCGCTTCGGGGGACAGCGACGTCAGGGGCTTGTGCTGTGGCTCCGGGGTGGCGTGGATGTCGAGGCCGTCGGGCTCGATGAGGCTGGCGTGGTGCCAGAGGACTTCGCCGCCGTTGGGCTCGATTGGGGCGACGTAGGAGCGGATGGCGGTGTGGTGGATGCCGCTCCGTCCTTCGACGTGCGTGACGACGCCCTCGGCGAGGACGAACGGGCGATAGTCGCCGGCGCCACCGTAGACGTAGAGCTGTTCGATCGTCTGGGTGTTGCGCCGGGCGGTGAGCCGGGTGCGGGGCGTGGGAGCGGGGGGCGTCTGCTGGGCGTCGGTCTCGATGGTGAGGCCCTGGGACACGGGGCTGGCGTCGAGGACGCGTCCGGGCACCGCGGAGAGGGCTTCGACGATGGCCTGGCGCCGATCCGGCGGGAAGAGGAAGACGATGCAGCCGCCGCCGCCGGCGCCGCAGACTTTGCCGCCCCAGGCTCCGGCGCGCGCGCCGGCTTCGATGGCGCGGTCGATCTCGGGGGTGGAGATGCCTTCGATGAGGGCCTTGCGGTTCTCCCACTCTTTGGCCAGGGCGCGGCCGGCGGCCTCGTAGTTGGAGGCTTCGAGGGCGCGCTCCATTTCGATGGAGGTCTGGGCGATGGCTTCGAGGCCGTCGTGGACCCGCTTGTCGCCGTCGATCTGGCGCTTGTACATCTCCCAGTTGTTGGTGCCGGAGAAGTGCTGGACGCCGGTGTAGTGCAGCAGGAAGTGGGAGGCGAGGTCGCTCGCGGCGTGCGCGAGGGGCACGCGATGCGGCTTGCCGGGCAGGAGGTGCAGGGAGGCGAGGCCGCCGAAGACGGGGGGGTAGTAGTCCTGGATGCCGGCGGGGACGCCGAGGAGACGGGTCTCGAGGTCGCGGACGAGGAAGATGAGGTCTTCGCCTTCGACGGGGCGGCCGGCGAGCTCGGAGAGGGCGCGCACGAGGGTGATGGTCAGCGCGGACGAGCCGCCGAGGCCGGAACCGCGGGGGGCGTCGGTGCGGGTGGTGATGCGGATGCCGTTGAGCTTGAAGTGCTCGAGGGCGCGGTGGACGAGCGACGCTTTCGGGTCGGCGCCGAGGGCGGTGAGCGACTCGTAGCGCTGGCTGTACTGCGTGTCGGCGAAATTCAGCTCGATCGCGCCGTCGCCGGTCTCGGAGACCTCGGATTCGGCGAAGAACGAGATGGCCACGTTCACCGTGCGCGCGCCGGGGTGAAAGAGGTACAGCGGCCAGAGGTCGAGGGTGCCGCCAGCGAGATCAGCACGCACGGGCGCGCGGACGATGACTTTTTTCATGAGTGGGAAACCGATTTTGCTAGAAGAGTGCCCGGCGCTTCTGTCCGTTTTCGGCCAGGGCGCGGCGTTCGGTCTCGAGCCGCGGCAGCGACTGGGCCACGTGGCTGCGGAACCGGCGGAGGGAATCGCCGCCGAGCGGGTCGGGCGTGATGGACTTGAGCTTGAGGGGATCGAGCCAGGCACCGCTCTCGCGCACCCGGTAATCGAGGTGCGGGCCGGTGGCCAAGCCGGTCTTGCCGACGTAGCCGATGACGTCTCCCTGCGCGACTTTGGCGCCCTTCTTCACGGCGAAGCGCGACAGGTGGAGGTAGTAGGTCTCGGTCCGGGAGGAGTGCTTGATGCGGATGTAGTTGCCTTCGCCGCCCTTGTAGCCGGTCTCGAGCACGACGCCGTCAGCCGTGGTCATGACAGGGGTGCCGACGGGGGCACCGTAGTCGACGCCGTAGTGGGGGCGGAAGTACTTGAGGACGGGATGGAAGCGCTTCTTGGTGAAGCCGGAGGTGACGCGGGGGAACTTGAGCGGCGCCTTGAGGAACTGCTTCTTGACGGGGCTGGCGTTGCGGGCGTAGTAGCCGGCGGTGCCCCCCTGCTCGTGGCGGAAGGCCTCGTAGGTGTTGCCGCGGTGGGTGAAGCGGGCGGCGGTGATGGGGCCGTAGCCGACGAGGTCCTTGCCGGCGTAGCGCTTGGTGACGATGAGGCTGAACGCGTCGCCGCTGCGGAGCTCGAAGAAGTCGATGTCCCACTGGAAGACGTCGGCGAGCTGGTAGACGAGGCCCGGGCCCTCGCCGGCGGCGCGGAGGGCGTCGTAGAGGGAGGTCTGGATGGTGGCGGAGACGACGGTCTGCTCGTCGCGGATGGTGGCCTGCAGCGGGGTGACGTCGAAGCCGGTGGGGGTACGGAGGGCGTTGAGCTCTCCCCAGCCCGTGACTTTCATCTGGACGGCGTCGACGGTGTCGTCGGCGGCGTAGTGGAAGCGGAGGAGGTGGCCGGGACGGAGGCGGCGGACGTCGATGGAGCGGGCGAACTCGCGGGTGAGGAGGGCGCTGTCGGAGCGGGAGAGGCCGCCGGCGGAGAGGACGGCGTCGAGGGTGTCGTTCTGTTCGAACGTCAGCACCATGGCGTGTTCGGGGAGCTCGGCAGGGCGGGTGTTGGCGAGATCGTCGTAGCGAAGGTCAGGGGCGACGACGGCTGCAGCCTGGGAGGTGGTGCTCCCGTCCAGTTCGGGCTGGAGATTCACGGCGGCGAGAATGAAGGGGATGGCAATCGGCAGCACCACGGCGAAGTACGCTCGCGGCATCCGCACCACACCACCCAACCGCTCGCCCAGGGCGCGAAAAATCTTCATTACGTAGAGCCGGGGAGATCGTAGCACAGCCACGCGGAGCGTGGCTGTGCGTTGTCCGGGCGAAAGCCCCAACGGCGTTAACTTTAGATGTGGGACAGACACTCTTGTCTGTCCGGTGCACCGAGGACCTCGGGGGTGGGCCGGACAGACAGGAGTGTCTGTCCCACATGAGGCAAACCGCTGCCGCCCGCTTCGCGGGCTGACGACGTTGGTCGACGCGGCGCTACTTCCCCGGTTCGAGGTTCACGACTTCCTTGGCTCCTTTCGGGAGTTGCTGGAGGTCGGTTTTGGTGTAGTTGGCGGGGACGGACCAGGTTTCGTTGGTCGGAGCGACGGGGCGGATGGAGGTGACCCACATTTCTTTCTGGCGGATGCGGGTGGTGGGGAACTTGAGATCGGAGCCGCTGACGGAGCGTTTGCGGCTGCTGATGGTGGTCACGGTGACGTTCTGGCGGAGGGGGAAGCCTTTGATCTTGGTGGCTTCCAGGTCGATGACCTTGTCGACTTCAGCGTTGCCGGTGCGGAGGGAAGCGTTGGTGATGGCGTTCTCGACGACGTCACCGAAGGCGACGGTGGTCCACTTGTCGATGATCGTCCGGACGCTCTGCTTGAGCGGCATGTTCCGGTAGATGACGGTGATGTCGTAGCTGAGGGTGAGGCGGTAGTGGGAGGTGGGGTGTCCGGCGATGACTTCCTGGTCGCCGAGGGTCTGGAGATCCGATTTCAGGTTCTCGATGAGGATGTTGCTCGCACCGATGCCGGAAACGAAGCTGCTGGTATTGATCTCGGTGAAGCTCTTCATCAGGGGATCGACGAAGAGGATGCGCCGGCCGCCGTCAGAGGTGATGACGTAGGAGCCGGGAGGGTAGACGTTGCCGGAGATCACGTCGATGCGGGTGCGGGAGCCGTCGACGGTGGCGCGGGCCGAGAGGTCCTGAGGCGGCTGCTGGTCGCCGTCAGAAGTGGTCTTCTGGAAGAACTCGTACTGAATCGCCGCTGAGAGAGGGAGGGCGAAAAGCGCTAACGCGACCGCAAGCAAAGACCTTTTCATTTCAATAACCTCGGTTGTCGCCAGAGAATAACACGGGAAATATCGCTCCGACGGTGCAGGTTGGGGCGCCCATGCCACCCATGTCCATGAAGGGCTCAAGATCCAGCTTCGCCGCGGCCGCGCTCTGCGCCGCGCTCCTGTCCTTCCCCGCCGCTGCCGCTCAGCGGCCGATGTCGCTCGATGCGGTCATCAAGAAGGTGCAGGAGCAGCAGAAAAAGACCAACACGCTCCAGGCGGAGTTCCGCCAGGAGAAGGAGCTGGCGCTGCTGGCGAAGCCGGAAGTCTCGTCCGGCACGTTCGTCTACTCGAAGCCGAACAACGTGCTGTGGCAGTACGAGGCCCCGAAGCGGGTGCAGATGGTGATCGCCGGCGGCGTGCTGACGACGTATTACCCCGACCTCTCGAAGGCCGAGCGGGTGGACGTGAAGCGCTTCGAGGACCGTATTTTCAAGTACATGGGGGCGACCGGCGCGATCGACGAGCTGGCCCGCTACTTCGATTTCACCTTCACCGACAGCCCGAAGTCGACCAGCTACACGCTGGACCTGACGCCGAAGACGAACGCGGTGAAGAAGCGCGTCCGCAAGATCCGCATCTCCATCGATAAGCAGACGTTCCTGACGTCGAAGATCGAGTACACGGAGGGAGACGGCGACGTCACCCGCTACGCGTTCACCAACATCCGCGTGAACCAGCCCGTCCCGAACAGCCGCTTCGCATTGAGCCTGCCGGCGAATGTGAAGGTGGAGGAGATGAAGGTGCAGTAGTAGTTGGCGGTTGGCAGTTGGCGGTTGGCGGTGGGCGGTGGACACGGCTTCGCTGCTGCCGATAGGGACCGCCCTCGCGGGCCTCATCCACTGCCAACCGCCAACTG
>DASWMP010000155.1:0-1624 GCA_036399695.1 Thermoanaerobaculia bacterium | reverse complement strand
ACCGCTCTGCTACACGTGTACAAGAGCGGTGGCGTTCGCCACCGCACTCCGAGATGACGTGAACCCTACTCCTTCACCCTATGCACGCGCAGCAGGTTCGTCTTCGCCCGCTGATAGATCGGCGAGCCCATGAGGATGACGATGCGGTCGCCGGGGCGGACGATGTCTTTCGACAGGAGGACTTCGTCGACGTGGTCGACGATCTGCTCGTGGAACTCGCCGGCGTCTTTGAGGACGAACGGCTGCACGCCCCAGAGGATGTTCATCCGGCGGGCGACCCAGCTCGACGGCGTCAGGGCGATGATCGGCGCTTTCGGCCGGAACTTCGACATCAGCCGCGCGGTGAAGCCGCTCTGGGTGAAGACGACGATGTACTTGGCGTCGATCTGTTCGGCGGCGTAGTTCGCCGCGCCGGCCAGCGCGTCGGTGAACTCGTCGGTGCGGTAGGGCTCGCGCTCGCGGGCGCTGCCGAGGTGGGGATTCGCCTCCGCGGCGAAGACGATCCTGGCCATCATCTGCACGGTCTCGACCGGATACTTCCCCGACGCGGTCTCGGCCGACAGCATCACGGCATCCGACCCGTCGAAGATCGCATTCGCCACGTCCGAGGCCTCGGCACGCGTCGGACGGGAGTTGGTCGTCATCGACTCCAGCATCTGCGTCGCCGTGATGGCGAACCGCCCCCACCGGCTGGCCGCCGTGAGGATCTTCTTCTGCATGATGGGCACGATCTCGGGCGGCAGCTCCACGCCGAGGTCGCCGCGCGCGACCATTACGCCGTCGCTGACCTGCAGGATCTCGTCGAGGTTGTCGATGGCCTGCGGCTTCTCGAGCTTGGCGATGACTTCCAGCTCCTCACCGCCGAACTCCTTGAGCATCCGCCGCAGGTCCTCGATGTCGGACCGCCGCCGGATGAACGACGCGGCGATGTAGTCGAGCTGATGCTGGACGGCGAACCGTACGTCCTCCCGGTCTTTCTCGGTGATGGCCGGGATGGTGAGCTCGGAGTCAGGGAAGTTCATCCCCTTCTTCGAGGAGATCGGCCCCCCATGCAGCACCCGCGTGGTGACGGTCTTCTCGTCGACGTTGGTGACGACGAGCTCGACGAGTCCGTCGTTGATGAGGATGCGGTGCCCGGACTGGACCTCGCGCGGCAGTGGGGTGAAAGGGGTGGAACAGCCGTCGCTCCCCCCCATGCGTTTCTCTGTCGAGATGACGAAGGTCTGCCCGTCGTTGAGGTAGTGCACCCCTTCGACTTCTCCGATCCGCAGCTTGGGCCCCTGGATGTCGCCGATGATCGGTACATACCGCCCGAGGTCGGTGGAGATGTCCCGAACCCGCCGGATGACCTTCTCATGGTCTTCATGCCGCCCATGGGAGAAGTTCAACCGAAAGACGTCGACGCCAGACGTCAGGAGCCGATAGAGCGTCTCTTCGTTACTGGAAGCCGGACCGAGTGTCGCGATGATCTTTGTGCGGCGCATGGGGCAGCGGATTGTACGCTTGGTGGCTAGAGGGAGACGACCCAGAGGCCTCCGGCGGGCGGCCACGGGCCGCAGCGTTGGTTGGCCGAGCCGCAGTCGACCCTACTTACTAACGTGTTGATCGCGGCGCCGTGCGCCGA
>DASWMP010000154.1:0-15988 GCA_036399695.1 Thermoanaerobaculia bacterium | reverse complement strand
CCGGACAGACAGGAGTGTCTGTCCCACATGAGGCAAACATCTAAAGTTAACGCCCTTGGGGCTTTCGCCCGGGGCTACGACGCTGCCGCCCGCAAGCGGGCTTCTCGGACACTCCAGAGCATCCGCGGTGTCCTCCAGGCGTGATCCGGAATCGGTTTTGATGTGGCTCCGGGGCCCCGCCCCCCGCTCACCCCACATTCGGCGCCGAGATCCCCCACGACGTCTTCACCAGCCACGCCATCAGATCCTTGCCGCGCATCGGGCGGCTGATCCAGAAGCCCTGGGCCAGGTCGCAGCCGAGGTCGCGGAGCATCTTCCAGGTGGCCTCGTCTTCGACGCCCTCGGCGCACACCTGTTTCCCGAGGTTGTGGCCGAGATCGATCATCGTCCGGACGATGGCGGCGTCGGCCTCGTTCGTGGTCATACCGATGACGAACGATTTGTCGATCTTGATCTCGTCGATCGGCAGCTCGCGCAGGTGCGTCAGCGACGAGTAGCCGGTGCCGAAGTCGTCCACCGAAAGACGCACGCCCATCGACTGCAGCAGCGAGAGGATGGCCAGCGCGTGCGCCGGGTCGGCCATGATGCTGCTTTCCGTGATCTCGATCTTCAGGAAACGGGGATCGACGTCCCACTTCGCCAGCAGGTTGTGCACCTTCGACGGCAGGGCGTGATCGAGGAGGCTGCGCGCGGAGATGTTGACGGCCACGTGGACCGGCGCGCCTTCGTCCTGCCACTTGCGGCACTGGCCGAGGGCGCGGTCGAGGAGCCAGTCCGTCATCGGCCGGATCAGGCCCGTCCGCTCGGCCATCGGGATGAAGAGCCCGGGCGTCACGAGGCCCCGCGTCGGATGGTTCCAGCGCAGCAGGATCTCGGCGCGCGTCATCAGGCCGCTGCGGAGGTGGAGCTTCGGCTGGTAATACAGCTCCAGCTCGTTGCGCTCGATGGCGTGACGCATCTCCACGACGAGCGTGAGATGGTCGGGTGAAGCCGATTCGTAATCGTCGCGATGGAAGCTGTAGCCGGTCTGCGCCTGCTTGGCCGCGTACATGGCCACGTCCGCGCGGCGCAGCATCGTGCGGGCGTCGGTGGCGTGGGTCGGGAACATGGCGATGCCGATGCTGGCGCCGACCTCCAGCACCTGCCCGTCGACGACGAACGGCTGTTCGAGCGTATTGAGCAGCCGCCGCGCCGCAAGCGCGACGCTGCTGGCGTCGGGAATCCCCGGCAGCACCACGGCGAACTCGTCGCCGCCGAGGCGGGCCACGAGGTCGTCCGGCTCGAGCTGGTTCTGAATGCGGAAGGCCACCTGCTTGAGCAGCGCGTCGCCGAACTGATGGCCGAAGGTGTCGTTCACTTCCTTGAAGCGGTCGAGGTCCATCAGCATCAGCGCGAGCCACGCCTTCTGCTGCCGCGCGTTCTCGATTCCCTGCTCCAGGCGGTCGAAGAGCAGCGCGCGGTTCGGCAACCCGGTCAGGGCGTCGTGCATCGCCTGATGTCGAAGCTGCACGACCTGATGCTTGGCGGCCGTGACGTCGCGGAGGAACGCCACCCAGTGCGTGAGCTGGCCGCCGTCTTCGACGGGGATGAGCTGCAGCTCCATCTCGAACTCGGTGCCGTCCCGGCGGCGCGCCGTCACTTCAGCGTCGAAGGTGCGGCGCTCGAAGACGTGCTGCAGCAGCGCGTCGAAGAGCGCCTGCTGCCGCTCGACGATGCCGAAGACGAGCGGCGTCTCCCCGATGATGTCTTCGCGCGCGCAGCCGTAGATGGTGCAGAAGCCGTCGTTGACGAAGGCGATGCGCGGCCCGACGGCTTCGACCGCGGGCGTGAGGATGGCGATCCCCTGCGCCGCTAGATGGACGGCCGACCCGAGGAGCCGAAGCTGCTCGCTCTGGTGTCGCTGCTCGGCGAGCTGCCGCTCGAGGACCTCGGGGGTCTCCATAGGGATGACGATGATATCGCGGGGCAGGCGCTGCGGCCTGCCCCGTTCTGTTCAGGCGGCGGTCCGGCTCAACTTCATCGTCATGATCGACGTTCCGGAGCATCTCTTCTGCACCGGACGAACGCCGTTCCCGAGGCGCAGGCGTAGCGCGGAGCCCTCGGTGAGGGTCGGCAGCCGCGTGGCGAAGTAGGAGGCCGGCACCGCGATTCCTTCCGCGGAACAGCCCCAGTAGCGTTCCGAAGGGTCGCAGAAGTTGCCTTGGTCCATGAGGCAGCACATGCCCTGACACATCGGGCCGAACGAAGGCTGGCAGGTGCCCTCCCACTTGTTGGCCACGCTGGCAACACAGACGTTACAGGTGGCGCTGGCCACGGACGCAACGGCAAGAGCAGCAAAGAAGAGCATCACGAGACGGAACTTCATGCATGAACCTCCTTCGCGCACGAGTATGGAAGGGCGGCAAGGCGGAAGCAAGCGCTCTGGAGCGCCTCCGTGACCTAATCCGGGTTCGTGGCCCAAACCGTGGCGTCGGTCACGAAGCCGCGGTCGTGCATCTCCAGCATGGCCACGATCGTGTGGGCGATGTCCGCCGACACGAGCTTGCGCTCGCTGTAGCCGCGACCCGGGCGGCCGGAATTGACCACGAACTCGGTCTGCACCTCGCTCAAGTTCACCTGCATGACGCGGATGTTGTACGGGCGCAGCTCCGCGCGCCAGCATTCCGTCAGGCCCGAGAGGGCGAACTTGCTCGACGAGTAGGACGTCCCGTTGGCAGAGCCGCGCTGCCCCGCGGTCGAGGCGATGTTGACGATGTTCCCGCGCTGCCTGGTGATGAAGTGCTTCGCCGATTCGCGCGCCACCAGCATCGCCCCGAACACGTTCGTCGCGTAGACGTTCTGCATGTCCTTCAGGCGCGTGCTCACGAGCGGCGCGAAGATCCCGAAGCCGGCGTTGTTGATCAGGACGTCGTAGTCGCCGAAGGTCTCGACGACGGTGCGCACGAGCTGCACGACGTCCTCTTCCTTCGCCACGTCGGCGACGATGCCGAGGGCGCCGAGCTCTTTCGCTGCCTTCTGCAGGCGCGCTTCGTCGCGTCCGCAGATCGCCACCTGGGCGCCGCGGGCGCGCAACTGCCGCGCCGTTTCGAAGCCGATTCCTGAGCTGCCGCCCGTCACGAGTGCTTTTGCGTTCGCAAGTTCCATTGGCCCATTCTGACCTATCATCGGCCTGAACGCACCCGCGGGACGGCTTACATTGCTCGCATGGAAAAGCAACCGATCGAACGCACCGCACTGCTCGTCATCGACATCCAGGACTCGTTCAAAGCCAGCCCGGCGCGCTGGGCGCAGCGCAACAACCCGGCGTTCGAAGCGAACGTCACGAAGCTCATCGGCACGTTCCGGGACGCCTCGCTCCCAATCGTCTTCGTGCTGCACAACGACGAAGATCCGGGCTTCCGTCCCGGCGATCCGGAGGTGCGGCTGATGGACTTCCTCGACCGCCGCGAGAGTGACCCGCTGATCGTGAAGAACACGCGCAACGCCTTCACCAGCACCGACCTGCAGGCGCGCCTGGAAGCGCTCGGCGTGAAGCGGGTGGCCGTCGCCGGGATCTCCACGGAGCAGTGCTGCGAGACGACGACACGCGTGGCCGCGGACCTCGGCTACGACGTCGATTTCGTCACCGAGGCCACGGCCACGTTCCCGATCGGCAACGAGCTGACGGCCGACGAGATCGTCCGCCGCACCGAGGCCGTGCTGCGCGGCCGCTTCGCGCGCATCGCCACCGTGGAGCAGTTGCAGCAGGAGCTCGCCGTATCCGTCGCGTGACCTTTCTTCTGACGCCGGAGGTCGAGATCCTCGACCTCGCGGGACCGCTGCAGGCGCTGGGTGAAGTCAAGCGCCTGCAGCTTCGCTTCTGCGCGACGACACCCGAGGTGCGCACCTCACAGGGGCTCATGCTCGCGCAGCTCGAGCCGCTGCGCGACGTGAATGCGGACGACCTGATCGTCGTCCCGGGGATGCCGTACCGGACGACGATGCAGCCGGAGCGGACGGTGACGCGCTGGCTGCGCGACGCGGCCGCCTCGGGCGCGCAGCTCGCCTCCGTCTGCACCGGTTCGTTCCTCCTCGGCGAAGCGGGCCTGCTCGACGGCCGCCGCTGCACGACGCACTGGTCGCGCACCGAGGAGCTGCAGCGGCGCTTCCCGCGGGCGAAGGTGCTGACCGACCGGTTGTTCGTCAGCGACGGCGTGACGACGAGCGCCGGCATCGCCTCCGGCATCGACATGGCGCTCGCGCTGATCGAGCAGGCGGACGGGCCGCTGGTCGCGGCGGAGGTGGCGCGGGAAATGGTCGTCTACCTGCGGCGCGACGGCGCGCAGGAGCAGCGCAGCGTCTATCTCGACTACCGCACGCATCTGCACCCCGGCGTGCACCGCGCGCAGGACTGGATCATCCACAACCCCTCGCGCCGCGCCACGATCGAGGAGTTGGCGGAGGTGGCGGGGATGAGCCCCAGGAACCTGACGCGCACGTTCCGCCAGGCGACCGGCATCTCCATCAAGGATTTCTCAACGCGCGTACGGCTGGAACTGGCGAGCACGCTGCTGCACGACCCCGGCTTGACCGTGGAAGCGGTGGCCCAGCGCTGCGGCTTTGCCACGGCCAGGCAGTTGCGCCGATTGTGGCAGGAGTGTTTCGGCAGCGCGCCGCGGGACTGATCCAGGAATCGTCTGTCGATTCTCCGCCGCCCCGTTCGTCATCCACTTGAAGGAGAATCTCACCATGCGCGTTTTTACTTTGCTGCTGCTGCTCGTCACCCTGCCCCTCTCCGCCGCCACGGTCTCGGACCTGGCGTTCTTTGAAGGACGCTGGGCGTTGACGGAGGCGGACGGAACGTTCTGGGAAGAGCAGTGGACCGCCCCGGCCGGAGACAGCCTGCTCGGCATGTGCCGAGCGCAGAAGGGCGGCAAGACCTTCTTCTACGAGTTGCTCACCATCGAGCAGGAAGAGACCGGCCCGGTGATGAAACTCAAGCACTTCGGCCGCGGCCTGATCGGGCGGGAGGACAAAGGTGAGGCCGTGCTGCTGCCGCTCGTCTCCATGAAGGCCAACGAAGCAGTCTTCGAGCGCGCGGACAAGCAGGTCCGCCTCACCTATCGCCGGAACGGCAACGAGCTCTACGCCCTTTTGGAGAAGTGGAAGGACGGCGCGCGCACGACGAGCGAGTTCACCTACGTGCGCAAGTAGTGGCGCGGCCGGGGGGCTGGGTCGAAGTCACGGCGGGGTGAAGTCGCAACCCGCGCGTTTTCGATATCATGCAGTCCATGTTTGGGCGTCGCCTGGCTGTTAATGAAGTTTTCACGCCGCGCAGGACCGACGTGAATCGAGATGTGTACGTCGAACGTCCCGATCTGGAGAAGGAGCTGCGGCGTGCGCTCGCAGGTTCGCTCCACACGATCATCTTCGGCGAGAGCGGATGTGGGAAATCTTGGCTATACAAGAAGGTCATCGCCGACCTGGACGCGTATAGCTTGTCTGCAAACTGCGCTAATGCCCTTAGGTTTGGCTCTCTGACGGCAGAGATTAAGCAGGTAATCGCTCTCGAAGCACCTAAGCGTCTTACGGAAGTATCCGAGGAGAAATCCGCCGGAATCAGTGCCGTTATCGCCGAGGGTGGGCTCACGAGCACGAGAAACTACGAGTTTGCAGAGCTGGACCCGCTGCTGGAATGCTTTCGCTTCATGCGTGACGCCGCAGGGCGACGGCTCAGCGTTCTGGTGATCGACAATCTCGAGATGATCTTCAAGTCCGAAGCGCTGATGTCGGAGCTTGCATCGATCGTCACGCTACTGGACGACAAGCGGTACGCGCAGTACGAGGTGAAGCTGCTGATCGTCGGCGTGCCCTCCGGTGTCAAGGAGTACTTCCTCGGAACGCATGCGAGCGTTGCCAATCGTGTGGCTGAGATGTCGGAAGTGTCCAGCCTCACGGAGCAGCAGGTTGCTGCGCTCGTGAAGAAGGGCTTCGTGGGCCTGCTGAAGGTCGATCTCGACGATGAGACGCTCGAGGTCTGGCAACGCCATGTCGCACGCGTAACGATGGGATTTGCTCAGCATGTCCAGGAGTACTGCGAGCAGTTAGGCTACGTCGTTGAGGATGCGGGATGGGTTGGTAGCAATGCGCAACTCGTCCAGGCGGACGGACACTGGCTAAAAAGAGGATTGAGCGAAGCCTCGGTGCTCATCGCATCATGGATGAATGAGCGCGAGACGAAGATCGGCCGGCGCAATCAGGTCCTCTACGTGCTCGGCAAGATGGAGAAGCGCGTTTTCAGTATCAACGAAGTCGAATCGATGTTGCGTAGCGAGTTCCCTAAGAGTACGGCTGACACGACGCTGGCGGTGGGACAGATGCTCGGAGAACTGGCGAATGGCGGAAAGCCGATCATCAAACGCTCGGCGAAAGGCTCGTCCTATGAATTCAAAGATGCACGATTCGCAATGGCACTTCGCGTGCTCCTCCAGAAAGATCCGACGCGTGAGACGATAACGAAGATGGAGTGAGGTGCCGCCTCGAAGCGCTCCGAAGAGCGATGCAAACGGCCGGCTAGCCCGCTCCCCCGATTACTTCGTCACCACCTGCAGGTCGCCGCGGGACGTGAGGCCGCGCAGGTACTCGGTGCCCGAGGCTTCCTTGCGCACGTACGCGTCCCAGAACGCGAGAGACGTCGTGCGGATGGTGCCGAAGACGGCCCGGTCGCGGAGGAAGCCGGAGCTGCTGCCGCGCTGCTGTTGCTGCTGGCGCGTCATCGGGTCGCGGGGATCGCGCGGGTCGCGCGGATCTCGCGTGGTTCGCTGCGGCGGCGTGCGCAGGTCCTCGGTCGTGATGTTCGCGACCTGCCCGGCGAACGACGAGTGCCGCGCTCCCTCGATGGAGACGAACCACTTGTCCCCGGCCGGCGAAAGCTCGAAGGCCTGGCGGCGCCACTCCGGCGTCTGCACGTCCGTGGCGCCCTGGTCGAGCGAGCCGGTCATGTAGAGCACGGGGATGCGCACGTTCGTCCACGATTCAGTCGTCAGGCCGAGCGCCTCGTTCGGCCCCTGCGGCGACATGGCGATGACGCCGTCGATGCGCGGATCGGCGAAGGTCTCGCCGCCGGCGCGGGCGCCGGAGAGCAGCATGGCCGTGAAGGCGCCGTAGGAGTGGCCGCCGACGCCGATGCGCTCACGGTCGATCTTCCCCTCCAGCTCCGGATACTGGCGCACGAGGGTGTCGAGTGAGTCGAGGATGACGCGGATGTCGGTGGCGCGGTTGCGCCAGTCGGCCGCGGTCTGGGCAGCGCCGAGGTCCGTCCCCTCCAGCGTCCGGCCGGCATCGGCATGCGTCGGCTTGATGACGACGTAGCCGTTCGCCGCCCAGTAAGAGCTGAGGCCGACGTAGCCCCGGCTCGAGCCGCCGAAGCCGTGCGACCAGACGATCAGCGGCGACGGGCCGCCCTTCGTCGGGTACTCGATGAAGAGCTCGATGTCTTTATTGCGCTGCGTATCGCGCAGCGTGGCGGCCGGGATCACACCGACCGGATTCCTCGCCGCCTCGGCCGTATAGGAACGGGGCGCGGAGGGATCAGCCATCTCGATGGCGGTCTGATCCGGTCTGGACGCGCAGGCGGCAAAAGTGAAAAGCAGAGCGGGGAGCAGCAAACGGCGCATCATGCTTTCTCCGAACGCAGAGAACGGGCCATATTCTGCCCGTCCCGTGCGCTGAATCACAGCCGAACCGGCTTAGGCTCCCCACATTGGTCCAGCCCCCAACGACAGGAGTTGTGAATGCAAGTGTTTCGAACCGTCTGCGCGATGGTGGTCCTCGCCCTCGCTGTCTCCTCGATCCACGCCGCCCCGAAGAAGTTCAACGCGCAGGCGACCGAAAAGCTCCTGGCCGCCGCCGCCGAAGGTGAAGCCGACGACATGCTCGCGGCGCTGAAGGCAGGCGCCGACCCGAACGCGCGGGACGAAAAGAAGAACACGCCGCTGATTCTCGCCTCCTGGTCCAACCTCTGGAACAAGGACAAGGCCGTCGTCGACGCACTGCTGAAGGCCAAAGCCGACGTCAACGCCACGAACCACATCGACCTCACGGCGCTCATGGCCGCGGCGGGCGGCGGCCAGAACGACATGGTGAACGTGCTGCTCGCCTCCGGCGCGAAGCTGAACGCGAAGGACAAGGACGGCTGGACGGCCTTGATGTATGCGGCGGTGAACGGCGAATGGCGCACCACCGAAGCGCTCCTGGCGAAGAAGCCGGAGCTGGACAACGTCGATACCGACGGATACTCGGCGCTCTTCATCGCCCTGAATCAGGGGAAGGGAAGCGTCGCCGAACGTCTGATCGACGCCGGGGCCGACCTGACGAAGAAGACACCCACCGGTAACACGGCACTCGTGACCGCCGCCTACGGCCGCGACCTGCAGTGCCTCCGCCTCGTGCTCGAGAAGTCGAAGCCAGACCTGAACGCCACCGACTCGGATGGCTGGACGCCACTGACGATCGCCTCTTACAACGGCGACAGCCAGATCGTCATGGACCTGCTGCGCCACGGTGCCGATCCAGCGCTGAAGGACAAGGAAGGCAAGACCGCCGTCCAGCGGGCGCAGGAGAACGAGAGCACTGAGGTGGTCTCACTCCTGACCGGCAAGTGGGACCGCCCGAAGGCCGCCGGCTCGAAGATCTCGATGCCGTGCAAAGCCCTCGGCGGCAATGTCGACGCGTATGTCGACGTCGACGGCGACGCCCTCGTCATCACCACCCTCTACCCGAAGCCCATCAACTGGTATCTCGGCGGCGGCCTCGTGAACCGCGCCGACACCGCCACCAAATACACCTACGAAGGCTTCGTCGCCCCGACGTACACGATCGGCGCGTACACGCTCGATTACATGGAGTACGGCACGTCAGTGCCGATCTACTACCTCGACAGCGAGAAAAACCAGAAGCAGAAGAACGTGTACGGCCTCTCGATGTCGGTTGACCTGAAGAAGGGCGAAGAGGACGTAGACACGTCGAGCCTGGAGTCGGAACAGACGCCGGACGCCTCCATGGAAGCCGGTATCCTGACCACGCGCGTCCCGCTCTCGCTGCTGGACGGGATCAAGGCCGGTGGCAAGGTGAAGGTGACGGGCAGGATCGGCAACTGCGCGCCAGTGACGTCGCAGGTCGCGTTGAAGTAGAAGGGTGGACCGATGGGACCAATAGGACCTATGGGACTCATGGGCCTCTCATCTGTCCCATCTGTCCCATTGGTCCTCTCGGGAAGGCGTGGCTCACGCTCCTGCTACTTGATTGCCCGCAGCTCCGCGGCGCCTTCCTTGTAGCCGGCGCGTTCCAACTCTCCGGCGATTGCCGTCAGGCGGCGCGGGTTTACGTAGCCGGTTGCGTCGATCGTGCGTGATTTGGCGATCAGCGCGCGGCCTTTCGCGACGTCGCCGAATAAAATCTCGGCGATGCCGCCGAAGCCGTTCGCGACGTCGCTCTCCGGGTACAGCGTCAGCAGTGTCGTCGCTACGCGCATGGCCGTGGCGTGGTCGCGGCGCAGGCTCGCGTTCTGGCCGAGGTCCACCAGCGCCTCGGTGTAATCGGGTGCGATCGACGAGACGGCGAGCCGCGGCCGGATTGCCTTGTCCAGCACGTCGATGTCCGCGACGTCCTCGATCGAGAACGCCTTCACCTCGGCGGTCCAGAGCCGGTCCCAGTCGCGGCGCCATCTGGCGATCTGCGTCTCGAAGGCGGGGTCGAAGCGGTGCGCGGGGGGGATCGTTTTCGACGTCTTGTACAGGCGGATGTAGTCGTCGAAGAACGCCAGCTCCGCGTCCCGGTGGTACTGCCCGAGATCAGCCCCGCTGCGCGCGAGCTCCGCGGCCATGGCCGAGCCGACCGCGATGAGTGGCGGGTACTTTGACGCGTCGCCGCTCTTCACGGCGGCGTTGAAGTGGCGGAAGGCGGCGGCGAGGTCCTCACCGTTCGTCCTGCCGAAACGGTCCCAGTGCGCGAGGCCGCGGTTCCAGGTCCGGTCCATCACGTTCAGCATGCCGCGCTGCGATTTGCCGGGGACGTGATACGCCAGGTTCAGCGTGTCGCCGAGGAAGAGCGTGACGAGGCGGTTGGCGAGGACGTCGAGGTTCGCGTCCTCGAAGTTCGTGGCCAGGGCGAACGCGAAGTGCGCGCCGGGCATGTAGCCGAACGTCGTGCGCGTCTCCTGCTGCGAGCCGCTGTGGGCGACGAAGAAGCGGCCGTTCTGCGGCACCACGCCGAAGCCGAGCCCGTACGAGATGGTCTTGCCGTCGCGCGTCTGCTGCGGCGTCCACATCGTGTCGACGGTCATCCGCGTCACCGCCTTGCCGGCGTCCACGCCTTCGACGAACTTGAGCATGTCGACGACGGTCGAGCGCGTGCCACCGCCGGCGAAGCGGCTGCTGATGTCGACGTACTCCGAATTGCGGAGCGTCCCCTTCTCCAGCACGTAGCCGTGGACGCGGTTCGGGATCACAGCGCGAGGATCGTCCATGCGCGTGTCGGTCATGCCGAGCGGGCCCCACACCTCGTCGCGCATGTAGTCACCGTATGAACGGCCGGAAGCACCCTCGATCACCGCGCCGAGGAGGTTGTAGCCGTAGCTGGAGTAGCGGTATTGCGTGCCCGGCTCCACGACCAGATCCCAGTCCTGGAAGATGGCGACCGACTCCCGCGTCGTCTTCGGCTCGCGAATCCGCCCCTCGGCCTCGTAGTTCTTGTAATGACTGATCCCGCCGAGGTGCGCGAGGAGCTGGCGGATCGTGACCGGGTACTGCTTGCGCGGAAAGAAGGGCACGTACGTCTGCACTTCCGCGTCGAGGTCGATCTTCCCCTGCTCGACGAGCTTCATCACCGCGACGGCCGTCATCGGCTTCGTCACGGAAGCCATGCGGTACGACGACTGCGCCGTGGCCGGAACCTGGTTCTCCAGGTCGGCGTAGCCGAAGCCTTTCGACCAGCGGAAACCGTCCTTCACGATGGCGATCGAGAGGGCCGGCATCTTGGTCTCGCGCATGTGCTCTTCGACGAATTGTTCGAGCTGGCGAATCTCCCCCTCGTAGAGTTGCTGGCCGAATGAGGGGATTGCGGCAAGGAAAAGGACGACGACGAGCAGCGCACGCTTCAGCATGCTTTCAGTGTACGGTCACAGAGTGATGACGGCTGCAACACTCCAGATCACGGCAGCCGTGAGCAGGGCGATCCGCGGCTCACGCAGACGCGGAAGGAAGCCGTCCAGCCAGACGCCGGCGCGCGAGAGCGGCACCAGGATGTAGGCGGCGGCGATGAGGGCCACGAGCCCCAATGGGACGATCAGGATGACGGCGGCAGCAGCCGCGACCGGGGACACGCGGGAAATGAAGATCCCGGCGCTGATGCAGATCGCGCCGGTGATCGAGATGATGGTGGTGAGGAAGATGCGCAGCCCGAGGGAAGCTTGCCCGACACTGAGGGGAAGGCCTGCGGACCTGCGCATCTGGAAGCAGCACCGAAGCGCCGCGGAAAGCGGCACCGAGGCGCCGCGCTCCTGATTTACTCGACGACTTTTTCCTGCTCTTCGAGCGGGGTCTCGGAGACCATGGCGTCCATATCGACACCATCGAGGTTATCGTCCCCTTCTCCCGTCTTTCGCTGCGCGCGCTTCTCGGCCTTCATGGCCTTGCGTTCGCGCTTTGCCTGTTCTCTCTGTCGCTTGGCGAATGAAACCTGTGGTCGACCCAACGGAACCTCCTCCGTAAAACGAGCGGGGCAGGATCGCTCCTGCCCCTTGATCTGAGGGACACAGTATCATGACCGAGGCCTCGGGGAGCAGGGCCCTGGGCGCAGGAGAGTCCTTCCCTGAGCCCCGCTCCAGCCCCTTCCCACCTCATCAATGACGACAAAGATCCGCAGATACAATCTCAAGCCTGCCGCACGTCCGCAGAAGACGTACCGGGTGAACTACGAGAACGACCTCAACAGCGAACAGCTCGAGGTCGTCATGGCCCCGGACGGGCCGATGCTCGTCATTGCCGGCGCCGGTTCGGGGAAGACGCGTGCCCTCACCTACCGCGTCTCCCGGCTCATCGAAGACGGCGTCGATCCGAACGACATCCTCATCGTCACATTCACGAACAAGGCCGCCCGCGAGATGCTTTCCCGGGTCGAAGAGCTCGTCACGATCGACACCCGCCGGATCTGGGGCGGCACGTTTCACTCCATCGGGAACCGCCTGCTGCGCCGGCACGCGGAAGCGATCGGCTACCGCTCGAACTTCTCCATCCTGGACGACGAAGACGCCAAGGAGATGATGGAGTCGGCCATCTCGGCCTTCGGGATCAAGACGCTCGACAAGCGCTTTCCGAAAGGGGACATCCTTCTCGACATCTACTCGTTCCTGATCAACACCCGGACGCCGCTGGAGCTGCATCTCGAGCAGAACTACCCCCACTTCTCGCTCTACCGGGACGAGCTGATCGGCGTCTTCCGCAAGTACAAGGAGCGGAAGCAGCAGGCGAACGTGATGGATTTCGACGACCTGCTGGTGAACTGGAAGCTGCTCCTCGACGAGCGCCCCGAGGTCTCCGAAGCGCTCAAGCGCCGCTTCCGGACGATCCTCGTCGACGAATATCAGGACACGAACAAGCTCCAGGCCGACGTCATCGACTCGATGGCTTCGGTGCGCCGTAACGTCATGGTGGTCGGCGATGACGCCCAGTCGATCTACTCGTTCCGCGGCGCGTCGTTCGAGAACGTGCTCACGTTTCCGCTCCGCTTCAGCGACGCCAAGATCTACAAGCTCGAGGTCAACTACCGTTCGACGCGGCAGATCCTCAATCTCGCCAATGCCTCCATCGCGCAGAACCGCTTCCAGTTCCGCAAGGAGCTGCAGGCGGTGCGCGGCGATGGGCCCGATCCGGCGGTCGTCGGCGTGGACGACGTCTACGAGCAGGCGAACTTCGTGGCCCAGCGCATCCTCGAGCTGCGCGACGAAGGGGAACAGCTCGGCGACATCGCGGTGCTGTACCGCTCGCACTATCAATCGCTGGAACTGCAGATGGAGCTCTCGCGGCGGCTCATCCCGTACGAGATCCGTTCGGGCGTCCGCTTCTTCGAGCAGGCCCACATCAAGGACGTGCTGGCGTATCTGAAGGTCGTGACGAACGTCCGCGACGAGCTGTCGTGGAAGCGGATGCTGAAGCTCTACCCGAAGGTCGGAGAGAAAACGGCGGCGGACGTCTGGGCGCGCATCAGCGAAGCGGTCGATCCGCTGGAGCGCTTCCTGCGCGGCGTCGAGGCGAGCGGCCGCGGGGTCGCACCTTCGCTCCAGAGCGCGCGCGACGTGCTGCGGCTGATCTCCGTCGATGCGATGAAGCACAACCCGTCGGAGACGATCCGCCTGGTCGTGGAGCGGGGCTACAACGAGTACGCCCGCTCGAAGTTCCCGAACGCGCAGGCCCGCCTCGACGATCTCGAACAGCTCTCGCAATACGCCCTGCGGTATGAGGACGTCGAGACGTTCCTCGACGAGGTGGCGCTGGCGAACCCGATGGCCGGCGAAGACGTGGCGGTGGTCGGCCCGGAGGACGAGAAGATCGTGCTCTCGTCGGTGCATCAGGCCAAAGGGCTGGAGTGGCGGACGGTGTTCGTCATCTGGCTGGCCGACGGCCGTTTCCCGTCGCAGCGCGCCTTACGCGTCCCAGGCGGCATCATCCGCATCGAGCCGTCCCGCGTCCACGAAGCGCTGCCGCTCCTCGAAGGAGCGACCGAAGACGCGCCGATCGTCGACGAAGCCGGCACCCGCGAGATCGTCATTCCGGGCGAAGAGGAGGAGCGCCGCCTCTTCTACGTCGCCGTCACCCGAGCCAAGCAGGAGCTCTATCTCGTCTTCCCCGTCATGTCCCGCGACCGCGGCGGCATGGACATCCTGATGGAACCGTCGCGCTTCGTGAGGGAGCTGCCGGGGGATGCGTACGAGAAGTGGGTGATTGGGACGGAGTGAGGTCACGTTGTCTGTCTTCCGTTGTCCGTTTTCCGTTGTCCGTGCTCCGCCACACGATCGTGTTGTGCAGCGCGGACAACGGGCAACGGACAACGAGTCTCGCGGCTGTGGCTCGGGAAGCAGAAGAACGCTGATAAGCTCCCCCCCGCATGGACCTGCTCCTCATTTCTTCATCTGTCGTTCACGGGTATGGCTATCTGGATCATCCGGAGGCGGAGATTCGCCGGGTACTCGAGGGGCGGCGGCGGGTGTTGTTCGTGCCGTTTGCGTTGCATGACCGGGAGGGCTACACCGCGAAGACGGCGGAGCGGCTCGGGCGGATGGGGTTCGAGGTCACGCAGTGCCGGGAAGCGAGGGACGTCGAGCAGGCGGAGGCGATCTTCGTCGGCGGGGGCAATACTTTCCGGCTGCTGAAAACCCTGTACGAGACGGGGCTGTTCGAAGCCATCCGCGAGCGCGTCCGCGGCGGAGTCCCGTACATGGGCTCGAGCGCCGGCACCAACGTCGCCACGCCGACGATCCGCACGACGAACGACATGCCCATCGTGCAGCCGCCGACGTTCGACGCCTTCGGCTTCGTACCCTTCCAGATCAATCCGCACTACCTCGATGCCGATCCCTCCAACACGCACCAGGGCGAAACCCGCGAAGAGCGCATCCAGCAGTTCCTCGAGGACAACGCCACGCCCGTGGTGGGCCTGCGCGAAGGGACGATGCTGCGCGTGGAGAACGGCGTGACCACGCTGCTGGGCGACCGCCCGGCGCGCGTCTTTCAACGCGGAGCGGAGCCGGTGGAGCTGGCCCCGGGATCGACGATCACGCTGTAGCACCGGAGAACGATGGGACCTATCGGACCCATAACCAATGAGAGCCGGGCCCGCCGAGCGCAGCACGGACAACGGACAACAGACAACAGACAACAGACAACGAGCACCGGCCAACGCTGCCCCCCCACCCTCGGGTCTGACCCCCAACCGAGCCCCGAGCCCCGGGCCCCGGGCCCTCGCCTGCTACACTCACCCCATGCAAAAACTCGCGTTGTGTCTGCTGTCCGTGGGGACTCTGCTGCTCGGCGGCTGCTTTGAAATCGAGCATGCGATCGACCTGAAGAAGGATCTCTCCGGGGACGCCGGGGTGAAGATCGGCATCGATTTCGAGCCGATGATCACCGTCATGGCCCAGATGCAGCGGGAGATGTCGGGCAAGACCGGGCCGGCCACGAAGGAAGAGCTGGCCAAGGCGAAAGCCGACTTCAAGAAGAACGCGAAAAAAACGAAGAGCGAGCAGCCGAGCCGTGAGGAGATCGAAAAAGAGCTCCCCGAGGGGATCAAGCTGATCGACGCGAACGTCAAGGAGACGGATTTCGGCATGAAGTCCGACTTCCGCTTCACCTTCGATACCCTCGCCCACCTCGTCGCACTCAAGCTGCCGTCGAAGGAGAAAGACCCGACGAAGAAGAACGTCGTCGACTCCCCCTTCGCCGGCCTGCAGGTGGTCGAGAAGGGCAAAACCATCACGATCCGCACGAAGCCCTCGAATCCCGCCGATGCCGTGAAGAAGGAAGCGGCCGAAGCGGGACCGAAGGCCGATCCCGAGACCGAGAAACTGATGAAGGACGCCTTCTCGAAACTGAAGGTCGCGTACCGCATCAGCGCCCCCTTCGAGATCGTCTCCCACAACGCCACCCGCCGCGAAGGCAACACCCTCATCTGGGAGTACGACCTGGCGGCGTTCGAGAAGCTGGAGAAAGAGAAGAAGCTGGATGATGCCGGGGTGAAGGTGGTGTATCGGCGGTGATGAGTTGGCGGTTGGCGGGTGGCGGTTGGCGGGTGGCAGTTGGCGGTTGGCAGTTGGCGGTTGGCAGTGGAACCGGTTCAAACCCGAACGCAGAACGCAGAACGCAGAACGCAGAGCTGAGAAAAGACCGAGGGACCAGACCAACCGGCCCATCGGTTTCTTTCTAAATTCTTCCTTCTGCGTTCTGCGTTCTGCGTTCGG
>DASWMP010000153.1:0-5586 GCA_036399695.1 Thermoanaerobaculia bacterium | reverse complement strand
ACCGCTCTGCTACACGTGTACAAGAGCGGTGGCGTTCGCCACCGCACTCCGAGATGGCTTACCAGAGCTTCGGGTACTTTTTCGGCGACGCTTCGTGCAGAAGCTCGTACACGCGGGCGAAGATCGTCTCGCGGTTCGGCTTCGACCAGTAATCGCCGTCCGAACCGTACGCGGGGCGGTGCTCTTTGCTGGCGATCGTGATCGGCTGCGAGTCCAGCCATTCGTAGGCGCGGTCGCGCTCGACCACCTGCTGGAGCATGTACGCCGTCGTGCCGCCGGGGACGTCTTCGTCGATGAAGGCCAGGCGGTTCGTTTTCCGCACGGACTCGGCGATCGTGCCGGTGACGTCGAACGGCAGCAGCGTCTGCACGTCGATCACTTCCGCTTCGATCCCTGTCTGCGCCAGCAACTCCGCGGCTTCGATCACGATGCGCAGCGTGGCGCCGTACGAGACCAGCGTCACGTCTTTGCCTTCGCGCATCACCTGCGGAACGCCGAGCGGCAGCGTCATGTCGGCGATGTTGGACGGCAGCTTCTCCTTCGTGCGGTAGCCGTTCAGCACTTCCACGACCAGCCCCGGGTCGTCCGACCGCAGCAGCGTGTTGTAGAAGCCGGCCGCCTGCGTCATGTTGCGGGGGACGCAGACGTGGATGCCGCGCACGAGGTTGATGATGCCGGCCATCGGTGAGCCGGAGTGCCAGATGCCCTCGAGGCGATGGCCGCGCGTGCGGATGATGACCGGCGCCTTCTGCCCGCCGGCCGAGCGCCAGCGCGTCGTGGCCAGGTCGTCGGACATGATCTGCAGGGCATAGAGGATGTAGTCGAGGTACTGGATCTCGGCGATCGGCCGCAGGCCGCGCAGCGCGGCGCCGATGGCCTGCCCCATGATCGTGCACTCGCGGATGCCGGTGTCGCCGACGCGGGCCACGCCGTACTTTTCCTGCAGGCCGAGGCAGCCCTGGTTAACGTCGCCGAGCTTGCCGACGTCTTCGCCGAAGATGATGATCCGCGGGTCGCGGCGGAGCGCGTGGTCGAAGGTGTGGTTGATGATCTCGTAGCCGTTGAGGAGCGGCGAGTCCTCCGGATAGTCCGGCTCCACGACGGCGATGCGCATGGCCGCTTCGTCGGACTCGCTGCGCAGATGCGCGCCGTAACGCTCGTCGCCGAGGCGCTCCTGCTCGTTGCGCCAGTCGATGATCTCGCGCGGGATCTCCTCCCCTCGCGCAATGACGAGCGCCGACGTCAGCGCGCGCACCGCGTCGCGGCGGAACGGCGCCTGGATGCGCGCCAGCTCGCCGCGGATCGACTCGAGCTCCTTCTTCTTCGAGGAGCTCGCGGCGATGCGATCGATGAACCCGACTGCCGTCTTCACTTCGGCGTCGATGGGCGCGCGGTACGCTTCCCACGCGCGGCGCTGCGCGTCGCGCACGAGCTTCGTGTCTTCCTTCTCGAACGCGTCGAGCTCCTCCGCCGTGGCGATCCCCTGCGCGATCATCCAGTCGCGCATCCGGGTGATGCCGTCGAACTCGACCTCGAAGTCCAGCCGCTCTTTCGACTTGTACCGCTCGTGGGAGCCGGAGGTCGAATGCCCCTGCGGCTGCGTGATCTCGATGACGTGGATGATGGCCGGGACGTGCTCTTTGCGCGAGATCGTCGCCGCATGGATGTACGTCTCGCAGAGGGCCGGGTAGTCCCATCCCTTGACGGTGTAGATGTCGAAACCGGCTTTGGACTTCGGCTCCCGCTGGAAGCCTTTGAGCAGCTCGGACAGGTCGCCCTTCGTGATCTGGTGCTCGTTCGGGACGGAGATGCCGTAGCCGTCATCCCAGATCGAGACGACCATCGGGATCTGCAGCACGCCGGCCGCGTTGATCGACTCCCAGAACATCCCCTCGGCCGTCGACGCGTTGCCGATCGTGCCCCAGGCGATCTCGTCGCCGTGCTTCGAAAAGTCGGTCGCTTCCTTCAGCTCCGCGATCTCGCGATACAGCTTCGACGCCCAGCCGAGGCCGACGAGCCGCGGCATCTGCGCGCCCGTCGGCGACATGTCGGCGGAGGTGTTGTACGAGTCGGTGTGCGGCATCCAGCGGCCGTCCGGGCCGAGGAGGCGCGAGGCAAAGTGCGAGTTCATCGAACGGCCGCCCGACCAGGGGTCGTGCGCGATGTCAGCGTCGGCGTAAAGCTGCCCGAAGAACTCGTCGAGAGTGCCGATGCCGAGGGCGAAGACGAACGTCTGGTCGCGGTAGTAACCGGAACGCCAGTCGCCTTTGCGGAAGGCGCGGGCCCAGGCGAGCTGCGCGATCTCCTTGCCGTCTCCGAAGATGCCGAATTTGGCTTTCCCGGTCAGCACTTCGCGCCGGCCCAGCAGGCTGGCCTGCCGGCTGCGCACGGCGATGCGGTAGTCGTCGATGATGCTCTCGCGGGTGAACTGCGTCCGCGTCTGTTCGATTTGCTCAGGCACGTCGATCTCCGATGTTGTGAGAGGTGCCGCGAGAAGTCGATGCCCGTAAGCGCTGGGTCACCGCTGGCGTGGTGCGGCCAAGGCGTGAATGCTACCGTGCCGGGCCGCAGAAGCCAACCCGCGCGCTGCGCGCGAGTAGGCGGTTGGCAGTTGGCGGTGGGCAGTAAAGGCGGCGGTGAGCCGTTTCTCCCCTGCCAACCGCCAACCGCCAATTGCCAACTCCAATCCAACCCGGCCTAAAGCGTGCACAACCGCACGCAGTGCCCAACCAGGAACACGGCCGCCAGGAGCTCTCTCTTGCCGACGCCACGTCGCACCTGCTCGAGGAGTGCCGCATGGTGCTGCCGGGGATGCAGGCGCTGTTCGGATTTCAGCTCGTCGTCATCTTCGACTCGCGATTCAGCGAGGCGCTCAGCGGGCTCGAACAGCAGGTGCATCTCGTGGCCACGTTCTTCGTCGTGCTGGCCATCGCCCTGCTGATGACGCCCGCCGCCTGGCACCGGCTGCGGCATCCCCGCTCGGTCTCCGACCACTTCGTCCGGATCTCCAGCCGGTTCCTGCTCGCGAGCATGCTGCCGCTGGCGATGGCCATCTCGCTCGAGGTCTACATCGTGGCCCGGGTGATCCTGCAGCAGACGGCCGCGGCGCTCGCGATCGCCGCCGGCTCCTTCGGCGTTTTCGCGGTCCTGTGGCTCGTGCTGCCGATGATGTGGAAGCGCGACGGTTCATAATCGCCGCGTGCGCTTCGCCGAAAGGGTCTTCCTCGGAGTTGGACGGCTCTCCGCCGCCCTCCCCCGCTTCCGCGGCAAAGCGCGGGCGGCGCTGGCGTTGTACAAGGCGCTCGGACTGGCGGGACGGCATGTCCGCGTGCGCGCCCGGATGCGGCGGCCGGCGCCCTTCGACGTGGAGCTCGATCTGCACGCCTGGCTGCAGCGGCTCGCCTTCGTCACCGGCGGCTATGAAGCCGAGACGGTCGAACTGCTGCTCGCTCTGCATGAGCAATCGGACGGCTATCTGCTCGACGTCGGGGCCAACGTCGGCTTCATCTCCATCCCGTTCGCGCTCCGGTCGAAGGCACCGGTCGTGGCGGTGGAGGCGGTGCCGGACAACGTGGCCGTCCTGCGGCGCAACGTCGCGGCGAACGGTCTGCAGTCCGCCATCACGATCGTCCCCCTGGCCCTCGGCACCGCACCCGGAAAGGTCGAGATCCAGGTGGAGGGCAACCTTCATCCCGGCGACGGCACCGGCACGGCCAACATCCTGCCGGACGGCTCCACCTACGACTGCGTGCGTCAGGAGCTCGAGATCACGACGCTCGACCTGCTCGACCTGCCGCCCCGCTGCGGCGTCGTCAAGCTCGATACCGACGGCTACGATCTGAAAGTGCTGCAGGGCGGCGTGGAGTTCCTGGCGCGCGAGCGGCCGCTGATCTTCGGCGAGTTCTCCGCGCACTGCCTGGCGTGGCACGGGCAGACCGCCGACGACGTCGTCGCCTTCGCACGTGCGCAGCGGTACGACGTCTATGGCTTCGACGGTGCCGGGGATCTATTGCTGGTGCCGGTCGAGCTCCGTGACAGCGCGCTCGAGCATCGTCTGCACCCGTTCCGCATCAGGGCTTTCGCAGTAGATGCGGATGATCGGCTCGGTGCCTGATTTGCGGAAGAGGATCCAGGAGCCGTCGGCGTAGTTCATCTTCACGCCGTCCTTCTCCTCGCGCGTGGTGAAGCCGGGGCCGAACACGTCGTCCAACTCGCCCGCTTTCACCCGGTCGATGAGGCGCTGGTTCGCGTCCATGGGGCGGTTCAGATCGCGGCGGTCGTAGTGGAGCGCGCCGAATTCCTCCTCCATGGCCGCGATGATTTCCGACAGCGGGCGGCCGTAGTGCGCCACCGCTTCGGCGACCATGAGTCCACTGAGGATGCCGTCGCGCTCCGGCAGGAAGTGGCCGAAGCCGATGCCGCCGCTCTCCTCGCCGCCGATGAGGATCTGGCGCGCGAGCATCAGGTCGGCGACGTATTTGAAGCCGATGGGCGTCTCGTGCAGCGTCACGCCGAGGGACCGCGCGACCTTCTCGATGAGGCGGGTGGTGGAGAAGGTCTTGACCAGTTCCCCGCTCATCTTCTTCTCGCGGATCAGGTAGAGGGCGAGCATGGCGATGATCTTCTGCGGGGAGACGAAGGTGCCGCGCTCGTCGAGGATGCCGAGGCGGTCGGCATCGCCGTCGTTGCAGATGGCGAGCGCGTAGCCTCCGCGCTGCATGGCCTCGCGCGCGGCGCCGAGGTTCTCCGGGATCGGCTCGGGATTGACGCCGCCGAAAGAAGGATTGACCTCCCCGCGGATGGTCGTGACGTTGGAAACGAGGCGGCCCGGGATGCCGGAGGCGACGCCGTGGACGGCATCGTGGAGGATCGGCAGCGCGCCGATTTTCGCCGTGTCGAGTTGCGCGCCGATGGCGGCGATGTAGTCGTCGAGGATGTTGGCCGTCTCGATGGAGCCCCCGTCGCGGGTTTCGCTGGAGCCGAGGGCGTCGACGATGGCCTGATACATCTCCGGGAGGGCCGAGCCGCCGTACCAGGCTTTCGACTTCAGGCCGTTGTAGCGGGCCGGGTTGTGGCTGGCCGTGACGACCACACCGCCGAGGAGCTTCCGCTTCCAGGCGGTGTAGGAGATGGTCTGCGAGGGGGTCGGGCGGTCCGAGAGGAGGGCCCGGAAGCCGGCCAGGCGGAGCCGTTCGGCGACCGCGGCGGCGAAGTCGCTGGAAAGGAAGCGCCGGTCGAAGCCGACGATGAGGGTGTTGGCGTCGACGTCAGCCGGCGGTTTCAGCGTCCGCGCGGCGACGGCGATGGCGTCGCTGACGATCCTGACGTTCTCGAAGGTGTAGCCATCCGCGATGACGGCCCGCCAGCCGTCCGTTCCGAAGGTGATCATCGGGGGGGCATTATGGGGCAGCGCGCCGGAGGGGAGAGAGAGCCAGGTCTCGGAGTGCGGTGGCGAACGCAGGGTGTCTCAAAACGGTGCGCCTCGATCTACTCCCTTGGTTCTGCCGTCGATGAACCGGCGCCTGCGGGCGCGGACAGACAGGAGTGTCTGTCCCACATTCAGATTCCGCCGAATATCGGGCACCC
>DASWMP010000152.1:0-11207 GCA_036399695.1 Thermoanaerobaculia bacterium | reverse complement strand
CAGAGGGACGACGAGCCACGCAGGGACGTAACTGCTGACGCTGCTCACGGTTCCTCTGCCAACCGCCAACTGCCAACCGCCAACTCCTCCCACAACGCCCGGGGGTGACAACCTTCTTTCCATGTGATAAAAAGCTGCGGCTTTGGGGATGCGCGCGCACATCCGAGTCCCCGCCGATGCGCACACCCGGCACTGACTTTTTCCACTGAAAACTTATGCAGATCGATCTGAAGCCCAATCTCTCTCTGCTCGCGATCATGGTGATCTTCATCATGAACTACCTGGTCGTGCGCCGTTTTTTCCTCCGTCCGATCAACGACGTCCTGGAAGAGCGGGAGACGGAGACGAAGTCGGCCGAACAGCTTTACGAGACGGCGCTGGCCCGTTTCAACGACGAGACCTCGCGCATGGAAGGACAGCTCCTGGTCGCCAAGCGTGAGGCCGCGACGGTCCGTGAAGCGGCTCGCAACGAAGCGGCGGCGCACCGCGCCACCGTCCTCGAGCGCACCAGCGACCAGGCCAAAGGCATCGTCGAGGAAGCGAGCGGCCGTCTGCAGAACGACGTCCGCGTGGCCCGCGAAACGATCGTCCGCGAATCCGAAGCGCTGGCCCGTCTGGCTGCCGAGCGCATTCTCGGGAGGGCCGTCTGACCATGCGCCGCCTGCTCCTCATCCTCGCTTTCCTGCTCATCCCCGCTTACGCCTTCGCGCAGCACGACACCACCGGCGCCAGCGCCGCTCATGGTGCCGAGACGGAAGCGCACGAAGCCGCCCATCCGGACGAGGCGCCGCACACCGGCGGTGGTGGCCACGCCGAGAAGACCTACTTCGGCATCCCGGGCTGGATTCTCAAGCTCGCCAACATGCTGCTGTTCATCGGCGTGCTTGTCTACTTCATCGGCGGGCCGGTGAAGAAGGCCTTCCGCGAGCGTGGCGAAGCGATCCGCCGCGCGGCCGACGAAGCACGCGAGCGCCGCGAGAAAGCGGACCGCATCGCCTCCGACATCCAGGCCCGCCTCGGCCAGATCGAGCAGGAAGTGGTCGCGATCCGCGAGCGTGCCGTCGCTGAAGGCGAACGGCAGAAGCGCGAGATGATCGCCGCCGCCGAAGCCGAAGCGGCCAAGATCCTCGACTCGGCCCGCAACGACGTCGAGAACCGCATCAAGAACGCCCGTCACGACCTCGCGAAATACGCGGGGCAGCTCGCCAGCGACCGCGCCGAAGCAATCCTGCGCGAGCGGATGACCGACACAGACCAGCAGAAGCTCTTCCAGGAGAGCGTTCGCGAGCTCGGTGAGGTGGCCCGATGATCCGCAGATTCGCCCGACCCTACGCCCGCGCGCTGATGGACGTGGCCGGCTCGCCGCAGGCGGCCAACGCCGTGCGCGCTGACCTCATGCGATTCGAGGCGGCGCTCCGCACCTCGCCGGAGCTCCGTTCCGTCTACGCCAGTCCCGCGTTCGACATGAACGCCAAGATCACTCTCACGCAGCAGCTCGCCCGGAAGATGAAGCTCTCGGACCTGTCGATCCGGATGGCTGAAGTGCTCGTCCGAGGGAACCGGATGAACGACCTGAGCGCGATTCTTTCGGCGGTCAGCGTCTACGTGAACCAGGCCCTCGGCGTGGCGGTGGCGGAAGTGCGCACCGCCAAGACGCTCACCCCGGACGAGATGTCGGCCCTGGCGGCCACGCTCAGCAAGAAAGTCGGCAAGCAGGTCGAGCTCGACGTACGCAACGATCCCACCCTCATCGGCGGGCTGGTCGTGAAGATCGGCTCGGAGATCTGGGACGCATCAGTCGCCGGCAAGATCAACAAATTTCGTGAGTCGTTAGCATAACGACTCCGCCCTTATTGGAGACCATATGGCTGTCGATTTGAGAGCAGAAGAAATCACAGAGATTATTCGTCAACAATTATCGGGCATCGGCCGCGGCGTCGAGGTGCAGGAAGTCGGCACCGTGACGTCGATCGGCGACGGTATCGCCCGCGTCTATGGTCTCGAGCGCGTCATGGCCGGTGAGCTCGTCGAGTTCCCGCACGGCGTGACGGGCCTGGCCCTGAACCTCGAGGAAGACAACGTCGGCGTCGTGCTCCTCGGCGAGGCCCAGTTGATCAAGGAGGGCGACCAGGTGCGCCGCTCCGGACGGATCATGTCCGTCCCGGTCGGCCCGGCCATGGTTGGCCGCGTCGTCAGCCCGCTCGGCACGCCGCTGGACGGCAAGGGACCGATCAACGCCACCGAGATGTACCCGATCGAGCGCCTGGCCCCGGGCGTCATCGACCGCAGCCCCGTCAAGCAGCCGCTCCAGACCGGTCTCAAGGCCATCGACGCCATGATCCCGATCGGCCGCGGCCAGCGCGAGCTGATCATCGGCGACCGCCAGACCGGCAAGACCGCCGTGGCCATCGACGCGATCATCAACCAGAAGGGCAAAGACGTCATCTGCATCTACGTCGCGATCGGCCAGAAGAAGTCGACGGTCGCGCAGGTGGTCCGCACCCTCGAGGAGTACGGCGCGATGGCCTACACCATCGTCGTCAATGCCTCCGCTTCCGAAGCGGCGCCGCTGCAGTACCTGGCGCCGTACGGCGGCTGCGCCATGGGTGAGTACTTCCTCTACAACGGCCAGCATGCCCTCGTGATCTACGACGATCTGTCGAAGCACGCGCAGGCGTACCGCGAGATCTCGCTGCTGCTCCGCCGGCCGCCCGGCCGCGAGGCTTATCCGGGCGACGTTTTCTATCTCCACTCGCGCCTCCTGGAGCGCGCCTCGAAGCTGAGCGAGAAGAAGGGCGGCGGCTCGCTGACGGCGCTGCCGATCATCGAGACGCAGGCCGGCGACGTTTCGGCGTACATCCCGACGAACGTCATCTCCATCACCGACGGCCAGATCTTCCTGGAGACGGACCTCTTCCACTCGGGCGTCCGTCCGGCCATCAACGTCGGCATCTCGGTGTCGCGAGTCGGCGGCTCGGCGCAGGTGCGCTCGATGCGCTCGGTCTCGGGCACGCTCCGTCTCGACCTCGCGCAGTACCGCGAGCTCGCGGCGTTCGCGCAGTTCGGCTCGGACCTCGACAAGACGACGCAGGCGCAGCTCAACCGCGGCAAGCGTCTGGTCGAGATCCTCAAGCAGGGGCAGTATCAGCCGATGCGCGTCGGTCTCCAGGTGGTCTCGGTCTTCGCCGGCACGCAGGGCATGCTCGACAACCTGGCCGTCGAAGCGGTGCGTCCCTTCGAAACGGCGCTGCACGCCTGGCTGGCGGACGAGAAGCAGGAGCTCCTCGGGCGCCTCGAAACGGCCACGAAATTCGACGAGTCGCTCTCGGGCGACCTCAAAGCGGCCATCAACGAGTTCAAAACACAGTACGTGAAGGACAACGCGAACGTACTCGCGGCGTAACCGCTATGCCAAGCCTGATTGACATCCGCCGCCGGATCCGCAGCGTCAAGAACACGCAGCAGATCACGAAGGCCATGAAGATGATCTCTGCCGCGCGTCTCCGGCGCGCGCAGGAACGGATGTTCGCGGCCCGTCCGTACGCCGCGGCGCTGCGCGAAGTGCTCGCGTCGATCGCCGCGCGCGTCGACGCGGCCACGCATCCGCTCCTGCAGGCGCGCGAAGAGGAGAAGAACGTCCTCTTCGTCGTCGTCACGGGTGACCGCGGTCTCTGCGGCGCGTTCAACACGAACGTGCTGCGGCAGACGCAGTACGCGATCACAGATCGGGGCACGGCCGGCAGCGCCGTCTCGCTGATCCCGATCGGACGGAAGGCGAACGACTTCTTCCGCCGCCGTCCGACCCCGATCCGCCGCGCCGGCATCCAGGTCGTCGACGCTCTCTCGCTCGAGGTGGCCCGCGAGATCGCCGACGGGATGATCCAGGCCTACATCAACGGCGAGATCGACGCCGTCTACGTCGTCCATAACGAGTTCAAGTCCGTCATCTCGCAGGTCGTGCGCGTCAGCCGCCTCCTGCCGATCGAACGGGTCGAGCAGCGGGAGCAGGATGCCGCCGCACCGGCCGTCGACTATCTGTACGAGCCGGCCCCGGAGCAGATCCTGTCGGAGCTGCTGCCGAAATACGTCGAGTTCCAGCTCTACCGGATCCTCCTCGAATCGGCTGCCGCTGAGCAGGGGGCGCGCATGACGGCCATGGAGTCGGCCAGCAAGAACGCCTCCGACATGATCAGCAGCCTCACGCTGACCTACAACCGCATCCGCCAGGCCTCGATCACGAAAGAAATCATCGAGATCGTCTCGGGAGCCGCCGCAGCAGGGTAAATGACACGTTGGCCGTTGCCTGTTGTCCGTTTTCGGTGGACAGCGGCAGACGGACAACGGAAAACGGACAACGGGAAACGAGAAAACAATGGCTAACGACACCACCACCAATGATCACCAGATCGGCCGCGTGATCCAGATCATCGGACCGGCGCTCGACGTCGAGTTCGGCGAAGGTCATCTGCCGGCCATCCACAACGCCGTGCGTATCGTCGACAACGGCGAGTTCGGCAACGTGCCGATCGACGTCGTCGCGGAAGTGGCGAACCACATCGGCGAGAACCAGGTCCGCTGCATTGCCATGAAGCCGACCGACGGTATGGTCCGCGGCATGAAGGCCATCGACACCGGCGCCCCCATCATGGTGCCGGTCGGCCGCGAGACGCTGGGCCGCATCCTGAACGTCCTCGGTGAGCCGGTCGACGAGCGCGGTCCGGTCAACTCCGAGACACACTGGTCGATCCACCGCGATCCGCCGGCCTTCGACCAGCAGTCGTCGGACGTCGAGATGTTCGAGACCGGCATCAAGGTCATCGACCTCCTCGAGCCGTACACCAAGGGCGGCAAGACGGGCCTCTTCGGCGGCGCCGGCGTCGGCAAGACGGTTCTGATCCTCGAGCTCATCACCAACGTCGCCAAGCAGCACGGCGGCTTCTCGGTGTTCGCCGGCGTCGGCGAGCGCACCCGCGAAGGGAATGACCTCTACCTCGAGTTCGAGGAGACGGGCGTCATCACCCCGGGCGATCCGTCGAAGTCGAAAGCGGCGCTGATCTACGGCCAGATGACCGAGCCTCCCGGTGCGCGTCTGCGCGTCGGCCTGACCGGTCTCACGGTCGCCGAGTACTTCCGCGACGTCGAGAAGCAGGACGTGCTGCTCTTCATCGACAACATCTTCCGCTTCACGCAGGCCGGTTCCGAAGTGTCGGCACTCCTCGGCCGCATGCCGAGCGCCGTCGGTTACCAGCCGAACCTCGCCACCGAAATGGGTGAGCTGCAGGAGCGCATCACGTCGACCAAGCAGGGCTCGATCACGTCGGTGCAGGCCATCTACGTTCCGGCCGACGACCTCACGGACCCGGCCCCGGCGACGGCCTTCGCTCACCTCGACGCCACGACGGTTCTGTCGCGCCAGATCGCGGAGCTCGGCATCTACCCGGCCGTCGATCCGCTGTCTTCGACGTCGAAGATTCTCGACCCCCGCATCCTCGGCGACGAGCATTACAACACCGCCCGCGCGGTGCAGGCGGTCCTTCAGAAGTACAAGGACCTCCAGGACATCATCGCCATTCTCGGGATCGACGAGCTGTCGGAAGAAGACAAGGTCATCGTGGCCCGCGCGCGGAAGATCCAGCGCTTCCTCTCGCAGCCGTTCCACGTTGCCGAGCAGTTCACCGGCATCAAAGGCAAGTACGTCAAGATCGCCGACACGATCCGCGGTTTCCGCGAGATCGTCGAAGGCAAGCACGACGAGATCCCGGAGCAGGCGTTCCTGCTGCAGGGCACGATCGAGGACGTCATCGAGCGCTACGAGCAGATGAAGCGCGAGGCGGCGTAAGGAAACGACATGGCCGATCTCCCGACGAAGATCAATCTCACGGTCGTCACCCGCGAGCGGCGCCTCATCGACGTCGAAGTCGACGAGGTCGTGCTCCCCGGCGCGAACGGGGAGCTCGGCATTCTGCCTGGCCACACGCCGCTCCTGGCCACGCTCCGCATCGGCGCACTCCGTTACCGCCAGGGCAGCACTATGCATCGCATGGTGCTGTCCTGGGGCTTCGCCGAGGTGCTGCCGGATCGCGTGATCGTCCTGGCCGAGCGCGGCGTGCTCCCGGGTGAGATCAACGCCGCCGACGCTGAAGCGGACCGCGTGGCCGCGGAGAAGGAGCTGGCAGTGCTGGCTTCGCACGACCCCGGCTTTGCGGCCGCGGAAGCAAGGCTCGAAGAGTCGATCGCCATGATCGGCGTCAGCCGCGAGCACTAGTCTCGGAGTGCGGTGGCGAACGCCACCGCTCTTTTACACGTGTAGCAGAGCGGTGGCCTCCGCCACCGCACTCCGAGATTGCCTTTTACCGGCCTCTTCCTTGCATAGCCCGGCTCAGTAAATCGGTGATTCCGAGGACTTGATGGAGCCATGGCTCGAGAGCTTTGCGCGAGCGAATTTCCTGCGTAGCGCGGATACCGCGCACGATCTGAAGACCCCGCTCAACGTCGCCGTGCTCAATCTGGAGCTCCTGCGGATGCGCCTTCGGAAGGTGACGCCGGGGGACGAAGACGACAAGATCTCGAACTACACGCGCGCCATCGAGACCGAGCTCCGCCGGATGGGGCGCATCTTCGATACGTTTTTCATCCTCTCGACGCCGCCAAAAGCGGAAGAGGTCCTGCAGCCGGTCGAGCTGCTGACGCTGGTGCGCGAGGCGTCGACACGAGCGGGGCTCGAACTGGAGCTGCCCGCTGGTGACGCAACGATGAACGCGCATGAATCGAGAATCAGGCAGGCGCTACGGATGTTCTTCGAGGGGACGGCAAAAGTCCTGGACGCTGACGGCGTGCAGGCAGCCGTGGCGATCGATGCTTCCGAGCTCCGTCTCACCGTCGCCGGCCGCCCCGTGCCACCGGACTTCGAGCTGACGAAGGTCTTCAAGTTCTACTACACTGATCCGCAGGGGAATCCCGATCTCTCACTTGCGGCCGCGCGGCTGATCGCTGAAACGTACGGCGGTGAGCTGAATGGGGTTCAGGAAAGTGATAAGGTCTCGCTGCGGTTGAGTTTTCCTCTGGGTGAACGATGAAAAGAGTCCTGATCGTTGATGATGATCGTGCGACCAGCGCCGGCATGGCCGACGTTGTGGAAGAGTGGGGCTATGAGCCCGAGCTCGCGGACACGGTGAAAGCCGGCTGGAACGCGGTCAGTAAGCTCGTTCCTGATGTAGCCATCGTCGACCTCAAGCTCCCGGACGGCACGGGTATCGACCTGCTGCACAAGATCAAGGAGACGTATCCCGACGTCTCGGTCATCATCCTCACGGGCCACGCCACCGTCGACTCGGCCGTCAAGGCGCTGAAAGTCGGTGCCGAGGATTACGTCACCAAGCCGGTCGACCTCCCCCGCCTGCAGGTCATCCTCAAGTCCATCGAGACCAAGCAGGAGATGAAGCAGGAGATCCTCGAGCTTCGCCGCCAGCTTCAGAAGATGGGCGCCCTCGGCCATCTCGTCGGCAAATCGCCGCGGATGCAGAAGCTGTTCGAAGAGATCGAGATGGTCGCGAACACGGACGCGAACGTCTTCATCGTCGGTGAATCCGGCTCCGGTAAGGAAGTCGTCGCCAACACCATCCACTCGCTCTCCCGCCGCCGCAACAAGCCGTTCATCGCCTTCAACTGCGGCGCGATCTCCCCGAACCTCATCGAGTCCGAGATCTTCGGCCACGAGAAGGGCGCGTTCACGAACGCCATCAAGCAGCGCGAAGGCTACTTCGAGCTTGCCAAGGGGGGCACGGTCTTCCTCGACGAGATCACGGAAATGCCGATCGAGCTGCAGGTCAAGCTCCTGCGCGTGCTCGAGGAGGGCAAGTTCCGCCGCGTCGGCGGCAACCACGAGATCAACATCGACGCCCGCATCGTCGCCGCGTCCAACCGCGATCCCCAGCGCGCCATCACCGACGGCCGCATGCGCGAGGATCTCTATTACCGCCTGAACGTCTTCCCCATCGAGGTGCCGCCGCTGCGCGAGCGCCTCGAGGACATCCCTCTCTTCTCGCACTTTTTCCTCCAGAAGCTGAATGAGACGGAGGAGAAGACCGTCGAGAACATCGACCAGGATTTCGTCGAAGCGCTCCAGGCCTACGAGTGGCCCGGCAACGTCCGCGAGCTGCGCAACGTGATCAACCGCGCTTTCATCATGGCGCGCACGAACACGCTCACGGTCGAGTGTCTCCCGGACAAGCTCCTCGGCAGCCGCAAGCGCCGCCAGCGCAACGCCGTCACCATCCCTCTCGGCCAGCCGATGGAAGAGGTGGAACGCATCGTCATCGAAGAGACCCTCACGATGACCGACGGCGACCGCCGCAAGACCGCCGAGATCCTCGGCATCTCGTACAAGACGCTCTACAACAAGACAAAAAAGTACAAGAGCGCAGGCGGCGACGAGGAAGAGGAAGAGGAGTAGCGCGCGCTTCGCGCGTGCGGCGGCTTTGCCGCCGTGGGCTTCGCCGTTTTTAGTTTTCGGTTGTTGGTTTTTGGTGCTGCGCTTTGCGATGAGTGCGGCACGGCGGAGCACCGAAAACCGAAAACCAAAACCGACAACCCGCTCCACAAGCGGTAGTGTTTTTGCCCCCACCCGTCCGCTCTGTTATGGTCCAGCCTGCCGCGTGGACCGGAATTCCGGTGTCGTCGCGTCAGTTTGGGCCGTTCCGCTATGGCAAAGAACCTCGTCATCGTCGAGTCTCCCGCGAAAGCGAAGACGATCAACAAATTCATTGGCAGCGATTACGTCGTCAAAGCCTCGGTCGGACACGTCCGGGATCTGCCGAAGAGTGAGCTCGGTGTCGACGAAGACTCCTTCCTTCCCACCTACGAAGTCCTAGAAGGCAAAGAGAAAGTCGTGAGCGAGCTGAAGGCCGCCGCGAAGAAGGCCGACATGATCTACATCGCGTCGGACCCTGATCGCGAAGGTGAGGCCATCGGCTGGCACGTCGTGAGTCTCCTCGGCGGGGACCCGGCGAAGTATCGGCGCATCCTCTTTCACGAGATCACGAAGAACGCCGTCCGGAAGGCGATGGAGAACCCGGGCGAGATCGACATGAACAAGGTGAACGCCCAGCAGGCGCGCCGCGTTCTCGACCGTCTCGTCGGCTACAAGCTCTCTCCCCTCCTCTGGGACAAAGTCCGCCGCGGTCTTTCGGCTGGCCGCGTCCAGTCCGTCGCTCTGAAGATGATCGTCGACCGCGAGGACGCCATTAAAGCGTTCGTGCCCGAGGAATACTGGTCGTTCGGCGCGAAGCTCGCGGCCAGGCAGCCGCCCCAGTTCATCGCCAAGCTGGCGAAGATCGAGGGCAAGAAGGCCGACGTCACCAACGAAGCGGACGCGCGGAAGATCGAGGCCGCACTCAAGGCCGGCACGTTCACCGTCACGACCGTCGTGCGGAAGGAGCGCAAGCAGTCCGCCGCTCCGCCGTTCATCACCTCCACGCTCCAGCGCACCGCGTACAACCGCTTCAAGTACCCGGTGAAGCGCACGATGCAGATCGCGCAGAAGCTGTACGAAGGTAAAGAGCTCGGCTCCCACGGCCACGTCGGTCTCATCACCTACATGCGTACCGACTCGGTGCGCATCAGCGATGACGCCATCACGGATGTGCGTTCATATATCGCTACCAAATACGGCAACGATATCCTTCCTGAAAAACCGAACGTTTATCGTACGAAGAAAGCAGCACAAGCTCAGGAAGCGCACGAGGCCATCCGCCCTACCTCCACCGAGTTCGATCCGGAGAAGATCAAGGACTACCTCACGAAAGAGGAGTACAACCTCTACCGGATGATCTGGGAGCGCTTCGTCGCTTCGCAGATGAAGCCCGCGTTGTTCGACGTCACGGACGTCGACATCCAGAACGGCAACCTCACGATGCGCGCCTCCGGCGAAGTGCAGAAGTTCGCCGGCTTCCTCGCCGTCTTCCAGGACGCGCCGGGTGAAGACGAGGACGAGGACGAGGAGAAGAAGAACGAGAAGGCGCTGCCGGCGATGAACGAAGGCGACGTCCTCAAGCTCATCGATCTGGAGACGAAGCAGAACTTCACGCAGCCGCCGCCGCGCTTCACGGAAGCGACGCTCGTCAAGGCGCTCGAAGAGAACGGCATCGGCCGTCCATCGACGTACGGTTCGATCCTCACGACCATCCAGACCCGCGACTACACGTATAAACACGAGGGCAAGTTCCTCCCGACGCATCTCGGCGCCCTCGTCATCAAGCTGCTCAAGCAGTCCTTCGGCGACATCATCGACGAGACCTACACGGCCCGCCTCGAGAACGAGCTGGACGAGGTCGAAGAGGGGAAGGTCGTCTGGACCGACCTGATGAAGGACTTCTCCGGCAAGTTCAATCACGACCTCGAAGTTGCCGGCAAGGAGATGACGCAGGTCAAAGGCACCGGTCTCGAGACCGACGAAAAGTGCGAGAACTGCGGCTCCCCGATGGTCATCAAGTTCGGCCGCTTCGGCGAGTTCCTCGCCTGCACGAACTACCCGGAGTGCAAGACCACGAAGGAAATGGCCAAGGGCGATGCGGCGGAAGCGACGTCGGACGACGAGCAGATCATCTGCGACAAGTGCGGCAAGCCGATGCAGCTCAAGCGCTCCCGCTTCGGCCAGTTCTTCGCCTGCACCGGTTATCCGGACTGCAAGAACACCAAAGACCCGAAGCTGATGAAGCAGGCCGCGAACCTGCCGACCGACCCGCAGCCTCCGTGCGAGAACTGCGGCAAGGAGATGATCCTCAAGAGCGGCCGCTACGGCCCGTTCTACTCCTGCTCCGGTTACCCGGACTGCAAGACGATCCGCAAGATCGGCGGACGCAAGTCCACCCCGCCGAAGCCGACGGGCGTGAAGTGCGCCAAGTGCAACGAGGGGGAGATGGTCGAGCGGATGTCCCGCCGCGGCGTCTTCTACTCCTGCTCGCGCTACCCGAAGTGTGAGAACGCCTTCAACCACCGCCCCGTGGCCCGCGCCTGCCCGAAGTGCGCCGCTCCGTACCTCCTGGAGAAGGAGACGAAGCGCGAAGGGCTGGTGGAGTACTGCAACAACGAGGAGTGCGACTACAAAGCGCCGTCGACGTCACCCGCGGCGGCGAACGAGTAAACGATCTCAATCTCGGAGTGCGGTGGCGAAAGCCACCGCTCTTCTACACGTGTACCAGAGCGGTGGC
>DASWMP010000151.1:0-4635 GCA_036399695.1 Thermoanaerobaculia bacterium | reverse complement strand
TCAGATTCCGCCGAATATCGGGCACCCGCGGGCACGCTGGCATTCAATGTGGGACAGACACTCTTGTCTGTCTGCGCCCGCAGGCGCCGGTTTCTGATCAGGCCATCAGAGTGTGTGCGCTCCGTTTTGAGACACCCTCCGTGCGCCACCGCACTCCGGGAAAAGAATCACACTAGTGCTGAACCCCGCGGCGCTCCACCATCAAAGGCGGACGCGAGGCCCGTCCATTTGAAAGGAAGAGCGCAAATGAAAAAACGCGTGGTTCCGTTTCTCGCCCTCATGCTCCTCGTCCTCGGTTCCGGTAACGCGATGGCGTACTGCGAACGCTGTCGGGCGATCGATCTCACCTGCCTGCAGAACACGCTTCGTGGCGGCGTCTGCATCTTCGATCAATGGGGCGACTGTGTCGAAACGCAGCCGGGCTGCGAGCCTGCCGCCGTGGCCGTAGCGCCGCTCGCCTCCGAATTCGCGGTGGCCTCGGTCGAACGCCTCGACGAAGCGCAACCGGCCGCCGACGCGACACGTGTCGCGCAGCTCGACGTCAAAGCTCCGTCCACACACTGATCTACAGTGGCCTCGCGTCCCGCGGATGGGACCAATGGGACAAATAGGACCTATGAGTCCCATAGGTCCATCTGTCCTATAGGTCCTATTCAGTCCTGTCACTCAACGGAGACCTCTCATGACGATGCTCTCGATACTTTTCGGACTCCTGCTGGCTGCAACCGCGGAACCGGCACCGCCGGCGCACACTGCCGCGATCGACGTGACGATTCGCGGCACGCAGCAGCCGCTCGAAGCGGAGCTGCTCGTGCGCAACGAGAAAGACGAATGGGACGAGATCGCGCACAAGCACGTCCCGGCGTCCACAAGGCAGGTCGGCTTCGACAAGCTCGCGCCCGGCGTCTATCAGCTCCTCCTGCGCGGCAGAGCGCAGACCGAACAGCTCGGGACGAAGATCGTGCTCGGCAGCCTGCCGCAGAAGCGGACCATCACGATCGAGCCGGTGGAAGTTACGGGGCGGGTGACGCTCGGCGATGTGCCGGTGGGCGCCGGTGCGTTCTTTCTCCGCCATCAGGAGTTCAGTTGGCGCGGAGGCGTGGAACTGAAGCCGGACGGAACCTTCCGCGCGCCGCTGTGGCAGACCGGCTCGTTCACCGCCAACGTACGTGCGGCGTCGCTGCCGACGGCGTACGTCGAGGTGGTGAAGCTCGAGAAGGCGCCGTTCCGTCTCGACGTGCGCATCCCGGACGGACGGATCACCGGCGTCATCCGCGACGCGAAGAGCGGTGCGCCAGTCGGCGGCGCGCTGGTCATGCTGCAGTCGACGTTCGAAGAAGGGGAGCGGAACCTCCGCGCGACGACGAACGCCGAAGGGGCCTTCGAATTCAGCGGCGTCCGAGATGCGAAGCACGTCGTCACGGTGACGCAGCCCGAGTACCTGCAGCCGGCGGCGATCGCGTTTACGTTCGGCGGCTCGACGCGGTTCAAGCAACTGGCGATCGGACTCGAGACCGGACGGCGCATCCCGGTCGTAGCGATCGACGCGGAGAACGACGCGGTGGCGAATGCCACGGTGCTGGCGGTGGCGGGCGGCCGTGTCTGTTCGCGGGCCAAGACGGACGACGATGGCCGCGTCATCGTGGCGGTGCCGGAGCAGGAAGCGGCGACGATCTACGTCATCCCGGAGGGCGGCTCGTTCGCCATGCTGCGCGTGACGCGCAACGACCCGGCGGGAGTGCGCAAGCGCATCGACCTGCCGCGCGCCGCTTCGTCGCTGCAGATTGTGGCCAGGACGACGGACGGCGGGGCGATGCCGCCGTTCGCGCTCCTGGTGCGCTACAACGGCGAGCTCATTCCGCGCGAGGTGGCGGAGGAGCTGACCGTGGCTCAGGGGCTGAAGTTCGGCGCCGGCGGCAGCGACAGCGGCGCCCAGATGCCCAACATCCCCAGCGGGGCCTACGAGTTCTGGCCCTACCGCACCGGTGACGAGGCGGACGCGATCCTCGCCTCGGGAGCGGCGTTCGCCGCGCCCATCCAGGTGAACGTGCGCACCGGGGAGAACAAGATCGCGGTGAAGTTCGCGGCGCGATGATCTCGGCGTGCGGTCATCTCGGAGTGCGATGGCGAACGAAAGCCACCGCTCTGCCACACGTGTGAACGAGCGGTGGCTTCACCGATCACCGGAAATCGGTGGCCGAACTGCGGAAATCAGTGGCCGTGACTGACCTCCCGGTCATCGATGACCGAAATTCAGTCACGCGCGACCGAAATTCAGTCACGGATCTGCCGGCGGCACAGATCGATGATCGAAAATCGGTCATCGATGGCCGGAATTCAGTCACGGTTGGCGGGAGATCGGTCATCGATCACCGAACATCGGTCATCGGCCACCGATTTCCGCAAATCGATCGCCGATTTCCGCTGTTCGGTCACCGATTTCCGGTGTTCGATCGCCGAAAACCGGTGATCGACGGCCGATGCGCCGTCACCCGCCACTGATTCCTGACGAGCGGTCACTGATTTTCGGCGGCAGTTGAACATTCCTCTTTCGCCCCTTACCATCACGGCCGTCCAATGGATCGTTCCCAGAAGCTGTTCCTCGTCAAATTCTTCGCCATCCTCGTGGGGGCCTATCTGCTCATCGCCTGGAAGCCGGTCAACGACACCGTGATCGTGCCGTTCACCGCCGGCATCGCCCGGGTCTCTGGCGTAGTGCTGCAGGGGATCGGGCAGGACGTGACGGTCAACGGGACGGTCATCTCTTCGAGCCGGTTCGCCGTGAACATCAACAACGGCTGCAACGGCGTGGAGGCGATGCTGATCCTGGTGGCGTCGATCGTCGCTTTCCCCGCCTCTCTGAAGGCACGGGCCGCCGGCCTGCTCCTCGGCGCAATCGCGGTTCAGCTCCTCAACGAGGTGCGCATCGTGTCGCTCTACCTCCTGGGCGTCTACAAGCCGCGCCTCTTCGACATGTTCCACACCGCCGTCTGGCAGATCGTCATCATCATCGCTGCCATCGGATTCTTCCTCTTCTGGAGCGGACGCGTTGCCTCGAATCGACTGGCGAGTCGCGCTTAGGGCGCTGCTCGGATTTCTGGTGGGGCTCGCCGTCTGGGCGATGCTCTCGCCGCTCTACAACCGGGCCGTGATCGCGGGAGCCGAGTGGTCGCTGCATGCGTTCGAGAAGCCGAACGTGACGGTGCTCCGCGCCAGCGAGAACTACGCCGTGGTCGACCGCACCGATTTCGACCGCCGCTCGACGCAACGGCCGTCGGTCCCGGTGCACGACCTGACGTTCAACTTCATCCTGCTGACGGCCCTGTTCGCCATCGTCCGCCTGTCGGACCGGCACGTCCTCGGGTTCTTCGCCGCCTGCGCGATCCTCTACCTGACGCACATCCTCGGTCTCGTGACGGAAGTCATGAGCATTTACACGCAGAAGCTGGGGATGTGGAGCCAGGTCAACTACAGCGACACGTCGAGGAATCTCTGGTCGCTCTCGAATCACTTCTACCGGCTGGTGCTGATGTACGCGATCGCATTTGCGCTGTGGTGGATCTTTCGAGGAAAATCAGAGGATGCGTCTCGTAACGCGCGGCGATCTGGACGGCCTAACGAGCGCCGTCATCATCACTCTCAAAGAGGCGGTCGATGACCTCCTGCTCGTCCATCCGCAGGACATCACGGACAAGCGGGTGGAGATCACGTCGAACGACATCCTCGCCAACGTGCCGTACCACCCCGCCTGCGGCAAGTGGTTCGACCATCACCTGCTGACGGACAGCAACGAGCGCCCGCCGGCGGAGTTCGAGGGCCGCTACGGTCTGGCGCAGTCGGCCGCCCGCCTCGTCTACGATTACTACCTGGAGCGCCATCCCGGCGACCCCGACCTGCTCCGCCTGGCGAAGCTGGTGGACGAAACGGATCGCCTCGACGCCGCGCAGCTCACCCCCGAAGACGTTCAGGAGCCGCGCGACTACATCCTCCTCGGCTACACGATCGACAGCCGCACCGGACTCGGCGACTTCCAGACGTACTTTCGCGATCTCGTCGAGTGGCTGAAGACCATGTCGATCGACGAGGTGCTGCGTCAGCCGGAAGTGGCCGCGCGCGTGGAGCGCATCCGCCGCGAGCAACGGGAGTTCGAAGCGCTCCTGCGCCGGAGCAGCTTTCAGCTCGGCAACGTCGTGGTGACGGACCTTCGCGACATGGACCGCCTGCCGGCCGGCAATCGCTTTCTCGTGTACCAGTTGTTCCCCGAGGCGAATGTCTCCCTGCGCGTGCACTGGGGACCGCGGCGGGATACGGTGATCGCGGCCGTGGGGCACAGCATCTTCAACCGGACGTGCAACACGTCGGTGGGGGAGCTGATGTCACGGTACGGAGGTGGCGGTCACCGCGGCGCCGGGACCTGCCTGCTGCCGGCGGAACGGGCGGCAGAAGCCATCGACGAGATCCTGCAGACGCTGCAGGCGAACGGGTGATCTCGGGGTGCGGTGGCGAAGGGAGGGTGTCTCAAAACGGCGCGTCTCGATCTACTCCCTTGGTTCTGCCGTCGATGAACCGGCGCCTGCGGGCGCGGACAGACAGGAGTGTCTGTCCCACATTCAGATTCCGCCGAATATCGGGCAC
>DASWMP010000150.1:0-24696 GCA_036399695.1 Thermoanaerobaculia bacterium | reverse complement strand
GCGCGGTGCGTCCGCCCCCCCACTCCGAGATGGCTCGACGCTACGCCAGGATCAAATCGCCTGCGCTCACGGCGATCAGCTCGTCGCCGTTGCGCACCAGCGCGCGTCCGTGGTCGTCGATGCCGCTCCAGGTGCCCGTGACCGTCCGGTCGCCGAGGACGCAGTGGATGCGGTCGCCCGGTTTGTGGATCGTTCGCTTACGCCAGTGGGCGATGACCTCGTCGTGCTCGAAGGAGAACGACAGGCGCTCGTCGAGGTGCTCGATGAAGGCCACCGTCGCGTTGGTGATGCCGCTGAAATTGCGCGGGGTGAGCTCGGAGATGGCCACGGCGTTCGGGCGCGTCTCGTCGGCGACCGGCTCGACGTTGATGCCGATGCCGATGATCAGGTGAGCGCTGTCGTCGTGGACGCGCGCTTCGATCAGGATGCCGGCGATCTTCCGGCCGTCCGCGAGGATGTCGTTCGGCCACTTGATGCGGGCGTCGATGGCGAAGATGTCGTGGAGGAACGACGCCACGATGGTGGCCATGGCCAGCGGAATGACCGGCAGCTCACGTGCCGGGCGCGTCAGGATCGTCGTCGCGTAGATCCCTTTGCCCGGCGGCGACGACCACTGGCGGTCGTTCCGTCCGCGGCCGGCGATCTGCTCGCCGGCGATGATCAGCGCCTGCGGCACGGAGAGCTCGTTATCGATGCACTCCTTGACGATGCGCCGGGCGACGAGGTTCGTGGAGGCCACGCGCGGAATGAGCGCCAGAGACTCGAGAGTCCGCAGGCGGGTCACGATGCTGCGCGTGTCGATTCCGATCATTGATTCTGCTGAAGCTTGCCGAGGCGGGCGCGGAGCTCTGCCTGGCGCGCTTGTGCAGTTTGCACGACCTGAGCCGGGGCATTCTTGACGAATTGCTCGTTGGCGAGCTTCGCGTCGAGGGCAGCCAGCTCCTTCTCACTCTTCTCGATGTCGCGGCGCGTCCGTTCGAGCTGCTCCGGCGTCACGACCTTCTCCGGCATCTCGATGGCGATGCCGAAGCCTTCGACCACGTCCTGATGCGCGCCCGCCGGCACGTCGCCGTTGATCGAGACGTCGTCGAGGCGGGCCAGATCCTTCAGCAGATAGGCGATGTCGCGGAAAAAGTGCGCTTCCCGATCGTTCTCCACCTGGATCGTCAGGCGGAAGCGGTCCTTCGGCGTGAAGCCGCGCTCCGCCCGGACGTTGCGGATCGTCGTGATCATCGCCTTGACGGCGCCGATGAGCCGTTCGGCTTCCGGATCTTCGAGCACCTGCTCGCCGATCGGATACGGTGCCACCATCAGCGACGGCTCCACGCCGCCCAGCTTGAGCCAGATCTCTTCCGTCACGAACGGCATGAATGGATGGAGGAGGCGCAGCGAGCGGTCCAGCACTTCGAGCAGCACGCGCTTCGCTTTCGCCTTCGCCGCTTCGTCGCCATGGCGGCCGAGGAGGACCGGCTTCACCATCTCGATGTACCAGTCGCAGAACTCGCCCCAGAAGAAGTGATAGAGCGTGCTGGCCGCTTCGTCGAAGCGCCAGACCGAGAGCGCCTTGTTCACTTCCCGGGTGGTCGCGTCGAGGCGGGAGAGGATCCAGCGCTCCACGGTGCGCAGCTCGTCGCGATCGATCTGCGCGGCGTCCTTGAGCTCGACGTCGAGGTGCATCATCGCGAAGCGGGAGGCGTTCCAGATCTTGTTCACGAAGGCGGAGTAGCCCTGGATGCGGCTGCGTCCGAGCGGGATGTCGCGGCCCGAGGCGTTGATGGCCAGGGTGAAGCGGAGCGCGTCGGCGCCGACCTCGTTCACCACGTCCAGCGGGTCGATGACGTTCCCCTTCGTCTTCGACATCTTCTGCCCCTGCTCGTCGCGCACGAGGCCATTGAGGAAGACCTGGGAGAACGGCGCGCGGCCGGTGAAGCGGAGGCCCATCATGATCATGCGCGCCACCCAGAAGAAGAGGATGTCGAAGCCGGTGATCAGGGCGTTGGTCGGGTAGAAGGTCTTGAGGTCGGGCGTCTCGTCCGGCCAGCCGAGCGTCGAGAACGGCCAGAGCGCCGACGAGAACCAGGTGTCGAGGACGTCCGTCTCCTGCGTCACCGGCGCGTTGCACTCGGGGCAGACCGCCGGGTCGTCCATCGTCACGGTGGTGTGGCCGTTCGGGCAGTGGAACGCCGGGATGCGATGCCCCCACCAGAGCTGGCGGGAGATCGTCCAGTCGTGCACGTTCTCCATCCAGTTGAAGTAGGTGGCTTCCCAGGTCTGCGGCGTGATCGTGACGGCGCCGCTGCGCACCGCTTCGATGGCCGGTTTGGCCAGCGGCTCGATCTTCACGAACCACTGCCGCGAGAGCATCGGCTCGATGACGTTGCCGCACTTGCCGTGCAGCCCGAGGTTGTGGACGTGCTCCTCCACTTTCACGAGGAAGCCCTGCTCCTCGAGCATCGCCGAGATCTTCTTGCGCGCTTCGAAGCGGTCCAGCCCTTCGAACTCCGGCCCGGCCGCGGCGTTCATCTTCCCGTCCTCGGCGATGACCTGCACCTGCGGCAGATCGTGACGGAGGCCGGTCTCGTAATCGTTGCGGTCGTGGGCCGGCGTGACTTTCACGACGCCGGTACCGAACTCCGGATCGACGAGGATCGGGTCGGCGATGACGGGGATGCGGCGGTTCGCGATCGGCAGGATCACGTCCTTGCCGATCAGGTCCTTGTAGCGCTCATCCTCCGGATGCACGGCCACGGCGGTGTCGCCGAGCATCGTCTCCGGACGCGTCGTGGCCACGGTGAGCTTGCGGTCCGAGTCGGCTACCGGGTAGTCGACGTGCGTCAGCTTGCCGTGCCGCTCCTCGTACTCCACCTCTACGTCGGAGATGGCGGTCTGGCAGAAGGGGCACCAGTTGACGAGAGCCCGGTCGCGGTAGATCAGGCCGTCCTCGTAGAGCTTCACGAAGACGTAGCGGACGGCGCGCGAGAGCTTGGGATCGAGTGTGAACTGTTCGCGGGTCCAGTCGGCGGAGGCTCCGAGACGCACGAGCTGGTCTTTGATCTCGGTGGCGTGGCGCTCCTTCCACTCCCAGATCTTCTCGACGAACTTCTCGCGCCCGAGGTCGAAGCGGGAGATGCCCTGCCTCGTCAGCTCGCGGTCGACGATCATCTGCGTCGCGATGCCGGCGTGGTCGGTGCCGGGCAGCCACAGCGTGTTGAAGCCGCTCATCCGCTTCCAGCGCGTGACGATGTCGATCAGCGTGTTGACGAGGGCGTGGCCGATGTGCAGACGTCCGGTGACGTTCGGCGGCGGAATGACGATGGAGAACTTCGGGCGCTCGGGGTCGTCGTCCGGCGTGAAGTAGCCGTTCGCCTCCCACTGCGCATACAGCCGCTGCTCGAAGTTCTTGGGCTCGTAGCGTGTTGCCAGTTCTTCTTTCATAGCGCGAAAAGGAGGGCATTATAGTGGGGAGTAGGCAGTTAGCAGTTGGCGGTTGGCAGTGGAACCGTCTCGCGTGCTCTCCCTACTGTCAACCGCCAACCGCCAACTGCCAACTGCGAACCCATGATCCTCGGAATCGAAACCAGTTGTGACGAAACCTCCGTTGCCCTTCTCGGCGACGACGGGAGCGTGCGCGTGAACCTCATCGCGTCGCAGATCGACCGGCATCAGCCGTTCGGCGGCGTGGTGCCGGAGATCGCGTCGCGCGAACATCTGCAGCATCTCTTTCCTCTCGCGGAGCGCGCCGTGGCCGATGCCGGCGTGTCGTTCGAGGACGTCGAGGCGATCGCCGTGACGTCCGGGCCGGGGCTGATCGGCGCGCTGCTCGTCGGTGTGGCAGGGGCGCAGGGGCTCGCCTACGGGCTCGGCATCCCCATCATCTCGATCAATCACCTCGAGGGGCACATCTTCTCGCCGTACCTTCGGAAGGAAGGGGCGTCGACGCCGCTGCCGGACCGCTTCCTGAGTCTCGTCATCTCCGGCGGCCATTCGTCGATCTACGACGTCCGCCACGCCGACGTACGCCCGCTGAACCGTACGCGCGACGACGCCATCGGCGAGACGTTCGACAAGGTGGCGAAGTTCATCGGCCTCCCGTACCCCGGCGGGCCGCAGATCGAGAAGCACGCCCGCCTCGGCAAGGCCGATCCGCGCCGCTTCCCCTTTCCCGTGCCGCAGTTCAAGGAGGAGTCGCTCGACTTCTCGTACTCCGGCATCAAGGCCGGCGCCATCCGCCTGGCCCGCGAGCAGAAGGTCCACATCGACGGCGATCCCAAACTGCTGGCCGACTTCTGCGCCACGTTCCAGAACGCGCTGTTCGCGCAGCTCTTCGACCGCCTGGAAACGCTCTGGCCCCGTCTGGAGGCACCGAAACCGACCGAAGTGGCCATCGCCGGCGGCGTCGCCGCCAACGGCGTGCTCCGCGAAAAGATCACCGCCTGGGGCGAAGCCCGCGGCGTAATCGTCCGCCTCCCCGAAAAGGTCTACTGCACCGACAACGCCGCCATGATCGCGTTCGCCGGGATGCAGAAAGGGGAGAGGGTGGACCCGCGCCGCGTGGTGGCGAGATCGAGGATCCGCTAGGGGCGCTGCGCGCCCGTTGGTGGTTGTTGGTTTTTGGTTGTTGGTTGTTGGTTGTTGGTAACCCACCAAAAACCAAAAACCAACAACCAAAAACCAACTCAGACCGCAGGTCTCAGCGAGCAGTGACAAATCAGTCAACACGGCCCCGGCGCGTTTGGACCCGAAACTTTCCCCCCGATGCTCCGTCCTACTTATCGAGCACGCTGCGAACAAACGAACGAAACCGAAGCCTGAACAAAATCTCCTACGAACCCCCTACCCCCCTCTCCTAGCCGCCGGTCAGCTCTGACCGGCGGCATTTTTTTGCGTCTACAATCGGCCGATGAAGATCGTTGCCGCGGGTGCCTCCGGTTTCCTCGGTGAGCCATTGGTCGAACGGCTCCTCGCGCGCGGTCACGACGTGATCGTCCTCTCGCGCAATCCCGCGAAAGTGCGGCACGGCAGGGGGATGCAGTGGGACGCGAAAACCGCGTCCGGCCTCTGGACGGACGAAGCCGCCAGCGCCGACGTCATCATCAACCTCGCCGGCGAGAACGTCGGCGGCGGACGGTGGACCGAGGCGCGCAAAAAGCGCATGGTCGCGAGCCGCGTCGACAGCACGCGGGCCCTCGTCACGGCGATGCAGCGCAATCCGGCGAAGCGGCGCACGTTCATCTCCGCCTCAGCCGTCGGCTACTACGGCTTCTCGCGCGGCGACGAGCTGTTCGACGAGAGCGGCTCGAAGGGTAGCGGTTTCCTGGCCGGTCTGGTGGAAGAGTGGGAAGCAGCGGCGCGCGCGGCGGAAAGCCTCTCCCGGCTCGTCGTGCTGCGGCTCGGCGTGGTGCTGGACCGTCAGGGAGGCGCGCTCGCGAAGATGCTCCTCCCGTTCAAGCTCGGCGGAGGCGGTCCGATCGGCAGCGGTACGCAGTGGATGTCGTGGATCGATCGCGACGACGCGCTGCGGGCGATCGAATGGGCCGTCAATACCGAGACCGCGCGCGGCGTCTACAACATCACAGCGCCCGAGCCGGTTCAGAACCGCGACTTTGCACGGACGCTCGGCCGCACGCTGAGACGGCCTGCGTTCATGCCCGCGCCGGCGTTCGCGTTGCGGGCCGTCTTCGGGGAGATGGCGTCCGAGGTACTGCTCGGCGGCCAGCGCGCCGTGCCGCGGCGCGCGCAGGCGGAGGGGTTCGTGTTCGAGTACCCGTCGCTGGAGCGGTCGTTGCGGCATCTCTTTCGACGGTGATAGGACCACCTGCGGCGCGGGGCGCTGCAATTGCCAACAGGGACCGATGGGACCGATGGGCCTCATGAAACCCATCAGGCCGGCCAAGCAGAGCAGGGCTCACGTCAGTGAGCCCGATAGGTCCCATAGGTCCCATCTGTCCCATAGGTCCCATCGTTCCCCTCAACATTTATCCCCGCGTGACCTGGCGTTCACAACTCGTTGACCGCACCGGGGCGGCTTTCGCGCGTTCTTCCTGAGCGGAACCGTCGCGCTCTCTATGATTTGTCCGGAATCCAACAGAACGGAGCGTACGGTACGGATTCGTGAATTTCTCACGATGCCGAGGGCACGGGAACGCGGTATAAAGGTCCCATCCGTCAACGAGTTGCAACAGACGCCGGTGCAGGCCGGCGCCCTGCAGTGGGGGTTGACCATGCGCATGTCCAGGTTCCCGGTGGCAGTGCTGCTGTTGGTATTTGCGGCGTACGGCGCGCTGGCGCAGACGACTGCCCGTCTCACCGGCACGGTGAAGTTCGCCGGAGCGCCGGCCGAAGACGTCACGGTGCTGCTGTCGTCGAAGAGCATGATCGGCGTGCGGGCGACGACCACCGACTCGAACGGGATCTACCACTTCGGCGCGCTCCCTCCCGGCGAGTACACGGTGCGCTTCGAGTCCGAAGGGGCGAAGACGCTGACGAAGAAGCTGCGCATCGGCCTGACGCAGGTCGCGCGCGCCGACGCGGAGCTCAAGATCAGCCGCGACGCCGAGATCACCGTCACGCCGTCATCGGCCATGTTCGAGTCGGCGGACGTGCAGACCAACATCCGCGCGTCGCTCGTCGAGGAGCTGCCGGTGAACCGGACGCTCGTCGGCACGATCAGCCTCGCGCCGGGCGTGACCGCCAACGGTCCGAACGGCAACGCCGTCATCTCCGGCGGCCCGTCGTACGAGAACCTCTTCATCATCGACGGCGCGGTCGTGAACGAGAACCTGCGCGGCCAGCCGCACGACCTCTACATCGAAGACGCGCTCGAGGAGACGACCATCCTCACCGGCGCGATCTCGGCCGAATACGGCCGCTTCACCGGCGGCGTCGTGGCGGCGATCTCGAAGAACGGCGGCGAGACGACCAGCGGCTCGCTGCGCGATTCGCTGCAGGACCCGAGCTGGACGGCGCGCGGCGCGCGCGGTGAAGCGCGGCCGGCGAGCAACCTCCTCCAGACGTACGAGGCCACGCTCGGCGGGAAGGTCATCCGCGACCGGCTCTGGTTCTTCGCGGCGGCGCGGCAGTTCTCCCTCGAGGCGCCGGTCTACTTCCGCGATACCACCGTCCCGTTCACGACGGGCCGCGAACAGACACGCCTCGAACTGAAGCTCACGAGCCAGCTCACACCACGGCAGAGCTTCACCTTCTCGGGGCTCGACATCGACGAGGTGCAGCGCAACTTCGCCTTCCCGAACGAGGCGGCCGCGCTGGAGCCTTCGACGCTCGACCGCGAGCGCGAGCTGCCGAACCGCTTCCTCACGCTGCAGTACAACGCCGTGCTCTCGAACCGCTTCCTCTTCGACGCGCTGGCGTCGCGGAAGAAGTTCGCCTTTGTGAACTCCGGCAGCGACGAGTACGTCGGCCCGCACGGCAGCATCGAAGACGTGGCCCGTACGACCAACGTCTACAGCTTCTTCGACGACGCCTACCTCGGCGCGCCGAGTTTCTGCGGCGTCTGCGGCGACGAGCAGCGCAACAACCGCAGCCTCGCCCTCAAGGGGACGTATTACGCCGCCACGCCGCGCCTCGGGTCGCACACGATCGCTCTGGGTGTGGAGAACTGGGAAAGCCAGATCATGGCGAACAACCACCAGTCGGGGAGCGACTTCACCGTCTGGACGTTCACCAAGCCACGCCGCGATCTGGAGACAGGGGAGACGATCGCCACGTTCGCCCCGGGTGACTTCATCGTCTTTTGGCCGGTGCTGGCCGAAAGCCACGGCACGAACTTCGAGACACAGTCGCTGTTCCTGAACGACCGGTGGGATCTCGGCGCGCGCCTGAGCTTCAACCTCGGCGTGCGCTACGACCGCAACGTCGGGAGCAACAGCGCCGGCGCCCGCGTGGCCGACGACGAGCGCTTCAGCCCCCGCCTCGCCGCCACGTACGACGCCCTCGGCGACGGCCGCCTGCGGCTGAACGCCGGTTACGCCACCTACTCGGCCGGCATCGCCGACGGCAACATCGGCGACGCCACCTCCGTCGCCGGCGCGCCGTCGCTGCTCGTCTGGGTCTACGACGGTGATCCGGTGAGCGGCGGAACCGAGGAGGCGCTGTTCGAAGTCTTCGAGTGGTTCGAGAGCATCGGCGGCACGGACGTCGGACAGTCTGGCGGGCATCTCGCGGCCGGCGGCACGAACGGCGTCGGCACGCGCATCGACGGACGGCTGCGCACGCCGGGGGTCGAGGAGATGACGCTCGGTGCCGGACTGCAGCTCGGGGGCCGCGGCTACGTGCGGGCCGACTGGATCCGCCGCGACTGGAGCGACTTCTACACGACGTACACGAACACGAGGACCGGGAAGGTCTTCGACCCGCTGCCCCAGCAAACGATCGATCAGGGCGTCATCACCAACAGCAACGACCTGGTACGCCACTACGACGCGCTGCAGGTGCAGACGTCGTATCAGCCGCTGGCGCGGCTGCGGCTCGGCGGCAACTACACGCTGTCGGCGCTGCGCGGGAATCATGTCGGCGAGACCGCGTCGTCCGGGCCGGTCCCGGCCACGAGCTCGCAGCACTACCCGGAGTACCTCGGCTACGAGCGGCGGAATCCGCTCGGCTGGCTGCCTGAGGACCAGCGGCACAAGCTGCGGGCGTGGGCGGCGTGGGACCAGCCGTTTGCGCTCGGCGTGCTGAGCGCGAGCGTCCTTCAGAGCTTCGACTCCGGACGTCCGTACGAGCTGGTGGCGACGATCGATCCGAGCGCGTTCGTCACGCCGGCGACGGGAGACCTGCCGTCGACGGCGAATCCCTACGGCTACGAGCAGCTCGGGCTGCCGACGGCCGAGAGCTACTACATCAGCGAGCGGGGCGCGTTCCGGTGGGACGACATCACGGCCACGAGCCTGGCGCTGAACTTCAACAGCCGCCCGTTCTTCCGGAGGATGCAGCTCTTCCTGCAGGCCGAGGTCCGGAACGTGTTCAACGAGCAGGGGCAGGTGAGCGGCGATACGACCGTCTACACCGCCGCGCAGCAGGAAAGCTGCACGCTTCATAACGGCGGGCAGCCGTGTGAGGCGTTCAACCCGTTCACCGAGAGACCGGTGGAGGGGGTGCACTACGTGAAGGCGCCGGATTTCGGGAAGGGGCTGACCCCGACGACGCTCACCCAGCAGGGGGATTACCAGTTGCCGCGGACATACCTGTTCTCGGCGGGGTTCCGGTTTTAGAGAGCGCCGGGGGAGAACGATGGGACCTATAGGACAGATGGGACCTATGGGACCGATGAACCTCCCGAGGTATCGCTGAGCGGAGCAGGGCTCACGTCAGTGAGCCCGATAGGTCCTATAGGTCCCATCTGTCCCATCTGTCCCATCGTTCTCCCGCGCAAAAACTACAAACGCGGCGGTCGTGGGGTGAGTCACGACCGCCGCGTTTTGCTCCGCGCCCACCCGACCGGGAGGGAGAAAGCGTGCGCGGGGCCTGCGATCAGTTGCGGGAGGCAATGACGTGCCAGTCGGGGTTCTCGCGAACGTACGACGGCTGTTTGTCGCGGATGTGGTGGTGCACTTCGGAGGCGCCGGACGCCCCTTCCAGCATGAGCTGGAACTTGGTGAGCATCGTCTTCTGCACCGGCTTGGGCAGATGGCGCAGCTCGTCGACGAGGCGCTGCGCGGCGCTTTCTTCTTCGTCCAGCTCCCAGGGCGCGATCTCGCGCTCGATGCTGCCGCCGAAGAATTCAGTCTCCGTGATGCCGTACACCGAGAGCATCCGCTTGAGCTGTGCGAGCTTGAGCGAGCCGATTCGCTGGCCGGTTTCGAAGGAGCTGATCGTTTTTTCTCCGACTCCCGAGAGGCGAGCCACGTCCTTCTGGCTCAGCCCGCGGAGTCGACGGATTTCACGAAGTTTCAGTACGAGATCCATGGTGTCCTCACTGGCTGTCTGCTGCTGTTCAGAAACGCCGCATCAATCCGACCACGATGCCCTGTACCGCGACCTCGCGGGCGGCTGCGTAGATCGGTCCCATCATTGAATTCGCTGGCTGGAGGCGGACGCGCTCACCTTCGCTGTAGAAGCGCTTGAGCGTTACTTCGCCGTTCACATTGGCAACGACCATCTGGCCGTTCTCGGCGCGCTCGCGGCGGGCAATGATCACCAGGTCGCCATCGAAAATGCCGTCGTCGACCATCGAGTCGCCGCGGACTTTGAGTACGTAGTTGTCGCCGCGGCCCGTCAGATGCTCCGGGACCGCGATCAGCTCGTCCTGGACGTCGACGTCCAGCGGACGGCCTGCCGCGATGTAGCCGAAGAGCGGCAGCTCGCGGACGTTGACGGCGTTACCGCCCCCTCCGCCCACTGCCGGCGCGGCCGCGGCCACCTTCTCTTCCGGCTGCTCGACCACCTCCACGCCACGCTTCTGATTCCAGTCCCGCCGGATCAGCCCCTTCTTCTCGAGGAGCGACAGATGCTTGTAGACGGTGCCGTAGGAAGAGAACCCGAAGTGATCGCAGATCTCACGGTGTGTCGGAGCGACGCCACGCGCCTTCTGGAAGTCGCGGATGAAGTTCAGGATGTCGCGTTGCCGTTCGGTCAGATACTTCATTTCGCCCTCACATTTGCCAATATAGGCGGTAACAGGGCGAAAGTCAAGCGTAAGTTACGCCTTATCGAGCGTAAGTGAGGCGTGGAGGAGGCGTAAGCGCTCGTTGTCCGTCTCCGTTGTCCGTTGTCCGTGTTCCTTTGCCGGGAGCTAGCGGAGGACGCACCGCGAAGCGCAGCACGGACAACGAGCAACGGACAACGAGCAACGGACAACGAGCAACGGACAACGAGCAACGATTAGCCGCCCCAAAACGAAAAAGCCGGCCTTCCGGCCGGCTCTCGTTCACAACAAACCTGCTCGTCTCAATCGAGCTTGATCGACTTCTTGGTCTTCGCGCGGCGGGACGATTCTTTCGCCTGGTACTCGGACTCGCAGCCGTCCTGGTCGACCATCACGCAGCCGAGGTAGTCGGTGATCTCGATGACGCAGCCGCGGATCGCTTTGCCGACCGGGGTGTTCTCGTACTTGCCGAGCGAGCCGCCCCAGCCGCCGCGGTAGTAGCCGCCGGACACGCCGTAGCTGCTCGAGCGGGCTTCGATGGTACGGACGTATTCGACTTCGCCGGTGGTGGTGTCGACCACGCGGAGGTCGACGGCCATGTACGCTTCTTCCTTCTTGCCGCCGATGCCGATGCCCTTGTACGACAGGCCGCCGCCCATGCCGCTGGTCTTGCTGTCGAAGGCGGTGACGGTGGCGAAGATCATGTACTTCGCGCCGGTCAGCTCACCCTTTTTGGCAGCCGTCGACTTCTTGACGCGGCCCGAATCGGCCAGATCCTGCTCGTCGAGCACGGCGCCCAGCTTGGAGCGCTCCACGACCTTGAACTTGCCGCTGGCGGCCAGCTCGTTGGCCAGCATGCCCGTCAGGTCGCGGGCGACGTCGGAGGACCACCAGTTCGCGCTCGTCTCGTTCTTGAACTCGGAAACACCGACGGACGGCTTCTGCGCCATGGCGGCGCCGGAAATGGACAGAAGAAGAACAGCACTCAGAAAAACAGACTTGACTCGCATTAGGCTCCCTCGTTGATTGGACGATGCGAAATCTAAAGCCACCGGCGCCGGGACGCCGTGATTTGGCTCACCGTAACGGTTTAGTGACTCAGGCCGATGGCGTCATTGTCGCCGAGGAGGCGGTCATCCCAAAGCTCGATACGGTTCCGCCCCCGGTGCTTGGCTGAATAGAGCGCCCGGTCGGCCCGGTCGATCAGGGCGGCGGGGCTGAGGATGGCCTCACCGGCGGAGTCCATCCCGGCGATCCCGATGGACGCCGTGACCGTCACGTTGGCGTCGCCCACGGCCATCGGCATGGCCTCGAGCCGCGTCCGGATCCGCTCGGCCACGACGGTCGTGTTGCCGAGCCGCGTCTCCGGCAGGACGATGCAGAACTCCTCGCCGCCGTAGCGGCCGGGAATGTCGTAGACGCGGCAACTGTCGCGCAGCAACTGCCCGACGGTCTGCAGTACCTGATCGCCGGCCGAGTGCCCCCAGGTGTCGTTGACCCGCTTGAAGTGATCGAGGTCGAGCATCAGGACGGACATCGGCGAGCCGTGCCGCAACGCGCGGTTGATCTCGCAGTCGATCTTCTCGATGACGTACCAGCGGTTGTACAGCCCCGTCAGCGAGTCCCTCGACGAGACCTCGGACAGCATCCGGTTGCGGACGACGAGGTCGAGGTTCTCCCGCTGCAGGCTGAGCATCCGCTGCTCCAGCTCCCGGAACCGCCCCTCGCTCTCCTCGGCAGAGCGGACGACGCCGAACAGCTCCTGGATCAGCGTCCGCTCGTCATCCGTGAACGGCTTGCCGTCGCCCGAGACGATGGCCACCCGCGGCACGTCGATGCGCACCGAGAACGCACCGGAAGCGACCGGCGAATGCGCGTCGACCAGCGACAGCGGCCGGGCCAGCAATGCGGAGAGCGGCGCAAGAATCCTCGCCGCCGGTGAGTCAGCGCTAGTCATACAGTAGTCCTGCGGATTGGGCCGAAAGTATAGGTGGCGGCTCGCGCGCACGCCAGTATCAAGAATGGTGAACGCGACAGGGGGGCACGCACTGCAAGTGGAGGACGGACAATCTTGTCCGTCACGCGAGAGAGCAGCTACGACGCGCCAGTTCGCGCGTGACGGACAGGATTGTCCGTCCTCCACTTACCGCTCCTCTATGCGGAACCGGTTCACGCCGGCTTCGATCTCGTCGCCGGGCTGCACCTTCGTATTGCGCGCCGGGAGGGTGTTGAGGAAGGTGCCGTTGCGGCTGCCGAGGTCGCGGACGCGGACGATGCCCTCCTCGTCGCGGATCACTTCAAAGTGCTTGCGGGAGAGGAACTCGTCGGGGACGCGGACGTGCCCTTCGCGGCCGACGATCAGGCCGGAGCCGGGGATCTCGAACTCCTGCCCGTTCAGCGGACCGGCCACGCAGACCAGGACCGCGCGGGCGGCTGCACTGGCTGCGGCTGCCGCGGCGGCGCGGGCGCGGGCCTGGAGCCTCTGCGCCGTGCGCTGCTCGTCCGTCGCGGCACCGATCGGGCCGACCAGCACGCCGCGCTCTTCCGTCGGCTCGATGCTGACGAGCGCCGTCCCGACGCGCAGCAGGTGGACACCGTCGTCGATGGCCGTCTCCTCGACCGGGGCGCCGTCGAGGAACGTCCCCATGTGCGAATCGGCGTCGCGGACCACGAACTGCTCGCCGCGGACCGAGATCGAGCAGTGACGGAGTGACAGCTCCGCCTCCTCCAGCTCCACGTGGCACCCCTGGCGGCCGATCCAGAGGGGGTGCTCGTGAATCGTGAACACCGTATCGATGGACTGTGCGCCGCTCCGTGCCGTCACCCGCAACGAGCGTGGCTTCGACGAGATAGCCTGCTGCTGCGGCGGCGTCTCGACCACCGCGGCGGCGGCCGCGTCGATGCGATACGGCTGCAGGTCGACTTCCTTGATCTCCTCGGGATTCATCAGCCGCGCGAGCACGGCGGCTTTGCTGCCGGCGATCCATTCGCCGCAATGGCAGGTGGCGATCGAGTTCGGCAGCCGTACCGCGACGACCCCCGGCACGTCGTACGCCTGCCCGCACTTGGGGCAGCGAATGAGCGGCATGGGGCAGATGATAGAACAGTAGGCGGTTGGCAGTTGGCAGTAGGCAGTAGCTCCCACGCGATCCGGAATCCCTTACTGCCAACCGCCAACTGCCAACCGCCAACTCCAGCCAGTAGGCAGTAGCTCCCACGCGATCCCGAATCCATCACTGCCAACCGCCAACTGCCAACCGCCAACTCCTCCTCGGGTACACTTGCGGCCGGTCGTATGTTGCCAGCCAAAGACTCTCAAACATTCCGTACGGGGCTTCGCTCCAAATTCGTCCTCACGTTCGCCATCCTGACGATCGTCGTGGCCACTGCCATTCTCCTCATCCAGCAGTGGCGCGTTCGCCAGGCCATGATCGACCAGACGGTCGAGCAGGGGGAGGCGATCGCCCGCACGGTCCAGTCGACTGCCGAGTCGCTCGTGCAGTTCGGGATGAAGGATCAGTTGCAGAGCATCGTCGCTGACGTGCAGCAGGGGCATGGCGTCGAATACGCCGATTTCATCAACGGCGAAGGCAAGACGCTCGCGGCCTCCAAGCCGCAGCCGCCCGAAGAGCTGAGCGGCACGCCGCGCGAGCTGCACGGCGCCTCGGTCGGCGTCGAGCTGCACGCCTACTCCGTGCCGTTCTTCGAGCCGGGGGTGGACGAGAAGAAGGCCAAGCCGATCGGCTACTTCCGTCTGCTGATGAACGAGTCCCAGGCGAAGGCGGCCCTGAGCGGCCTCCGCCGCTGGAGCATCGGCATCACGGCCGTGGTCCTCGGCCTGGCTGCCATTGCCGCCTACTTCGTCGGGCGCTTCATCTCCCGGCCGATCCTCAACCTCGTCGACACCGCCACTAAAATCGCCAAGGGGGATCTGACGCAGCGCGTCACGGTCGACACCACCGACGAGATCGGCTCGCTCGGCGAGGCCTTCAACGGCATGGCCGCCAACCTCGAACGGACGATGAAGAGCCTCGGCCAGTCGCAGGCGAAGCTGAAGTCGGTCGTCGAGACCGTCGACAGCCGTTCGCGCACCGTGATCGAGCGCGTCGACGAACAGCGGGCCATCATCGACGAGACCTACCGCTCGGTCGAGAACCTGAACGGCGGCGTCCGGAAGATCACGGACAACGTCGAGGCGCTGTCCGCCTCCTCCGAGGAGACGTCGTCTTCCATGCTGGAGATGGTGGCGTCGATGGAAGAGGTGAGCCGCCACACCGACACCCTCTGGGGCTCCGTCGAAGAGACGGCCTCGGCGACGACGCAGATGGTCTCGTCCATCAACGAGGTGGACCAGAACGTCGTCTACCTGACGAACTTCGTCACCGACACCTCCTCATCAATGGTGGAGATGTCGGCCTCCATCGCCCAGGTCGAAGGCAACGCCGCCCGTTCGTACGATCTGGCGCTGGCCGTGGCCGACGCCGCCGAAAGCGGGATGAAGGCGGTCCGGGAAACGATCGAGGGGATGGAGCAGATCCGCCAGTCGGTCGTGGAGGCGAACAGCGTCGTGGCCCGCCTCGGCGACCGCTCCGTGGCCATCGGCAAGATCCTCAACGTGATCGAGGACGTCGCCGAACAGACGAACCTCCTGGCGCTCAATGCCGCCATCCTCGCGGCCCAGGCAGGGGAGTACGGCAAAGGCTTCTCGGTCGTCGCCGCGGAGATCCGCGAGCTGTCCGAACGGACCGCGTCGTCCACGCGCGACATCGCCAACCTCATCCGCTCCGTACAGGAAGAAGTCGCCAACGCTCTCAAAGCCATGTCGTCAGGCGCGAAGGTCGTGGAGACCGGCGTGTCTCTTTCCCACGAGGCCGGCCGCGCCCTGAACAACATCCTCGATTCGGCCGCGAAGGCGTCGAACATGGGGAAGGAGATCGCCAACGCCACGCGCGAGCAGGCGAAGGGGAGCGAGACCGTCACCCGTTCGGTCGACCGGCTGCAGGAGATGGTCCGCCAGATCAACGGCGCCACCACGCAGCAGGCGCAGGGCTCGGACCACATCATGAAGGCCGTCGAGTCGATGCGCGAGGTGACGAAATACGTCCGCCAGGCCATGGTCGAGCAGAAATCCGGCTCGGCCATGATCTCCTCCGCCGCCGAACGGATGATCGACATGATCCACGAGATCTTCCAGGTGGCCGCGAATCAGGCCTCCGAATCCGAGAAGATCGTCCTGACGATGGAGCAGGTCCGCGGCATCGCCGACGGCAACCGCAACTCCGCCGCCGACATGAGCGCCGCCCTCACCCTCCTCAACGACGCCATCCGCAGCCTGGACGAAGAGGTGCGGAAGTTCAGGGTGAAAGCGTGAGGTTGTCCGTTGTCTGTTGTCCGTTGTCCGTGGGGCATCGCGACGCGGCAGCGGTGAGGCGGTTTTTGGTTTTTGGTTTTTGGTTTTCGGTTAGTGACCGAAACCGGCCGAGCTCCCCGCATAGAGCACCCAAAACCAAAAACCAACAACCAAAAACCGCCCGTCGTCAGCTACCCGTGGGGCCTCACGATGCGGCACCGACAACGGGCAACGAGCAACGGACAACGCCCCATGCCTGACCTCCGTCTCATCACGTTCCGCGTCGGTCCGGAGACGTTCGTCATGGACATCATGGCGGTGCGGCAGATCATCCCCTATGGGGGGGCGACGTCCGTACCTACGGCGCCGGATTTCGTCGAGGGGATCATCGTGCTGCGGAACGAGGTCATCCCGATCGTCGACCTGCGGGACCGGCTGTTTCCCCGGGTCACCGAACGGGCGGAGCGGCCGTTCGTGCTCATCGCCCACACCTCGGCCGGGATCATCGGGCTGAAGGTGGATGAGGTACGCAGGATCGTGACCGTCTCGACCGACGAGTTCCTGCCGCCGCCGCCGCTCGTGCGCGGCATCCGCGGCGAGCTGCTTATCGGCGTCGTTCCGCACGGGGAAGAGGTCTACCTGCTGATCGACGTGGACAGCATCCTCAGCGGTCGCGAGCAGCAGGAACTGCGCGACGCCGACCTCTCCGTGACTGCCGAGCAGCCGCAGTAGCGCGCCCGGCACCCCGCGGCGACTTTCCAGGCAGACGTTTGAGGTTGCGTGTCTTCAAATCGAGCTCCGCGAACCTCAAATTGAGCTCCGAGCCCCCCAGGTTGAAATCCGGGAACCTCAATCCCCAATCCTCAATCCTCAATCCCCTCCCCCTCCACCGGCACATCACTCCTCCGCTCCCGGCTGAATCCCCAGGGGCAATGCCGGCAGCCGGATTCGCAGCAGTAGCCGCGGTCGCGCAGGTACTTTTCGGTGAAGACCACGTACGGTCCTTCGCGGTAAAAGTCCACGCCTTCGATGAGTTTGCGCTCCACGCCGGTGTTGTATCCTTCGCCGGTGTTCAGCCGGTCGCGCCTTCTTCAGCTCACCGAAACGATGAAGGGAAAGCTGATCGTCGTCTACGGCGACATCGTAGCCGACCGCTTCATCTACGGGACCCCGAAGCGGATCTCCCGCGAGGCACCGGTGCTGATCCTCCGCCAGTACCGGGACGACATCCTCCTCGGCGGTGCCGGCAACGCCATCAACAACATCGCCGCCCTCGGCGGCCTGCCGCTCCCCGTCTCCGTCCTCGGCACCGACTCCGCCGGCCAGACCTGCATCGACAAGCTCACCGAGCAGGGCATCGAATGCGGCGGCATCCTCCGGGCCGAGCGCTACAACACTCCCACCAAGGTACGCATCCTCGGCGGCATGCCCCACGCCAGCCGCCAGCAGATCGTCCGCTACGATATCGAGGACGAGTTTTCCATTACTGACGGCGAGGCCGGCGTCTTCTCCTCCCTCCTGCGCGACCAGATCGCCCTCTGCGACGCCGCCCTCATCAGCGACTACGGCTACGGCGCCGTGACGCCGAACGTCGTCGGGACGCTGACCCGCTTCGCCCACGGCAAGCCCGTGACCCTCGACTCCCGCTACAACATCCTCGGCTACCCGGGCGTCACCGCCGCCACGCCGAATGAGGAGGAAGCCGCCGCCGCTGCCGGAACGACGCTCTTCAACGGCGACGACGACCGCCGCCTCTTCGAGGTGGCCCAGTCGCTCCAGCAGACCCTCGACGCGGAGGCCATCCTCATCACCCGCGGCAGCCGCGGCATGGCCCTCTATCAGAAGGAGACGGATCCGCTGCTGATCCCCGTCTACGGCACCGATCAGGTGGCCGACGTCACGGGAGCGGGCGATACCGTCATCGCCACTTTCACCCTCGCCCTCGCCGCCGGTGGATCGTACGTCGAAGCGGCCACGCTGGCGAACTACGCCGGCGGCATCGTCGTCATGAAGATGGGCACGGCCACGGTCTCGAACGACGAGCTCCGCCACGCCATCGAACGGGACGAAGGGTTGAATGAATAACGCCCCCATCCTCGACGAGGCGGCGCTCACCGCCGCCGTGGAGCAGGAGCGGGCGCGCGGCCGGTCCATCGCCTTCGCCAACGGTGTGTTCGACGTCCTGCACGTCGGCCACGTCCGCTATCTCCAGGAAGCGGCCGGCGTCGCGGACGTCCTCATCGTCGCCGTCAACGCCGACGAATCGGTGCGCCGCATCAAGGGGGAGGGGCGGCCGGTCATGAACGAAGCGGAGCGCGCGGAACTGATCTCGGCCATCCGCGGCGTCGGCTACGTCACGGTCTTCCGCGAGAGCTCCCCGGCGCGCCTCCTCGGCGTCCTCAAGCCCGACTTCCACTGCAAGGGGACGGACTACACGCCCGAGTCGGTGCCGGAGGGGGACGTCGTCCGCGCTTACGGCGGCAAAGTCGTCATCACCGGCGATCCGAAAGACCATTCGACCACCGCCATTCTCGAGAAGATGCGAGGCCGGTGACCTCGATCCTCATCCTTCGCCTCTCCGCCCTCGGGGACGTGATCCACACGATACCCGCCGTGGCCGCGTTGCGGGCAGCCCGCCCCGATGCCCGCCTCCTCTGGGTCGTGGAAGCGGCGTACCGGGAGCTGGTGGAGATCGTGGCCGGCGTCGAGACCGTCCCGGTACGGATGAAAAAGTGGGGCAAGGCGCCCTGGGCGTCGCGGAACGAGATCCGCACGGCCCTCCGGGCCATGCGCACCGTGGACGAAAGCATCGACTTTCAAGGGCTGATCAAGTCCGCGGCCCTGGCCCGCCTATCAGGGGCGAAGGTGCGTTACGGCTTCGAGCAGAGCGCCATCCGAGAGAAACCGGCAGCCTGGGCCGTGAACCGGCCCGTGGCCGTGGACCAGACCAGCCATGTGGTTGACTGGAACCTCCAGTTGGCGCGGGGCGCCAATGGGACCCATGGGACAGATGGGACCAATGAGAGAACCAGTCCCTCCATAGGTCCCATCAGTCCCATAGGTCCCATCGTTTCTCCCAATCATGCAGCCCCGCCAGGCACTATCCTGCACAACTCGTTCACCGCTTTTGCGCACGATCCGCAAAACAAGCTCTCCGCCTACCGCGACGCCATCGTGTTGCTCCCGGGTGCCGGTAAACCCAACAAACTCTGGCCGGTCGAGCGTTTCCGGGAGCTTGCCGTACGTCTGGGCAAGGAGCAGGTGGTGGCGGCCTGGGGGCCCAGTGAGCAACATCTTGCGCACGCCATCGGCGCGAACGTCGCACCGCCGACCACCCTGCGCGAGCTGGCCTTTCTGCTGAAGCATGCGCGGCTGGTCATCGGCGGGGACACGGGGCCTCTCCATCTCGCGGACGCGCTCGGCACGCCGGTCATCGGACTCTACGGACCCACCAATCCCCGCCGGAACGGGCCGTTTTACCAGCCGGCAAATGTCATCGAGAAGTTCAGCAGTACGAAATCAATGGAATCGATAACTGTTGAAGAGGTCATGACTCTCCGCGAAAGGGTCCGTCCCGCGTGAAACTCCTCCTCGCCGCGCTACTCGCCGCGACGCTCACCGGCGCCCCTGTCCCCGTCACCGACGCCTTCAACAACGGCGAAACCCTCGACTACACCATCACCTGGCTGAAGGTCACGGGCGGCAGCGCCCGGATGACCATCGCTCCGCTTCAGGGGAAGGACCACTACCGCATCACCTCCATCGCCAAGTCCAGCCGTGGGTTCCGGCTCTTCCGCTTCCGCGACGAGATCGAGACCGTCGTCACCCGTGACGAGTTCTCCACCGTCAGCTACCAGAAGAAGCTCGACGAGCGGGGGGAGAAGAAACAGGAATCGACGGTAATCGACCCGGAAGGCAACGTCCTCCGGAACAAGTCGAGCTGGAACAACAAGCCGCGCCGTTTCAAGGTCCAGAACCCCGTCCTCGACCCGATCTCCGTCATCTATTACCTCCGGACGGTCGACCTCAGCCCCGGGAAGGTCTACGAGCTGCGGCTGCTGGCGGACGGCAAGCGGTACAACGTCCACGTGAAAGTCACCCGCCGCGAGATCCTGCAGACCGATACCGGCACCTTCAAGACCGTCGTCGTCGAGCCGATCATGGAAGCGGCCGGCATCGAGCGGGAGGAAAAGCTCTACATCTGGTACACCGATGACGAGCGCCGCCTGCCGATTCGTATCCGCACGGACGTCAAGGTTGGCAGCATCACCGCGACGCTCAAAGCCGTCACTCCGGGTGTCCGTTCGACCGAGCCCGAGACGGCCGTCGCCACCAAGTCCAAATAACCGAAACCCTTCGCGAGCGCGGCAGCGGGTGGTAAACTCGCCTGCCTCGCAGTCCGAAATCAGACCCACGTCCCCTAGAAACGGAGCAGAATCAGCCTATGAGCGTTCGCCTCGGTGAATTGCTGACGAAAGCGAACCTGATCAATCAGGACCAGCTCAAGGAAGCGCTCAAAGTCCAGAAGGAAACCGGCGGTAAGCTCGGCGAGACCCTCATCAAGCTCGGATTCGTATCCGAGGAGGACATCACCGAGTGCCTCTCGCAGCAGTTCGGCGTACCGTCGATCAACCTCTCCCACTTTGAAATCGATGCCGGCGTGATCAAACTGATCCCGGCCGACGTTGCACGTAAGTACAACATCCTGCCGGTCAACAAGACCGGCGCCACCATCACCATCGCCATGGCCGATCCGACGAACGTCTTCGCCATGGACGACATCAAGTTCATGACCGGCTACAACGTCGAGCCGGTCGTCGCCTCCGAGCTCGGGATCAAGGCGGCCATCGACAACTATTACGGCACCACCTCCTCCCTCGAGCTGAAGAAGGTCATGGAAGACCTGCAGCAGGCCGAGAACGCCGACCTCGAAGTGCTCGAGGACGAAGAGGAGATGGACCTCGAGTCGCTCGCCGACTCCGCTGAGGAAGCCCCGGTCGTCAAGCTCTGCAACCTCATCCTCACGGACGCCATCAAACGTGGCGCGTCCGACATCCACATCGAACCGTACGAGAAGGAGTACCGCGTTCGGTTCCGTGTGGACGGCATCCTCTACGAGATCATGAACCCGCCCCTGAAGCTCAAGGACGCCATGACCTCGCGCATGAAGATTCTCGCCAAGCTCGACATCTCCGAGAAGCGCCTCCCTCAGGACGGCCGCATCAAGCTGAAGATGAAGCTCAACGAGAAGAACAAGGAGCTCGACTTCCGCGTCTCCGTCCTCCCGACGCTCTTCGGCGAGAAGATCGTCATGCGACTGCTCGACAAGGACAACCTCCGCCTGGACATGACCAAGCTCGGCTTCGAGCCGGAGTCGCTGGCCAAGTTCGAGGAGGCGATCTTCAAGCCGTGGGGCATGGTCCTGGTGACCGGACCCACCGGTTCGGGCAAGACGAACACGCTGTACTCGGCGCTCTCGAAGGTCAACTCCCCCGAGGTCAACATCATGACCGCCGAGGATCCGGTCGAGTTCAACCTGCCGGGCATCAACCAGGTGCAGATGAAGGAGTCGATCGGCCTCAACTTCGCCGCGACCCTCCGTTCGTTCCTCCGGCAGGACCCGAACATCATCCTCGTCGGCGAGATCCGCGACTTCGAGACCGCCGAGATCGCGATCAAAGCGGCGCTCACCGGCCACCTCGTCCTCTCCACGCTGCACACGAACGACGCGCCGTCGACGATCAACCGCCTGATGAACATGGGCATCGAGCCGTTCCTCGTGGCCACGTCGGTGCAGCTCATCGCCGCCCAGCGTCTCGTCCGCCGCATCTGCAGCGCCTGCAACGAGACCGTCGACGTGACGCCGCAGGCGCTGATCAACATCGGCTACAAGAAGGAAGAGATCGGGACGTTCGCAGTCCACAAGGGCCGCGGTTGCGACAAGTGCAACAACACCGGCTACAAGGGACGCGTCGGCCTCATCGAAGTGATGGGCATCGACGACGAGATCCGCGAGCTCATTCTCTCCGGCGGCACCGCCATCGACATCAAGCGCAAGGCGATCGAGAACGGCATGATCAGCCTCCGCCGCTCCGGACTGATTAAAATCAAAGAAGGCATCACGACGATCGAAGAGGTCGTTCGCGAGACCGTGCTGTAACCCGGTTCCACGTATTTCCAGGAGAGCTCAATGCCCGTAACCCTGCATCAGCTTCTGAAGACGATGGTCGAGCGTGGCGGCTCGGACCTGCACGTCACCACCAACTCCGCGCCGCAGATCCGCATCGACGGTAAGCTGGTGCCGCTCGACATGCCGGCCCTCACGGCGCCGGAGACCAAGCAGCTCTCGTACTCGGTTCTCACCGATGCCCAGAAGCACCGCTTCGAAGAGAACCTCGAGCTCGACATCTCCTTCGGCATCAAGGGGCTGGCCCGCTTCCGGGCCAACATCTTCAACCAGCGCGGCGCCGTCGCCGCCGTCTACCGTCAGATCCCCTACGAGATCCTCGGCTTCAAGGAGCTCGGCCTCCCGCAGGTCGTCGAAGAGCTCTGCAACCGCCCCCGCGGCCTCATCCTCGTCACCGGCCCGACCGGCTCCGGCAAGTCGACGACGCTCGCCGCCATGATCGACAAGATCAACCGCGAGCGCCACGAGCACATCATCACCATCGAGGATCCGGTCGAGTTCCTCCATCAACATAAAAACTGTATCGTCAACCAGCGCGAGCTGCACGCCGATACGCACTCCTTCGCCAACTCGCTCAAGTCGGCCCTCCGCCAGGATCCGGACGTCGTGCTCATCGGTGAGATGCGCGACCTCGAGACCATCGAGTCGGCGCTCCGCATCGCCGAGACGGGCCACCTCACCTTCGGCACGCTCCATACGAACTCCGCGGCGCAGACGATCAACCGCGTCGTGGACGTCTTCCCCGCGCACCAGCAGCCGCAGATCCGGGCCCAGCTTTCGTTCGTTCTGGAGGGCATCATGTGTCAGGCCCTCCTCCCGAAAGCCAACGGCAAGGGGCGCGTCATGGCCATGGAAATCCTGGTTCCGAACGCCGCCATCCGCAATCTCATCCGCGAGGACAAGGTCCACCAGATCTACTCGATGATGCAGACCGGACAGAGCAAATACGGAATGCAGACTTTCAATCAGTCGTTGGCGACCCTGTACTTTAAGAAATTGATTACGCTCCAGACGGCGCTTGCACGCTCGGGTAACCCGGACGAACTGCAGGAGATGATCTCGCGCGGAGCAGGCGCGATTCAGCCTCAGAACACGCCGACGACCGCGGGTGGCGTACGTCCGCGTCCGGCATAATGAGTCATAGCGATCAGTTGGCAGCTCTCAGCTCTCAGCCGGTTGATCGCCGCGGTGCCTGAAAATTTGAGAGCTGCGTGTGACGGGCGGGTAGGGCCTGAGAGCTGATAGCTCGAAGCTGCGAGCTCCGGACGGAGGAAAACATGCCGACTTTCGAGTGGAAGGGAACATCGCGGAACGGTCAGGTGCAGACGGGCTCACTCGTCGCCGATTCCAAGGATGCCGTCATCAACATGATGCGGCGCCAGCAGATCATCGTCACGGCGGTCAAGGAGAAGGGGAAGGAGATCGCGGTCCCGAAGTTCGGCGGCAAAGTCCCGCCGCAGATGATCGCCATCTTCACCCGGCAGTTCTCCGTCATGATCGACGCCGGTCTGCCGCTCGTGCAGTGCCTCGAGATCCTCGGCTCGCAGCAGGACCACAAGGTCTTCAAGCGCACGCTCATCCAGATCCGCCAGGACGTCGAGTCGGGCTCCAACCTCGCCGACGCCATGCGCAAGCACCCGAAGGTCTTCAACGACCTGTACACCAACATGGTGGCCGCGGGTGAGGCCGGCGGTATCCTCGATACGATCCTCCAGCGCCTCGCGGCCTACATCGAAAAGGCCGTCAAGCTGAACTCGCAGGTCAAGTCGGCGATGATCTACCCGGTCGCCGTCATCTCGATCGCCGTCATCGTCGTCGCGGTCATTCTCTGGAAGGTCATCCCGGTCTTCGCCTCCCTCTTCCAGGGCCTCGGCGCCGAGCTCCCGATGCCGACCCGCATCGTCATCGCCATGTCGAACTTCATCGGCGATTACTGGTGGCTCATGGGCGGCCTCGGCTTCCTCACCGTCTTCTCGCTCCGCAAGTACCACGAGACCTATCGCGGCAAGCGCGTCCTCGACAACATCCTCCTCCGCGCACCGGTCCTCGGCATGCTGCTCCGGAAGATCGCCGTGGCCCGCTTCTGCCGCACGCTCGCCACGCTGACCTCGTCCGGTGTTCCGATCCTCGACGGTCTCTCCATCACGGCCAAGACCGCCGGCAACTCGATCGTCGAAGACGCCATCATGGCCACGCGCAAGTCGGTCGAAGAAGGCAAGACGATCAGCGAGCCGCTCGGCGACACGGAGGTCTTCCCCCCGATGGTCGTGCAGATGATCGCCGTCGGCGAGCAGACCGGTGCCCTCGACACCATGCTCTCCAAGATCGCCGACTTTTACGAAGACGAAGTCGACAACGCCGTCGCCGGCCTCATGAAACTCCTCGAGCCGGTCCTCATCGCCTTCCTCGGCGTCGCCATCGGCGGCATCGTCATCGCGATGTATATGCCGATGTTTGCGCTGATCGGGCAGGTGGGTTAAGGCTACAAATCAGGTGTTTTCCAAGGGCTCAGGGCAACCTGAGCCCTTTTTCATTGATCTCGGAGTGCGGTGGCGAACG
>DASWMP010000149.1:0-36537 GCA_036399695.1 Thermoanaerobaculia bacterium | reverse complement strand
GGCGCACGGCGTCGCAGTTAACACGTTAGTAAGTAGGATCGACTGCGGCTCGGCCAACCAGCGCTGCGGCCCGTGGCCGCCCGCCGGAGGCGCCCTCGTCGTCTTCCCCCGGCGGAACGTAGCAGTAGAACGGAGCGTTATACTCGGCGGCCCGCGATGATTCGGTTTGAAGACATACTCGACAAGGTCGAGACCTATAAGCCTGACTTCGATGAAGAGCTGCTGCAGAAGGCTTACATCTTCTCGGCGAGAGAGCATCGGGGGCAGGTGCGGAGCTCCGGGGAACCGTATCTCGTACACCCGCTTAACGTCGCTTACATCCTGGCTGACATGCGGTTGGACGAGACGTCCATCGCCGTCGGGCTGCTCCACGACGTCATCGAAGATACGTTGACCACCAAAGAGATTCTGCGCGACGTCTTTGGGGAAGAAGTGGCGGAGCTCGTCGACGGGCTGACCAAGATCTCGCGGTACGCCTACGTCTCCAAAGAAGAGCAGCAGGCTGAGACGTTCCGGAAGATGCTGCTGGCGATGGTGTCGGACCTGCGGGTCGTGCTCGTCAAGCTCGCCGACCGGCTCCACAACATGCGCACCCTCCAGTTTCTCCCCGAGGAGAAACGGATCTCCGTGGCCAAAGAGACGATCGAGATCTACGCGCCCATCGCGAACCGCCTGGGCATGGGGCGGATCAAGGCCGAGCTCGAGGACCTCTCGTTCCGGTACCTGCATCCGAAGGAATCCGAAGAGCTCGAGAGAGCCATGAAGGCCAAGCTCTCGGTGTCGGGCGACGTCGTCGATCGCATCAAGGCTACGTTGCAGCAGAAACTCAAAGAGAACGAGCTCGAAGGGGAGGTCACGGGGCGCGTCAAGTCGATGTACTCCATCTTCTCCAAGATGCGACGGCAGGAGCTCGACATCGGTCAGCTCTACGACTACCTCGCCTTCCGCATCACCACCCCCAGCGTCAAAGACTGTTACGCGGCCCTCGGCATCATTCACCAGATGTGGCGTCCTGTTCCCGGGCGAATCAAGGACTACATCGCCATGCCGAAACCCAACTTCTACCAGTCGCTCCATACCACCGTGGTGGCGGAGAAGGGGCAGCCCTTCGAGGTGCAGATCCGGACGCGGGAGATGGACCTGATCGCCGAGCAGGGCATCGCCGCGCACTGGAAGTACAAGGAAGGGCGTGTCGGCGCGCACCCGGACGACACCAACTTCCTCTGGCTGCGGCAACTCGTCGAGTGGCAGCACGAGATCAAAGACCCCCGGGTCTTCATGAACTCGCTCAAGATCGACCTCTATCCGGACGAGGTCTACACCTTCACGCCGAAAGGGGACGTCTTCGCCTTTCCGCGAGGGGCGACGCCGCTCGACTTCGCGTTCCGCATTCATACCGACGTCGGCAGCCACTGCGTCGGCGCGCGGGTGAACGGCAAACTCGTCCCGCTGCGGACGCCGCTCAAGAACGGCGACATCGTCGAGGTGCTGACCGGTCCGGCGCAGTCGCCCAGCCGCGAGTGGCTGAACATGGTCGCGACCTCCCGGGCGCGGCACAAGATCCGGCACTGGCTGAACGCCGAGCAGAAGCACCGGTCGATCGAGCTCGGGAAGAAGCTGATCGAGCGGGAGGCCAAGCGGTACAAGGTGCAGTGGCGGAAGCTCGTAGCCGAGAACGCGCTCGACGGGGTGCTGACCGAGCACGGCCTCCCGCGCATCGACGACCTCTACGCCGACGTGGGCTACGGCAAGATCTCGGCACGTTCCATCGTCGAGCGCTTCGTCACCGACGAGCAGAAGGCGGAGACCCCGGGCGTCATCGAGCAGGCCGTCCGGAAAATCTTTCCATTTGCGTCCTCTTCGAATGCCACGATCAAGGTCAAGGGCTACGACGACCTGCTGACCTATCTCGCCAAGTGCTGCAACCCGCTGCCGGGCGAGCCGATCGTCGGCTACGTGACGCGAGGCAAGGGGGTGGCGGTCCACAGCGCCAACTGCCCGAACGTCCGCAACCTCATGTTCAACCCCGACCGGGAGATTGCCGTGGAGTGGGCGGACCAGCGGTCGGCGGCGTTCCACGTCGAACTGGAGATCGTGATGGAGGACCGGCAGGGCATCCTGGCCAAGGCCATCTCCACGATTTCGAACCTGAAGACGAACATCCGCCAGATGGAAAGCCGGGTCAGCGACGGCAAAGCCACGACCGAACTGGTGATCGAGATCGCCGACCTGAAGCACCTGGAGAAGGTGATCCGGTCGCTGACAGGCCTCGAAGGCGTGCTGCGGGTGGACCGCAAGTACAACATCCGCCACGCGACCGCGTAGGGGGAGGGGCTACCCGCGCCATTTCTCGCGTGACGGACAGGATTGTCCGTCCTCCACCGTTCTGATCCGCGACCGCGTGGCAACGCCACCGCCTCGTGTGGCGTTGCGGCGCGCCCGTGTGGCATTGCGGCGCGCCCGTGTGGCAACGCCACACGCCTCGTGTGGCAACGCCGCGCGCCGGTGTCGCAACGCTGCAGCGGCGAATCGGCCTTGCTATCGTCAAGCGTGGCCACGAGTTACAGGGTCCGGGTGCCGTCGACCAGTGAACGGAGCACAAAGACAGCCAGGAGTGACACGCGACCCGTTTTGCGTGTCGCGTGTCACGTTTTGCGCGATTCGTCCCCTTCCGGACGACCACGCGAATCCGGTTTGAGCTACAGAAACAGCGCTACGAGTCCTCCGGCGAGCCCGATGGCGAAGCCCACCAGCACCTCGGGCATCGTGTGGCGCTCCAGCTTCAACCGGGACCACGCCAGGACCAGCAGCACGGCCGCGGCGGGAACGATCGCCACTGGAAACTGGTCGCAGACGGTCACGGCGCAGAAAGTTGCGAACATTAAATGAAGAGAAACTTTCAACCAGCGGGACAGCAGAACGCCGATCAAAAGCATGCCCGCGGCGGTGGCAACGCCCTGTAACAGGGGAGGGGCGGCGCCGGTGAAAAAGAGGACCAGACCGGCGATGGCGAGCAGCGGAAGGGCGGCTCGATAGAGGCCGCGGCGCTGCTCCGGACGGGAGACGTCGAAGTCGGTCCAGGAGCCGCGGCGCATCTGAAAAAGGACGAACGCGGCGAGCGGAATCATCGTCGTGGCGGCGATGAATAACGCCCAGGTCCAGCGGCCGGTGACGAGGGCGATGCTGAAGGGGACGAGAACGAGCGGATGGCCCGCGATGGAGACGAACCGGGCGATCTGCAACATGTTCACAAAAAAGAAGTTGGCGGTTAGCAGCCGGCGGTCGCAGAAGGGTCTGCAGACTGCCGGCTACCGACCGCCAACCGAGACTAGCGGGCCGCTTTTTTGACGGCGCCCGAGCGGATGCAACGGGTGCAGACCTGCATCCGCTTGACCGACGATCCGACCATGACGCGGACGCGCTGCAGATTCGGCATCCAGCGACGGCTCGAGACGTTGTGGGCGTGGCTGACACGGTTTCCGAAAACCGGCGCCTTGCCGCAGACTTCGCACATTTTAGCCATGAATAACTCCCTCAAATAACGCGAAAGGTGTGAATTGTAATCATCAGGGTGTCTTTGCGCAACCCGCTACCGGCAAACGCGCGGTACAGCGCCACTTATCGACTTCAGGTGTAGTTGACACGAAAAATTAAACGTTGTAATTTCGCTTCACCTTTCGACATCCGGGGCCAGCTGAGAGAAGTAAGTGTGAGATGGATGGGGTGAGCGGTGTTCTTCTCAAAGAGCAAAAACGTCGTAGGCCTTGATATTGGCTCCTCGGCAATCAAACTAGTTGAGCTGAAGGAGAAAAAGGGCGGGTTGTACCAGCTTGTCAAGCTTGGTGCGGAACGCCTTTCCCCCGAGGCCATCGTCGACGGATCGATCATGGACTCGTCCCTGGTCGTGGAGACGATCCAGAAGCTGAACTCCGAACAAAACGTCAAGAATTCCAACTTCGCGACGTCACTCTCGGGGCACTCGGTGATCATCAAAAAGATCACGCTCCCGGCGATGTCGCCGGAGGAGCTGGCCGAGTCGATTCAGTGGGAAGCCGAGCAGTACATTCCCTTCGACATCAACGACGTGAACCTCGACTACGTCCCTCTGACGGCGCCGGGCACGGGTGACAACATCGACGTCATCCTCGTCGCCGTAAAGAAGGAGAAGATCAACGACTATACGTCGGTGATCAGCCAGACCGGGAAACTCGCTGTTCTCGTCGACGTCGATGCGTTCGCGCTTCAGAACGCGTACGAGATCAACTACGACGTCGAAGACGACAAGGTCCTGGCACTGGTGAACGTCGGCGCCTCGGTGACGAACGTGAACGTCCTCTCGGGCGGCACGTCTCTGTTCTGGCGCGACATCACGTTCGGCGGCAACCAGTACACCGACGCGATCCAGCGCGAGCTGAGCCTCTCGTTCGAGCAGGCCGAAGAGCTCAAGCGGGGACGCCAGGTCGCCGACTACAGTATTCAACAGGTCATTCCGATCCTCAACTCGGTCTCCGAGGACTTTGCCGGCGAGCTGAGGAAAACCCTCGACTTCTTCACCGCGACGTCGGGCGCCGAGCGCGTCGACGAGATCGTCCTCGCCGGTGGAGGCTCGGGAGTGCTGAACCTCGACTCCACTCTGCGAGACAAGTTCGGCATCCCGGTGACGATCATGGACCCCTTCCGGAAAATCACCGTCGACGAAAGCCAATTCAACCCCGAGGAACTGGCTGAGATTGCGCCGAGCATGGCGATCGCCGTCGGCCTGGCCATGCGGAAGTTGGGGGACGCGTGATCAAGATCAACTTAGTGCGGGAAGGGCGGGCGGTTCGAGGCGGAGGCGCAGCTCCGGCTGCCTCTGGTGGTTCGGCCGCTCCGGCCAACATCAACAACATCCTCCTCCTCGGATTTTTGATCCTTGGCGTTCTCCTGGCGGCCGGCTATGCCTTCTGGACGAAGCGCGAGCTGACCCGCAAACAGGCGGATGTAGTCCAGCGGCAGGAAATGGCCGCCAAACTCGAGTCGATCATCAAGGAAGTCGACGACTATCAGAAGCGGAAGAACAATCTTCAGCAGCGCATCGATCTGATCAATGAGCTGAAGAAGAACCAGAAGGGTCCGGTCCGCATCATGGACCAGATCAGCCGGGACCTCCCGGACCTGGTGTGGCTCGACCAGATGACGATCAACGAGGGCAAAGTCGCGATCACCGGCCGCGGCCTCAACCCGAACGCCATCGCGAACTTCATCGAGAACATCAAAAACGACCCGTACTTCGATGAGCCGGAAGTCGGCGAGGTGTCGCAGGTCAGCTCCGCGCCTCTCGTCTATTCGTTCAACATGGAATTCGCGTTCGTCTACTCGCCGCAGGGTGCCGAGGGCACCGCCGGCGCGACCGACACCGCCGCCACGTCGACGACCTCCACTACCGGCACCTCGACCGCCGCAACACCGTAACGCAGGAGATTCGGATGGCCCTGACACTCGACGACAAGCCATGGTGGGTTGGGCTGGTGATCGGACTGGTCCTCGCCGTCGCCGCCGTGGCGGGGACGGAGTACGCCTACGTCTCCGGCGTGAAGGAAGAGATCCGCGGCGCCGAAACGCAGATCGAAGAGCTCGACAAAAAGATTCAGCAGGGACGCGCTGCCGAGCAGAAGCTCCCGCAGTTTCGTGAGGAAGTAAAACGCCTCGAGCTCGAGCTCGAGAAGCTGCGCCGCATCCTCCCTTCGACCCGCAACACCGAAGAAATCATCAAGAAGATCAAGTCTCTCGTCGACCAGGGTGAGTTCGTCCTGCGCCGGCTGACGTTCCCGAAGCTGAGCGACCGGAAGGAAACGACCGATCCTTACGCCGAATGGCCCGTCACCGTGCAGGTGGACGGCCGCTATCACGACCTGGCCATCCTCTTCAATCGCCTCGGCAACTTCTCCCGCATCATGAACGTCGAGAACATCGACATCCGCGCGCTCACGCCGCAGGTGGAACGGACCGTCAGCTCCAGCTTCGTCGCCAAGACGTTCGTCTACGTCGAGACCGAGGAAGAGCCGGAACCGAAGGCGGGCGACAAGAAGAAAGACGACGCAAAGAAGGACGAGGGCGAAGGATGAGGAGCGGCATGAAAACCAATTTCGCGCTTTCGCTGCTGCTCGTACTGGGCGCCGTGGCCACCGTGGCCCAGACGACCTCCACGACCGGCACCGCCACGTCCACATCGACCACCGGCACGTCCGGTACCGACGTCCAGCAGACCCTCGAGGAGATTCTCGAGGAGCCGACGACCGCCGATACGTATCGCTACGACCCTCAGGGCCGCCGCGATCCGTTCCGCTCGCTCGTCGGTCCGGCTCCGAAGCTCGAGCCGGGGCAGCGCCCTCCCGGTCTGCCTGGATTCATGATCGATGAAATGAAGCTGCAGGGCGTCGTCAGGACGCGCAACAGCGGCCTCGTGGCGATGATCAACGGCCCGGACAACAAGGGCTATCTCATCAAAGTGGGTGACAAGGTTCTCGACGGCGAGGTCATTCGCATTACCCCATCCTCGGTGGTTTTCCGCCAGGAGGTGAACGACCCGACGCGAATCGAGCGGTATCGCGAAGTCGTCAAGGATCTGAATCCGCCGGAGAAGAAATAGCGTGCCGGACCAGGGGCTGCGTGTGGAGGGTGAGATGGTTAAGGTAGGAAGTATGAGAAGAGCCAAGCGAATCGTGCTGGTGGCGATCCTGCTCGTCGGAAGTGTCGGGGCGGCGGACGCGGGGCTGTTCAAGCGCAAGGCGGATAAGCCCGCCGAAGCTGCCGCGGCGCCGATGTCGTTGACAGCAATCGAGCTCGACGGCTCGCGCGTGCTGTTGCAGACGAGCGGAGCGCCCGCGTACACCTCCTACAGTCCATCGCCGAACGTCTTCGTGGTCGACCTGACCGGAACCGGACGACCGGCGACGCTCAGCATCCCGACCACGCTGCCGTCCTCGGTCGCCTCGCTCACCGCCGATGAGGTGGTGGAGATGGGCAGCCGGCTGACGCGCGTGACTTTCCGCCTCACCCAATCCTTCAGCCCGCAGGCCTCGGCCATCGACGGCGCTGTCGTCGTGACGCTGCCGGCCTCCGCGCCCATGCAGACTGCAGCCACCCCGGCCCTCGAGCCGGTGGCCGCCCCGCAGTCCACACTGGTCGAGACGCTCCCGGCCGAAGTCCCGGCTCCGGTCGCGGAACCGGTCGTCGAGAATCTCACCCCGGCGCCCGCTCCCGCCCCGGCCCGAGCCGAGATCTCGATCGAGGTGCCGGCCGAGCCTCTGAAGAAAGCGAAGAACGTCCGCCGCGTCGAGACGGCCAGCGTCGACGGTGACGTCGAAGTGCGCATCTCCGGCGACGGCTCGATGACCTACAAGGCCTTCCGCCTGGAGAACCCGGCCCGCCTGGTCGTCGACCTGAACGGCGTGAAGAACGGCGTAGCCAAGAACGCGGTGGAAGTGGACGACGACGTCGTCAAGCGTGTCCGCGTCGCGCAGTTCCAGACCGCCCCGGTCCCGGTCACGCGCGTCGTCATCGACCTGACAGGGAAGAGCGAGTACACGATCCGCAACGTCGGCGACTCGGTCCGCGTAGCCTTCGGCGCCGCGCAGTTCGGCACCGCCGCTCCGCGGACGGCCGCCGCCACGCCGAAGCCGGTGCAGCAGCCGGTCCAGCAGGCCATGCAGCAGCCGGCGCCGCAGCTCGACGCCCCGAAGCCGGCCGCCTCGAAGAAGATCAACATCATCGACGAGACGGCTGCCGCCGCTCCGAAGTTCACGCCTCGCGCGGCCGAGCCGCAGCAGACTGACGTGGCAGCGCAGGTCCCGGTCGTCGCCGAGAATGCGGTGAACTGGCAGATGCCGGCCGCCCCGGCGGCGGTGACGAACACCAACCGCGCCACGACCGCACCCGCGCCGCGAGGTGCCCGCGCCGTCATCAACGCGCCGATCGATCAGGCGCCGCCGGACACCCGTAGAAACGAGGACGTCTTCCAGGACGCGCAGCAGGCGCAGCCGCTGGTCGGCACGATGGCCAATCAGGCCGGCCGTCAGCTCAGCAGCGGCCAGCGCCAGTTCACCGGCGAGCCGATCTCGCTCGCGCTGAAGGACGCCGACATCAAGGACGTCCTCCGCACCTTCGCCCAGCTCACGGGCCTCAACATCGCCGTCGACCCGGGCGTCACCGGCCAGGTCACGGTCGATTTCGTCGAGGTGCCGTGGGATCAGGCGCTCGACCTCATCCTCCGCCAGAACGGCCTGACGTACGTCCTCGAGGGCAACGTCATGCGCGTGGGCCGCATCGACCGTATCCGCCAGGAAGCGCGGGAGATGACGGACCTGCAGGAGCAGGAGCGGCTGAACGTGCCGCTGACGACGCTCAGCTTCAAGCTTTCGTACGCAAGAGCGCAGGAAGTCGCGTCGGTGCTGACCTCGATGGCCTCGCCGCGGGCGCGCATCATCGTCGACTCCCGCACGAACCAGCTCATCATCAGCGAGATCCCGCAATACCTGCAGACGATGCGCAACCTCATCGAGACGCTCGACGTGCCGACCCGGCAGGTCGTGATCGAGGCGCGCATCGTCGAGACGTCGAAGCTGTTCCAGCAGCAGTACGGCTTCAACTGGGGCTTCGACGGGCTGCTCGATCCGACCGTCGGCACCGGGACCGGTCTCGTCTTCCCGAACCGGGTGAGCTTCACCGGCGGGCCGTTCGAGTTCGGCCCCGGCGATCCGGTGATCTCCTTCTCCCTCTCGGACGTCCTCGGCACCTTCAATCTCGACTTCGCACTCAACGCGTTCGAGCAGGAAGGTCTGGTCAAGGTCATCTCGGCCCCGCGCGTCACGACGCAGGACAACACGCCGGCCGAGATCCAGAGCGGTTTCCAGATCCCGTATCAGACACGCATCAACTTCACGACGACCGTCACTTACCTCGATGCCACGCTGCGCCTCTCGGTGACGCCGCAGATCACCGAGTCCGGTACAGTCATCATGGACATCGCGCTGCAGAAGAACGAGCCGGCCACCGGTCTTGCGATCGAAGGTGCGGCCGGTACGCCGCTCACCACGCGTCAGGCGCGCACGCGGCTCATGGTGCGCGACGGCGGCACGGCGGTCATCGCCGGTATCTATCAGGCAACGGACAACAATTCACAGATTCGCCTGCCGTTCATCCATCAGATTCCCATCATCGGGAACCTGTTCAAGACGCACAACGTGCAGACGCGGCATGATGAATTGCTGATCTTCATCACGCCTCGGATCGTGCGCGGGTGATGAGTGGGAGGGCTGGAGAGCGTATGAACAAGAACCAGATGAAGAAACTCACGACACTGCTCGTCGCCGCTGCCGCGGCCGCGATCATGGGCTGCAGCGGAGGGGAGCTGACGGACAACGCCGCCCCCGTGCAGCTCATTGCCACGACCAGCCAGAACCTCCATCAGATCAGCATCAACGGCGGCCCCGGCTGCGAAGAGTCGGTCGGCACGGTCGAGTTCCAGGCGATCCCGAAGAACCCCACCAATACCGGGAACTTCCTCGATGTCCGGGTGACGCGCTACCGCGTCTCTTACGTCCGCACGGACGGCGGCACCGCGGTCCCGGCCGCGTACACCCGCTCGACCGAGACGCTCGTCACGGCCGGCGGCGGCCCTCAGTCGTTCAGCAGCTTCCTGATCCTGCAGCCGGGCGCGACCAACCAGTCGCCCTTCGCCGCTCTCTTCACCGGCACGGGCCGCGATCCCGTCACCCAGCAGCCGTTCGTCCGCATGGACGTGGTCATCGAGTTCTTCGGTGAGACGCTGGGCGGCGACAACGTTTCGGCCACGACCCGGTTTTCACTCGATTTCTGCTATAGCTGCGATTGCTTCTAGGGCGGGGGAGTACTTCTCATGACAAAACTCAGACAGCGTAAAGTTCTGTTCGCGCTGCTCGCCATCCTCGTGATGTTCGTGGCGTGCAAAGGCGATTCGCCGACGGCCCCGCCGCCGAGCACGGGAGGCGGCAATCCGCCGGGCGGCGGCACACCTCCGCCGACGGGCGTGACGATCGCGCTCTCGACGACGAACGCCACCCCGTTCGTGGCCAGCACGACGACCATCACGGCCAACGTCACGCAGGGGGGCAACCCCGTTCCCGACGGCACCGCCGTCGAGTTCAGCGTGACGGGCCTCGACTCCGCCGCGTTTACCGACACCAACACGGCTGCCACGTTGAAGACGACCGTCAACGGCGTCGCCACGGTCGGCCTGACGGCCAGCGCCCTCGGTACGGCCACGGTCACGGCCTTCGTCGGGAACGTCAGCCGCTCGATCAACATCACGTTCGTCCAGCGGCCCACGGTTCCGCCGCCGACCGACACGACGCCCGCCATCACCGGCGTCTCGCCGACCACCGGCCGCCCGGCAGGCGGTCAGAACGTGCGCATCACCGGCCGCAACTTCCGCTCGCCCGTGCGGGTGTTCTTCGAGATCGCCGGCCAGCGCCGTGAAGCGCTCGTCACGAACGTGACGGCGACGACGATCGACGTCATCACCCCGGCCATCAACCTGACCACTGAGACGCAGCAGCAGGCCGCGACGATCGTGGCCATCTTCGATCCGGGCACGGCCAACGAGGTCGTGGTGACGGCCACCCAGCAGTTCACCTATCAGCTCGACATCCTCACGCCGGTCATCACGGCCATCAGTCCGGCCCAGGGCCCGAGTAACGGCGGCACGATCGCGACGATCTTCGGCCAGGGTTTCCAGGCGCCGGTGCAGGTGTTCTTCGGCGATACCTCGGGGCCGAACTGGACGCAGGTGCAGGTCATCGACGTCACGTTCAACCAGATCCGCATCGTCACGCCTCCGGGCCGCGACGTGTCGTCGGGCGGCAACGCGCCGGTCGTCGGGCCGGTCGACCTCCGCATCGTGAACATCGACTCGAATACGAGCTCCGAGTCCGAGAACATCTTCCGCTACGCACCGGGCGTCCAGGTCACGGCCGCCGGCCCGACGCAGGGCCTCTACACGGGCGGCACCGAGATCCGCATCGACGGCACCGGCTTCGACGATCCTGTGGCCGTGACGGTCGCCGGCGTCGCCGCGACGGTCATCCGCGTGACCGGTACGCAGATCCTGGCCCGCACCAACGGCGTCATTCCTGACGGCTGCGACGATGTGAGCGGGCCGATCGTGGTCACGAACATCGAGAGCGGCGACAGCGACGACGGTCCGACCTTCAGCTATCTCGTGACTCCGCCGATCGTCACCTCCATCTCGCCGCGCAATCCGCAGCCGGGGCAGTCCATCACGGTGAACGTCCTCAATCCGGGGGCCGGCACCAACACGTTCCAGTTCGGCGATGATCTGACGCTGTTCCCGGCGACGAGCATCATCGCTCCGGACGGCTCGACCGGCGTCTTCACGTTCACGATCCCGATGGGCTTCGAGTTCGAGACGGTCGCCTGCGTCGGCACCGGCGGCGTGGCCGGCGTACGCGCACGGGCCACACCGCTGGACCTGACGATCACGAATGCGATCACGGAGTGCGAATCGACGCTCGCCGGCGCGATCACCGTCACTCCGGCCGATCTGTCGTGCGTCATCCCGCCGCCGCCTGTTGCGACGGTGACGAACCCGGGCGGCGAGTGCCCGGTGATCCTGGAGCTCGGGCCGACACCTGTCGGTACGCCGCGCACCGGGACGATCACGGTTCTGAACTCGGCGCCGGGCGGCTCGCAGTCGCTGACGCTGACGCTGACCGGCTCGTCGAACAACGCTTTCAGCGTCACGCCGGCTACCGGCTCCGCCGCTCCGGGCGCCGCGGTGAACTTCACCGTGTCGTTCAACCCGGCAGTGGTCGGGAACAACCAGGCGTCGACGATCACGTTCCAGTCGAACGATCCGGCGAACCAGCAGGTCCAGATCTGTGTCGAGGGCGACGGCACGGCGCCGGGCCCCTGATCCTCCACTTAGTTCCTTTTCAGCGAACCGCCCCCGCACGCGGGGGCGGTTCGTGTCTGTGGCAGAATTCGAGTTTCAGCAATGGCCCAACCGGCGAGCAACCCGAAAATCGAAGAGCTCCGCTTCCGGCTGAAGACGGATCCGAAGAGCCGCCTGTTCTTTCCGCTCGCTGAGGAACTGCGCAAAGCCGGTCAGCTCACGGAAGCCGAATCGGTCCTGCGCTCCGGCCTCACCACTCATCCGGCGTATCTCTCGGCCTGGGTCAGCCTCGGCCGCGTGCTCCGCGACCAGAAGAAGGATCCGGAGGCCGTCGAAGCGCTGACCACCGCGCTGCAGGTCGATCCCGGCAACGTCGTCGCCGCCCGGCTCCTGGCCGACGCCTATTTCGCCCTCGGCGAGAAGGTCGAGGCCATCAAGAAATACAAGCTCGTTCACGCGTTGCTGCCGGCCGATCAGGACCTGGCGGCGATCATCAATACGCTCGAGCGCGAGCTCGGACCGCCGCCGCCCGTCGCCGCACCGGACCCGGACCCGGAACCAGAGCCGCTTGCACCCGAGCCGGAACCGGCACGGCAGGCCTTTGGGCAAACGCTCAGCCCGATTCGGGAGGAGGAGTCGACGGCAGCGGATCTCTTCGCCTACGAAGCTCCGGCTGCCGAAGCAGCGAACGACGAAGTCTTCACGCCCGCCGCGAACGAGGGCGACGCGTTCTCGTCGGATGCCTTTGCGTCCGAGGCGCCGGCGCCGGGGGACTCCTCCCGCGTCTTCGACGAGACGGGCGGGCATCTGCTGCTCGAGCGCCGGATCGAAGAGGAGACGCGCGACGTGGAGCCGATGTCGGCGGCCCACGACGACAGCCCCTTCGAAGAGCCGGTCAACGATACGTACACCTCCGCGGCGTTCGCCATCGAAGCTCCAATGGGGATGCATGTCGACGTCGCGCCGTTGGGCGCCGAGGTGCCGACGCCCGTGGACGAGCTGTTCCCGGAGGCGGAGGATCCGTTCCCGCTGGAGACGCCGCCCGGGGCGCCGGGGCAGGAGAATCTGACGAACACGCTCACGATGGCGGATCTCTACGTCCGTCAGGGCCTGGTGGCCGAAGCGAGCCACATCTACGAGAACATCCTTTCCCGCGACCCGGAGAACCACGCGGTCCGCGAGAAGCTCGAGGCGCTCACGGGGGGCAATCCCCGCGTCCGGAAGATCCGCAGGCTCGAAGAGTGGCTGGCGAAGGTCTCACGCCGAGAGGTGAGGGGTGTTTAGAGAGGTCCTCACGGACTCGATCGATCGCGTCGAGGGCGCGGTGGCGATCAGTCTCATCGGCCTGGACGGCATCGCCATCGAGACGATCAATCGCGATCAGGTACCGCTCGACATCCTCGGCGCGGAGCTGGGCGGCTTCGTCAAATCGATCCGCGTCTCGAACACCGACCTCAACACGGGCGAGGTCCTGCAGTTCTCGCTCGTGACGGAAAAATACGTGACGTTTCTCTCTGCCGTCACCCCCGAGTACTATGTGCTTCTCGTCCTCCGCCCGGACGGTAACTACGGGCGGGCACGGTTCGAGCTCGCCAGAGTGAAGCATCTGCTTCGCGATGAGCTGATCTGAGAGAGGTAGCGACTTGAAATTCGAAGAGATTCTCGAGCTCATCGACAAGGTGGCCGAGCATGGCATCGGCGGCGTGGAGATCGAGCAGGCCGGTACGAAGATCCGCATCGACGGTAAGCCACAGCAGCCGCAGCATGTCATCACGTCGTACGTCGGCGAGATGCGTGGCCCCGATCCGTCGGCGCTGCAGTCGATCCCTGTGAACGCACTGCCGCCGAGCCAGCAGAGCGCCTCGTCCGCCGCGGCCTCGGCCGCGCAGCAGGCGCTCGAGGAGAGCGAAGCGGGTCTGCACATCATCACCTCGCCGATCGTCGGCACCTTCTACCGCTCGCCGAACCCCGAGGCCGCGTCCTTCGTGAACGTCGGCGACCGGGTGACGAAAGGGAAGGTGCTCTGCATCATCGAAGCGATGAAGCTGATGAACGAGATCGAGAGCGATCTCGATGGCGTCGTCGCCGTCATCTACCCGCAGAACGGCCAGCCGATCGAGTACGGAGAGAAGCTCTTCGCGATCAAGGTGTAGCGGCGGCGCGGGAGCGCCGCCGGTTGTCCGTTGCCCGTTGTCCGTTTCCCGTGGACACCGTACGGACAACGGGCAACGGAAAACGGACAACGAATGATCTCGAAAGTACTCATCGCCAACCGCGGAGAGATCGCACTCCGCATCATCGCCGCCTGCAAGGAAATGGGGCTGAAGACGGTTGCCGTCCATTCAGAGGCCGACCGCGACTCGCTCCACGTCCGCTATGCCGATGATGACGTCTGCATCGGGCCGGCCGCGTCGAAGCAGAGCTACCTGTCGATCTCCAGCATCATCGCCGCGGCCGAGATCACCGGCGCCGACGCGATCCATCCCGGCTACGGCTTCCTTTCCGAGAACTCGCACTTCGCCGAGATCGTCGGCGAGTGTCAGCTCACGTTCATCGGCCCCACGCCGGAGTCGATCCGGTTAATGGGCAACAAGTCGATGGCCCGCGAAACCGCGAAGAAGGCGGGCGTGCCGATCGTCCCCGGCAGCGATGGTCCGGTCACGAGTATCGACGAGGCCATGGACGTGGCCCGCTCAATCGGCTTCCCGGTGATCCTGAAGGCTTCAGCCGGCGGCGGCGGACGCGGGATGCGCATCGTCTGGAACCCGGACGACCTGCAGAACGCCTACGACACGGCCCGCAACGAAGCGGAGCGCGCCTTCGGCGACGCCGCGGTGTACCTTGAGAAGTACCTCGAGCGTCCCCGGCACATCGAGATCCAGGTGTTCGGCGACACGCACGGCCGCGTGGTGGCCCTCGGCGAGCGCGAATGCTCGATCCAGCGCCGCCATCAGAAACTGATCGAGGAGTCGCCGTCGCCGGCGCTCACGGACGAGTTGCGCAAGCGGATGGAAGCGGCAGCCGTGCGCCTCTGCGAGGCGGTGAATTACGTCAACGCCGGTACGATCGAGTTCCTCTTCCAGGACGGCGAGTTCTACTTCATGGAAATGAACACCCGCATCCAGGTGGAGCACCCGGTGACCGAGGAAGTGACCGGCATCGACCTGGTGAAGGAACAGATCCGCGTCGCCAACGGCGAGCATCTCTCGGTGCCGACCGGCGACTTCCGCCTGCGCGGACACGCCATGGAGTTCCGCGTGAATGCCGAGGATCCGGTGACCTTCGCGCCCCACCCCGGCAAGATCCGCGAGCTGCATCTGCCAGGCGGCCCGGGGGTTCGGGTGGATACGCACGTCTACCGTGACTACGTGGTTCCCCCGCACTACGACTCGCTGATGGCCAAGCTGATCGTGCGCGGCAAGGACCGGATGGAAACGATCGCCCGGGCCAAACGGGCGCTCGAGCAGTTCGTGGTCGAAGGGGTGAAGACCACCATCCCTCTGCACCGGGCCGTCCTGAACGACCCCCGCTTCGTCAGCGGAGACATCTCGACGAGGTTCATGGAGAGCTTCTCGTTCGACGGGATCCGGTAAGGCACGAGCGGTCCGATCTGTCCGATAGGTCCCATGCCTAATTGCTCCGGGGCTGGCTCCTACCGGTTATCCTTACGCACTACATGAAGATCTACCTGGTCGGTTTCATGGGCGCTGGCAAGACGACCATCGGCCGTGAGCTGGCGTCGCGCATCGATGCGCCGTTTTTCGATCTGGATGAATTGATCGAGACGGCCGAGAAGACCACGATCAAGAACCTCTTTGCGCAGCAGGGGGAGCCCTATTTCCGGAAACGGGAGCGGGATCTGCTGCGGTCGACGAAGTATCTCGACGCGGCGGTCGTCGCTACCGGGGGAGGGACGTTCACGTTCGACGAGAACATCCAGTTCATCCAGTCCGAGGGGTTGTCGGTGTACCTGTCGGCACCGTACGCGCTGCTGAGGTCCAGGATCGGCGAAAAGTCGGACCGGCCGCTGTTCCGCGACGACCTTGCCACCCACGAGCTGTACGCGAATCGCATCCGCTACTACCGCATGTCTGACATTACCCTCGAAATCCGCGAAGAAGAGACGCCCAACGAAATCGTCGAGCGGCTGCTGCTCGAGTTGCCGAAGCCGGTGCTCGAGTCGGCGCGCCGTTCGCTCTGGAGACGGGCGTGAGAGCCCTCGTCGTCAGCGATCTGCATTCGAACATGGAGGCGCTCCGCGCCGTCTTCAATCACGTCCGCCGCAAGAAGTTCGACCATGTGATCTGCCTGGGCGATTTCGTCGGCTATGGCGCCCAGCCGAACCAGGTCCTCGACCTGATGCGCCAGGTCCGCGCCCGGAAGGTCTTCATTCGCGGCAATCACGACCGCGTCGCCTCCGGCCTGGATGATGGCAGCGGCTTCAACTCGGCAGCGAAGTACGCCGCCCTCTGGACCCGGGATCACCTGAGCGGCCCGAACCGCCACTTCCTGCGCGAGCTCCCGCTCGGCCCGCTGGAGTACCGGGAGACGCTGCTCTGCCACGGCTCGCCGCACGACGAGGACGAGTACGTCTTCAACGAGTACCACGCGGCGCAGGTGCTGGCCGTCTACAACGCCCCGGTGATCCTGTACGGTCACACGCACCTGCCGGTGGTCTTCTCGATGGACACCGAATACCGCGTCCAGGGCTGGTCGATCCGCGGCGACGCGATGGTCCGTCTCGACCCGACGCGCCGCTACCTGATCAACCCCGGCTCGGTCGGCCAGCCTCGCGACCGGAATCCCCACGCCTCTTTTCTGATTTTCGACTCCGACAAGCTGACGGTGCAGTTCTTCCGCGTGGAGTACGACATCGCCAAAACCCAGACGTCGATTCTGAAGGCCGGCCTGCCGCCGATTCTGGCGGAGCGGCTGGCGCACGGGACGTAGGCGCGCGAAGCGCGCCGTGGTCAGTGGTCGGGAGTCAGTTGGAGGGGGTTTTGGTTGTTGGTTGTTGGTTTTCGGTGCTGCGCCCCGCGGAAGTTTCGGCGGTGACAACCAAAAACCGAAAACCAACAACCAAAAACGCTTCACGCCCCGCCACCCCCCGTCCCCCCTTCCGGACGCCCCCTCATCAAATGAGGACACACGGCCGCGGGGCTTGTCGTTGTGAACGAGCTAAGTTACTGAAAATGATGATGGAATGCTCATCCATTGCGTGGCATGTCGCCCGCACCTGATGGCGTCCGTTGTCAGGAGAGATCCCATGCGAAGAGCAACGCTAACCCTGATCCTTTTCACCATCCTCGCCACACCGCTATACGCTGTCGACAAGCACCAGTCCTATTTCTCGTACGACGACGGTGGCACCGTCCTCCGCCAGGGCGACGACTCACGTGAGGTCGAAGTGCGCGTGAACATGCCGCTCTATCCGGGAGACGAGGTGATCACGAATCGCCGCGGCCGCTCGGAAGTGCGTCTGTCCGACGGCAACGTCGTCGGTATCGACCGCGCCACCGCCGTCCGCTTCCGCTCCATCCTCGACAGTTTCGAAGGGGAAGCGTCGGAAACGGTGGCCGAGCTGAGCCACGGTAAGCTGATCATCTACCGTACCGACCGCGGCGGCGATTACGTCCGCGTCGACACGGGCAAGGCCAGCTACGTCGCTACGAAGCAGGCCATCTACTCGATCGAGACCGATTCGCGCGGCCAGGACCGCGTGAGCGTCTTCGAAGGCTCGATCGAAGTCCGTACGCCGTCGCGCACCACGCGCCTCCGCGACGGGGAGATGGCCGCCGTCGACGATCGCGGCCTGTACGACGTCGTCAGCGACAACCTCGACTCCGCCGACGACTTCGAGCGCTGGTTCCTCAAGCGCGCCGACCGCTACGACAAGCGTGGCAGCCGCTATCTCGATGACCGCTTCGCCTACTACGACGACGAGCTCGACGCGCATGGCCGCTGGGTCAACGTGACGGGCATCGGCTGGTCGTGGCGTCCTTACGTCGCCGTTGGCTGGCGTCCGTACTACAACGGCTACTGGGGCCACAGCCGCTGGGGCTCCCTGACCTGGATCTCGTATGAGCCCTGGGGCTGGATGCCGTATCACTACGGCCGCTGGGCCTATGACTCAGGCTACGGCTGGGTGTGGGTGCCGGGCTACGGCTACTCACCGGCATGGGTCTACTGGATGTACGGCCCGGGCTACGTCGGCTGGGCGCCTGCCGGCTACTGGGACTGCTACCGGCCGTACTACAACTGGGCGTACAGCCCGCGTCACCGCGCCGATTTCGGCTGGGGCTTCTATGGCCGCGTCCGCACGGATGACTTCGACCTCCGCCCCTGGACGTTCATCGATTCGAACACGATCATCTCGACGCGCGTCGACCGCGCGGCGCTGACGACGGACGCGGTTCGCGCCCGCCTCGGCCGCACCAACGGCGGACTGGCAACGATCTCGTCCTCGCCCGCCCGTTTCACCCGTGAAGAATTCAAAGATCCGGCCGCGGCGATTCAACGTCGCGGAATCGGAAGTGGTACCGGCGATAGAGGCGTCGGGTCCCCGGCGGATGTAACCCCGTTCATCCGCCGGGACCCGGACCTCAGCGGCAACATCCGCGAGCGGATCGCCCGCGTGCAGCCGCCCGACAGCCAGACGCCGGTCAGCGGCCGCCCCGGCGCCGCGCCGATGGACGGCGTGACGGGCCGTATCGGCCGCACGATCGAAGGGACCGGCCGTCCAGTGGACGACGGCACCCGCGCGACGGACGGACGCCTCGGCCGCGGCTCGGGCACCGGCACCGGTGATGCGCAGCGTCCGGGCGTGGTCGGTGGCGATGCGCCGTCGACCAGCCGTCCGGCCGAGGGCAACGCCGGCCGCGTGAATCGTGGAAACGATGATCGCGACTCGTCCGGCGCCTGGCGCGACCGCATCGGCCGTCCGGCTACGACGCCGTCCGAAGGGGCGGTTTCGACCCCGGCTGCGCCGCCTTCGAGCGACGCGAAGCCGGCCCGCGGTGACGACTCGTGGCGCGGCCGTGCGGTTCGCGGTGGCGATGACGATAAGGCCTCCGGCAGCAGCACCCGCGAACGTGCCACCGGTAGCGACGCCCCGCGCCGTGTCATCAACGGTATCGGTGGCGCCCGCGTAACGCCGGGCGACGGCGGCAGCAGCAGCCGCGGCAGCAGTGGCAGCAGCGACCGTCCGCGCGTCCGCGGCGGCGATAGCGGCGGCAGCAGCAGCCGTGGCTCGCGCGGCAGCGATGCCCCTCGCGTCGCGCCGCCCCCGGCACGCTCGTCGGACGGCGGCAGCGCGCGCTCTTCGGGCTCGTCCGGGTCCTCCAGCTCCGGCAGCAGCTCGCGCGGCAATGGCGGCGGCTCGTCCAGCAAGGGCGAAGGTCGCGTGCAGCGCGGCAATGAGTAATTGACCTACAGGCAGTTGACGAAAAGGCCTTCCGCAAGGGAGGCCTTTTTTGTTGAAGGTCGAAAACCTGAATGCAGAGCGCAGAACGCCGAACGTCGAACGCAGAATGAAGTGGCGGAGACCACGGCTTCTGAATTCTTCATTCCGCGTTCTGCGTTCTGCATTCAGATTCCCCGATTTCGGCCACCCACCCCCTCACTTCCCCTCCTTAATTCACTACAATCCCCCCGCAATGTCGATCCCGCTCTTTTTTGCCCTGTATTGTCTCGAGGCGGGGTTGTTCTTCACGGTGGCTCCCTGGACGCGCGTCTGGACGATGAATCCGTTGCTGCACCACCACCCCGCCATTGCGGCGATGGCCGATAATCCCTTCGTGCGGGGCTTCATCTCCGGCTTCGGCGTCATTCACCTCCTCATTGGCGTCAAGGACCTGGTCCGGATCTCCAGGGAGCGCCGGCGGAGCCGCGCGCAGTGACGCCACGCCGCGCGCGGATCCTTTATCCCCTCATCCTCAGCCTCGGCCTGTTCGGCCTCTACTGGTTCTTCTCCCTCAATCCGTTCTACATCAGCGGCGTCGGGGACGTCCGTTACCGGATCTTCGGTGACGACCTCCAGCGGCTGCTCTTCGCCGCCTCCATCCCACTGATCTTCGTCCTCGTCCGCGTCGTCGATGCCCTGACGTTCGACGTCTTCATGTCGCGCCGCCGGCAGGTGGCCGCGCCGGCGCTGCTGCGCGAGATCGTCTCGATCGTTCTCTACTTCCTGCTCTTCGCCACGGCCATCGCCAGCATCCTCCACTACTCCGTGACGGGCTGGCTGGCCACCGGTACCGTGCTGGCGGCGGTGCTCGGCCTCGCGTTGCAGGAGACGCTCGGCAACCTCTTCGCCGGCATCGCGCTGCACCTCGAGGACAGCTTCGAAGTCGGCGATGTGATCCGCGCCGGCGAGTACATCGGCGTGGTCGAAGGGGTGCGCTGGCGGGGGACGCGGATCCGTACGTTCGCACACAACAGTGTCCTGATCCTGCCGAACTCGGTGCTCGCCCGCGAGCGCTTCGAGGTCTTCCCGCAGCAGAGCATCTCGGCCGAGATCCTCAGCCTCGGCGTCGATCCGCACGCGCCGCCCGCGACCGTCATCTCAGTGCTCACGCAAGCCGCGGCGAACGTGGACGGCGTGATCCGCGACCTCCCCTGTTTCGCACGCGTGGCCGGCTTCGCCCAGTCCGGCGTCACGTACGAGATCAAATACTTCACCCGCAACTACACGCATCGCGACCGGATCAACGCCGACATCCGCAAGGCCGCCTGGTACGCGCTGCGGCGCAACGGGATCGAGCTGTCGTTCCCGATCAGCCAGTACATGGTGTACGAGCCGCAGAGAGGGGAGGGCTACCGGATGCCTCCCAACGTGCTGCTCGAACGGTTGCACGACGTCGACATCCTGCAGCCGCTCGGCGCCGCCGCCCGCGAAGCGATCGCCTTCGCCTCACGCATCCACTTCTATTCGCGCGGCGAAACGATCCTCCGCCACGAAGCCGCCGGCGATTCGATGTTCATCGTCCATCAGGGCACGGTCTCGGTGCGTGTTCCGGATGAAACGCCGCAGGGCTGGCGGGAAGTGGCGCAGCTCGGCCCGGGACAGGTGTTCGGCGAGATGGCGCTCCTCACCGGAGCCGCCCGCACGGCCGACATCGTCGCCCTGACGGACGTGGTGGCGATCGAGATCGCGAAGAACGCCCTGCAGTCGGTACTGCAGGAGAACCCGGAGCTCGTGGAGACGATCTCCGCCCAGGTGACGCAGCGCCGCGGTACGCTGGACGAGTTGCGTACGGCGTCCAGGGAAGACGTGCATGAGACGGTGCTGTCGCGGATTCGGGCGTATTTCGGACTATGAGAGAAGCATGAACGCAGAACGCAGAACGCAGAACGCAGAACGTAGAAAGACGCGCCGGAAGCCGTTCTCAATTCTGCGTTCTGCGTTCTGCGTTCTGCCTTCAATTCCCCTGGCCGACAACCAACAACCAACAACCAACAACCCAAAACCGCTCCCCTCCCGGATCCCCTCATGAAACGTCTCCTCATCGTCGAAGACAAAGAGTCCCTGGCGCACATGCTCCGCGAGACCGTGGAGGCCGAGGGGCTCGAGGCCGACGTCATCATGAACGGGCGGGATGCCATGCGCCGCCTGGCCGAGGGACGGCGGTATCTGGTCGTGCTGACGGACCTGCGGTTGCCTGGCGCTGACGGCATCCAGGTGTTGCGTCAGGCGAAGGAGAGCGACGCCGATTGTCCGGTCATCGTCATGACGGCGTACGGCACGATCGAGAACGCCGTCGAAGCGATGAAGCTCGGCGCGTACGACTTTCTGCAGAAGCCGGTCGACGTCGACGTGCTCGTCATGATGCTGCGGCGCTGCCGCGAACATCGCGAGCTGCGCCATGAGAACCTGCTGCTGCGGGAGGAGTTCCAGAAGCAGCATCGTCTGCCTGCGATCGTCGGCGAATCGCCGCGCATCGTCGAGGTGTCGCAGAGCATCCAGAAAGTCGCGCCAACCGATTCGACCGTGCTGCTGCAGGGGGAATCGGGGACAGGGAAGGAGCTCTTCGCCCGCGCGATCCATCAGCTCTCGCCGCGCCGCGACCGTCCGTTCGTGGCCATCAACTGTGCGGCCATCCCCGACACGCTGATCGAGAACGAGCTGTTCGGCCACGAGAAAGGCTCGTTCACCGGCGCGTCCGCGCGGCAGCTCGGCAAGTTCGAGATGGCCGATACCGGGACGATCTTCCTCGACGAGATCGGCGAGCTTGGACTGGGCGTGCAGTCGAAGATTCTGCGTGTCCTGCAGGAGCGGCGCTTCGAACGGATCGGCGGCACCGCCACGATCGACGCCGACGTGCGCATCATCTGCGCGACGAACCGCAACCTCGCCAGCGTGGTGAAGGAGGGGAGGTTCCGTGAGGACCTTTTCTTTCGCGTGAACGTCTTCCCCGTGACGATCCCCCCTCTGCGTGCGCGGAAGGAGGACCTCGACGTCTTGACGGAGTTCTTCCTGCAGCGCTTCGTGCGCGAGCTCGGCCGCCCCGGGTTGCGTATCTCGGCCGAAGCGCGCACGCTGCTGCACAGCTACGACTGGCCGGGCAACATCCGCGAGCTGCAGAACACGATCGAGCGGGCGGCCATCCTCTGTGACCGCAATACCATCGAGCCGCGCGACGTCAATGTGACGCCGAGCGACCGTGCCGCCGCGGAGCTGTTCCGCGAGGCGCTCGATCTCTCCGGCACCCTCGCCGACGTGACCGACCGCGCCACACGGACCGTCGAGCGCCTGAAGATCGTCGACGCTCTGCGCCGCACGAGCCGGAACCGCAACGAAGCCGCCGAGCTCCTCGGCATCGCCCCCCGCACCCTGGCTGCGAAAATGAAAGAGTTGCAGATCGATGAGTGAACCAATCCCGACCGCCCGCGACGTCGTCCAATACCTCAATCAGCGGATGGAGGCGCTCGGCCTGCCATACCGCCTCGAGCACATTGCGGTTTTGCCTTACATGAGCCCCATGTGGATGGCCAACTGGGACGCCCCCCAACTCGCCGACGCCCCCGAAAAAGACCTCATCGAAGAGGAGCTGCGCGAGGCCCGCTGGAAGTTCCCCCAAGTGATGGACGACTATTGAGCGGCGATTTGTCGGCTCACCAGTATTTTTCAATACTAGCGTCTGCCGCGCAGTCCATTATCATTGACTGTAGCGATGTTCCGTTCGCGCGACCGGTTTGAAAAGAAGGTGCGGGAATACCTCGAGGCGTGTTACCGCGCCGAGAGTCCGCCGCGCGTCACCGAACTGGCCGAACGGCTCGGTATTACGGTCGCGCAGCTCGGCCGTCTTTTCCGCAAATTGTTTGGCGGCAATGTCTCGGATTACCTCAAACGCCACCAGGTCGAGCACGCGGAAGTCCTGCTGCGTGACACGCGTCTGACCGTGACGCAGATCGCCTACAAAGCAGCCTTCGGAACCAGGCGCACCTTCTTCCGTGTCTATCGTCGCGTCAAAGGCGAAACCCCCGACCAGTTCCGGGCTCGTACGCGGGAAGTGTAAGCAATCGCTCACTGCGCCGCGGCCGGCGGGTGCATTCCCATCAGTGTTGAAACGTAGCGGGCGATGCGCGTCTGCGGCAGTTCGTCAATGATCTCGCGCCGGACGCCCGCGCCCCATGCGAAGAGGACGGTGTGGAACTCGGGATGCGTGTTCAACCCGCCGTGCTGGCCGAAGTAGCCCGGCGTGCCGACGGCCGGCGTGCGGTCGGAGCTGCTGAGAGCGACGTTCGGTTTGGCGATCGCGAGGACGTCTCCGGTATTGCGGTGTGCGGTCGGCGATCTGCGCTCGACCTGCTCGAAGAGCCCGGTGGCGTTCAGCATGGCGATGACGGCGTCCGTGTTGTCCTCGCCGCCGAAGCGGTAGAGCTGGGCGACGTTGCCGGAGGCGTAGGCGGTCCAGTTGGTGAGCTGCCGCTCGCTGAGCAGCCGGTTGACGCGTGCTTCGGTGTCGATCGGGGCCAGGCCGTGATCGCCGGTGACGACGAGCGCGTCGCGCGCGGGATCGAGCGCGTGCATGAGGGTGGCGAGCCCGCGGTCGGCGGCGACGAAGGCGGCCCGCCGCACGCGATTGCCCTCTTCGACGTTCGGCCCGGTCGTGATGTAGAACTGATGCGTCGCCTCGTCGATCTGCGGCTGGTAGGCGAGCAGCAGGTCGAACGGTACGCGCTGGATTACGAGCTGCTGCGACTTCGTCAGGAACTCAGAGAAGCGCTCGAGCTGCTCGATGAAGGTCTGGGGGTCGATCCCTTCACGGCCGGCGAGCGCGTCCGACGCCAGGTTCTCGTCAGGCGCGCCGGGCCAGAAGCCGGCCTGCGTGTCGAGCATCGACTGGAGCTCGTCCGGATAGGCAACGGTACGATGGACGGCGCCCCAGTAGATCGAGACGCCCTGCGCGTCGAACCGGGTGATCTTCGACCAGGAGCCGTAGAGCACGTTCGTTCTGCGCGTGAGCGGAAACCATCCCTTCGGACCGGGCACGATCTCTTCGCCGCCCTGCTCGATGAACAGCAGGTCGTAGTTCTGCACGCGGTCGTCCGTCGTGTCGTAGAGGACGACGTCGACGTCACTGCGCGTCACGTCCGGCACGCTCCATTCGATCCGCGAGCGGAGCACCGGGCTGAACGAGCGACGGCGCAGTTCGCGCGGTGTCCAGGTCGGCGGCACCCACTCGGCTTTGAAGTCGGCGCGCGGGATGCGGATGAGGCGCCCACGGGTGAGCGGCTGCGCCCAGACCATCCCGAAGTCGGCGGTGCGCCGCGGCGAGGTGGCGTCGCACGTGGGGAAGGGGAGACAGCCGACGCGCTTCCCCTGGCGCTTCGCCGCTTCGACGAGCGTTTCCACGTCGATGGCCGCGTCCATCCCCTGCGTCGCCTGCTCGCGCGGCGTGCCGGGAGCGTGGAAGCGGTTCGAGACGATGCCGTGCCGGTCGGCCGTCGTGCCGGTGAGGATGGAGACGTGGGCGCTGGCCGTGACGGTCGGGTTGCTCGGGATGATGCGCTTCACGTGCGTGCCGTCGGCAAGCCGCGCGAACGCGCCGAGGTCGGTGTGCTGCGCCAGGGCGTCGGCACCGAGACCGTCGAGCGACATCAGCACCACGCGTTGCGCGGTCGCGGCCGGCGTGAAGGGCTGGGGCGGCTGCGCCTGAGCGCGAGGCGGCGCGACGCTTGGGGGCGGCGTGGCCGGAGTGCAGGCCGTGGAGAAGAGAAGAACGCAGAACGCAGAATGCAGAAGGAAGAATTTAGAAGGGGAACGATGGGGCATGGTCGGTCTGGTCTCTCGGTCTTTTCTCAGCTCTTCATTCCGCGTTCTGCGTTCTGCGTTCCGGTTCGCTATTTCTTCAGGCTGGCCGTGATCTTGTCGCGCAGCTCCTTCGCTTTGGCGACGGTCTCGGTGACGTTCACGGTCAGCACTTTCGAATTGCGCATGAGGATGCGGCCGTCGACGATCGTGTCCGTCACGGAGTTGCCGGAAGCCGCGTAGACGATGGCCGATTCGACGGAGTAGACGGGCTGCACTTTCGGCTGCTGCAGGTCGACGAGGATGATGTCGGCCTGTTTGCCCACTTCGAGGGTCCCGATTTTGTGCGCGAGGTTGAGCGCGCGGGCGCCGCCGATCGTGGCCATCTCCAGCACCCGGCGCGCGCCGAGCGCTTTCGGGTCGAGCTTCGTGACCTTCTGCAGGCGAGCGGCGCTGGCCGCTTCTTCCATCATGTCCAGGTTGTTGTTCGAGCCGGCCGGGCCGTCGGTGCCGAGGCCGAGGTCGACGCCCGCCGCGAGCATGTCCACGACCGGGGCGACGCCGGAAGCGAGCATCATGTTGCTCTCGGGGCAGTGAGCGACGCCGACGTTCTTCGCGGCGAAGATGCGGATCTCGGCCGGCGTGAGCCAGACACCGTGCGCGGCCACGACGTCATCGCCGAGGAAGCCGATGGAGTCGAGATAGGCGCCGGGCGTCTGTCCGTTCTGCTTCTCCGCGACCTGACGCAGCTCGTCGCGTGTCTCGGAAACGTGGATGAGGATCGGCGCGCCGAGCTCGGTGGCCAGACGGCGGACCTGGCGGAGATGGTCGGTCGAGACGGTGAACGGCGCATGCGGCGCGAAGGCGGGGGTGATGAGGCGATCCCCCTTCCACTCACGGACGAACGTGGACGTGTACTCCATCGCCTCATCCCATGTCTTGTTGTCGGGCGCGGGGAAGTCGATGACTGTCTCGCCGAGGACCGCGCGCAGGCCCGCGGCTTTCGTTTCCCGCGCGATGTCCGACTCGAAGTAGTACATGTCGGCGAAGGTGGTGGTGCCGGAGCGGATCATCTCCGCCGCCGCCAGCCGCGTCCCCCACTTCACGAACTCCCGGTCGACATTCTTCGCCTCGGCCGGGAAGATGAAGTTCTGCAGCCAGTCCATCAGGTCGAGGTCGTCCGCGATGCCGCGGAAAAGCGTCATCGGCACGTGCGTGTGGGCATTCACGAAGCCCGGCAGCACGGCTTTCCCCTTGGCGCTGATCGTCGTCTTCCCCTGGTATTTTTTGGCGATCTCCGCCGCCGGCCCGACGGCGACGATCTTCCCGTCGTCGATAGCAATCGAAGCATTCTCGAGATTCGGCCCGGCCATCGTGACGACCGTCCCGCCGCTGATGACGATGTCGACCGAATGAGCGCTGGCGGCGAGGGGGAGGAGGGTGACGGCGAGTGCAGCAAGGAGCTTCTTCATAGGCCGGTGTACGTTAGCACAGGGCCTATAATCGGGGCGTATGGCAGCACGGTTGCGGGTCCGCGCGACGTATGACGATCTGCTGAAGGTGCCGGAGCATCTGGTCGCTGAGTTGATCGATGGCGAGTTGTACACGTCGCCGCGGCCGGGCGGCCCTCACGCGCGGTTCGCGTCAGCCATCGGAATGGACGTGGGCAGCGCGTACGACCGTGGACGAGGCGGCCCCGGCGGCTGGTGGATCATTTTCGAGCCGGAGTTGCATCTCTACGAGAACGTGCTCGTTCCGGACCTCGCCGGCTGGCGTCGCGAGCGGATGCCCGAGATCCCGCGCGACCACGTCTTCAGCATCCCACCGGATTGGATCTGTGAGGTGGTGTCTCCGTCGACGGCGCGCCTCGACCGCACACGCAAGCTGCCGATCTACGCCGCCAACGGCGTGCCGTACCTCTGGCTGGTCGATCCGATCGAACAGACACTCCAGGTGCTGCAATCCCACAAAGGCAAGTGGACGATCCTGGCGACCCACAGCGGTGATGACGTAGTGCGGATCGAGCCGTTCGATGCTATCGAGATCGATCTCGCGTCCATATGGGGCGCGCCGCCTTCCTGAGAGCTGGACTCGAGGTGCCGCGACGTCAAATCGAGGTGCGGCGACTTCAAAGTCGACTGCGGCGACTTCAAAGTCGAGGTGCGGCGACCTCAAATTGAGGCGCGGCGACGTCAAAATCGAGGTGCGGCGACGTCAAATTGAGGCGCGGCGACTTCAAATTCAGGTGCGGCGACTTCAAAGTCGAGGTGCGGCGACTTCAAAGTCGAGGTGCGGCGACCTCAAATTAAGATGCGGCGACTTCAAGATCGAGGTGCGGCGACCTCAAATTAAGATGCGGCGACTTCAAGATCGAGGTGCGGCGGCCTCAAATTGAGGCGTGGCGACTTCAAGATCGAGGTGCGGCGACCTCAAATTGAGATGCGGTGACTTCAGAGTCGAGGTGCGGCGACTTCAAATTGAGATGCGGCGACTTCAAAATTGAGGTGCGGCGACCTCAAATTGAGATGCGACCACTCCAGAATCGAGGTGCGGCGGCTCCAAATTGAGATCCGGCGACTTCAAAATCGAGGTGCGGCGACTTCAAATTGAGGTGCGCCAACCTCAAATTGACATCCGGCGTCCTCAAATCGAAGTCCGACGACCTCGCCACCGCACTCCGAGATTAGCCTCTCCTCGCCAACTCGCCGGTGATGTCCTCCCACCCGATCCCCTCATCCACCATCAGCACCGAGAGGTGAAACACCAGGTCCGCGATCTCGCTGACGACGCGCTCGCGGCTTTGCCCTTTCGCGGCGATGACCACCTCGGTCGCTTCCTCGCCGATCTTCTTGAGGATCTTGTCTCGCCCTTCGTTGAACAGATAGGCGGAGTACGAGCCCTCCGGGCGCTCGGTAAACCGGGAGCGCAGCACCGCCATCAAGCGCTCCAGCGGCAGTGGGGGAACCTCCGCGAAGCAGGAGGTCTCACCCGTATGACACGCGGGGCCGGATGGCTCGACCGTCACGACGAGCGCATCCCGGTCGCAGTCCGGGGCGATGTGCACCACGCGCTGGGTGTGGCCGGAGGTGGCGCCTTTGTGCCACAGCTCGTTGCGGCTGCGGCTCCAGAACCAGGTCTCGCCGCTTTCGACGGTCTGGCGGAGCGATTCTTCGTTCATGTAGGCGAGTGTCAGCACGGCGCCGGTGCGGGCGTCGCGCATGATCGCGGGGATCAGGCCGTCTTTGAAGACGAGGTCGTTCATCGCGTGGGGATTCCTTCCGCGGAGAGGTATTGCTTGACGTCGCCGACGGAGAGGCGGCGGTCATGAAAGAGCGACGCCGCCAGGACGGCGCGGGCGCCGCCGGTCTCGATGGCGTCGCGGAAGTGTTCGAGCCTTCCGGCGCCGCCTGAGGCGATGACGCCGATTTTCAGGCGGCTGGTTGCAGCACGGAGCAGCTCGACGTCGAAGCCGTCGTTCGTCCCGTCGCGGTCGACGGAGGTGAGCAGGATCTCGCCGGCGCCGAGTACTTCGGCATCGCGGCACCACTGCACCGCGTCGGCGTCCGTCACCTCTTTGCCGCCGCGTACGGTGGCCCGCCACTGATCGCCGCTGCGTTTGGCATCGCAGGAGAGTACGACCGCCTGCACGCCGAATTCGGCGGCGCATTCGCGGATCAGCTCCGGGCGCCGCAGGGCGGCGGTGTTGATGGCGACGCGATCCGCGCCCGCGCGGAGCAGCGCCCGGAAGTCCTCGATCGTGCGCACGCCGCCGCCGACGGTGAGCGGAATGAAGATCGACTCGGCGACACGCCGCACCACGTCGAGCGCGGTGTCGCGGTTCGCATCGGTCGCGGAGATGTCGAGGATCACGAGCTCGTCGGCGCCTTCGGCTTCGTAGCGCATCGCAAATTCGACCGGATCGCCGGCGTCGCGGATGTTCGTGAAGGCGACCCCTTTGACGACGCGGCCGTCGCGGATGTCGAGGCAGGGGATGACGCGCTCCGGAATGGCGTTGGGACGGGCGACGCGCGCGAGCGCTTCGGCGAGGTCGAGCCGCCGTTCGAGCAGCGCCTTGCCGATGACGCAGCCGCCGACGTTCCGGAGCCGGGCCAGCGACACGACGTCGCTGACGGTGGAGACGCCCCCCGAGGCGACGATGCGCACCCGCGTCAGTTGCTGCAGCTCGCGATAGAGGGCGAACGACGGGCCGCGCAGGATGCCGTCGCGGGAGATGTCGGTGACGAGCGCCTCCGCGATCCCGAGCGCTTCGAGCGTGGCGAACACGTCGCGCATCGTGGCCGTTGCTGCACGGGTCCAGCCGTCGACGCGGACCGCGCCGTCGCGGACGTCGATCGCCGGGACGATGCGTTCTGCGCCGAAGGTCTCGGCGAGCGATGCCAGCAGGCGAGGGGACTCGGCCGCGACGGTCCCGACGACGAGGCGCTCGGCGCCGCAATCGAGCCAGCGGCGGGCATCGTCGACGGAACGGATGCCGCCGCCGACCTGCACGACGAGGTCGCGACTGGCGAGGCGGCGGACGATGTCCGTCTCCACCGGTTTGCCGCTGCGCGACGCTTCGAGATCGACGACGTGCAGCCGCGCGCCATTCGGGACGGCCAGTCCTTCGAGCACCGCTTCGGGCTCGCCGTAGACCTGCGCGGAGGCGAACTCGCCGCGCGTGAGACGGACCACGCGTCCGCCCAGGAGATCGAGTGAAGGGATCAGTTGCATGCGAGGTAGTTCCTCAGGACGGCCAGTCCGGCCTGCGACGACTTTTCAGGGTGGAACTGCACGCCGAAGACGCGGCCACGCTGCACGGCGGCGGTGAACGGACCGTCGTAGTCCGCGGTGGCGATCTCGCCCTGCGCGTTGCGCGCGGCGTAGGAGTTGACGAAGTAGAACGAGGTACCGCTCTCGACGCCGTCGAACAGCGGCGAGGCGCTCGTCGTGAGCCTGTTCCAGCCGATCTGGGGGATGGGGAGCGTGCCGTCGAACTTCTCGATCGTGCCGGGGAGAAAACCGAGGCCGCGGGTGGGGGCGAGCTCGTTCGAGGCGTCGAAGAGGAGCTGATGCCCGACGCAGATGCCGAGGAGCGTCGCACCGCTGGCGACGGCGGTGCGGAGAGCGGTGGCGATGGTGGTCTGCTCGAGCCAGCGCATGGCCGCCGGGAAGGTGCCGACACCGGGGAGCACGAGCTTGTTCGCCGTGGCGATCGCTGCAGGGTCGGCGGTGACGGCGAGCGCAGCGCCCGCGGCGCGCAAGGCGCGCGCGATGCTGCCCACGTTGGCCACGGGGGAGTCGATGAGCGTTACGCGCATGGGAGCTCCGCCGGGGAGACGCTGGGACGAATGGGACCAATGGGACCTATGGAAATACTGCAGCCTGTGAAACCAACTGGACTCACAAGACCTGGGTCTACATAAGTCCCATCGGTCCCATAGGTCCCATAGGTCCCATCGTTGCTCTGGATCCCACCCATCAAATCACCCCCTTCGTGCTCGGCACGTCCGCGCGGATCACCGCCTTCGCCTCGCGCAGCGCCACGGCGAGCGCCTTGAAGATTGCTTCCGCGGCGTGGTGGCCGTTGCGGCCGCGGATGAGGTCCACGTGCACCGTGGCGTTGCATTTGTTCGCGAAGGACTTGAAGAACTCCTCCACCAGAGCGAAGGGAAAATCCTTGTGGATGAGCAGCATTTCGCGGTCGAGCGGGACCTCGAAGACGAGGTACGGCCGTCCGGCGAAATCGACGACCACACGCGCGAGTGCTTCGTCCAGCGGGACGTACGCGTGGCCGAAGCGGCGGATGCCGCGCTTGTCGCCGAGCGCCTGGGCGAACGCTTCGCCGAGGACCAGGCCCGTGTCTTCGACCGTGTGGTGATAGTCGATGAACGTATCGCCGGTAGCGACGAGGTCGAGGTCGATCTGGCCGTGGCGGGCGATCACCTCCAGCATATGGGAGAGGAAGCCGACCGGCGTTTCGATGCGCGAGCGGCCGGTGCCGTCGAGGTCGAGTGTCACGGCGACGGACGTTTCTTTCGTGGAGCGGGTGACGGTGGCGGTGCGGGTCATCCGAGCTCCTGCAGTGCGGCGAGAAAGCGGTCGTTCTGCTCCGGCGTGCCGATGGAGACGCGCAGGCAGTTCTGCATTTGCGGATAAGCCGAGACGTTGCGGATCAGGATGCCGCGTGCGATCAGCTCCTCGAACAGCTCCAGCGCTTTGCGTTGCGGGCGGAAGGCGATGAAATTCGCGCGCGTGGGGAACACCGTGAGGCGGCCGAGGTCGCGCATGGCCCGGACGACGCGATCGCGCTCGGTGACGAGCTGCGCCACGTTGCGCTCGCGGACCCATGGATTCTCCAGCGCCACGAGTGCCGCGGCTTCGCTGAAGACGTTCAGGCTGTACGGCAGCTTCACCTTGCGGATCTCCGTGCACGTACGCGCTGTCGAGGCCAGCCACCCGAGACGGAGACCGGCCAGGCTGTACGACTTCGAGAACGTCGAGAAGGTGATGAGGCGGTCATCGAGCGGCGGCAGCGTGTCGCCGGCAAAGTCGCCGTAGGCGCGGTCGAAGAGGATCGTGGCGCCGGTGGCGAGGAGTGCCTCCAGGCCGCCTTCTTCGAGCACGCCGCCGGTCGGATTGTTCGGCGAGCAGACGATGACAACGGAGCCCCGCGTCGCGGCGGCGAGCATCCGCTCCAGCGGCAGGAGGCCGGAATCGGGCTCGAAGTCGATTGGAATCGGCAGGCCGTTCGCGACCGTGACGAGCTTCTCGTAGAGCGTGAACGCCGGCCGCGGAAAGATCACCGGCGTGCCGGGGGCGACGACCGCGCCGATCGTCGCGGCGAGCAGCTCGTTCGAGCCGTTGCCCGTGAGGATGTTGTCGGACGTGAGGCCGTACGCACGGGCCAGGGCGTCGCGCAGCGCCTGCGTCTCGAAATCGGGATAGAGGTTCCAGCCGCGCTCTTCGATCCGCGCGAAGACTGCCCGCTTCAACTCCTCCGGAAAGTCGAACGGGCTCTCATTCTGATTCAGCTTCACCTCGGCTTCGCGCAGCTCGAGCGTGTAGGCGGCCATCGCGGCGATCGTCGAGCGCGTCATGCCGGCACCCCCGTGCGTGCTTCGATCGACTTCGCGTGTAGCGGCAGGCCCTCGAAATAGGCGAGTGCCGTGGCCGTCGGGGCGATCTCCTCCAGCGCCTCCTTCGTCAGCGTGATGACGTTCGAGCGCTTCACGAAGTCGTAGACCCCGAGCGGCGAGAAGAAGCGCGCGCTGCCCGACGTCGGCAGGACGTGGTTCGAGCCGACGGCGTAGTCGCCCGCGGCCGGCGGCGAGTACGGACCGCAGTAGATCGCGGCGCAGTTCTCGGCGCGTGCGGCGATCGAGGCCGCGTCACGTGCGTGAATCGACAGGTGCTCCGGTGCGATGCGGTCGGCGATGGCGATTGCATCCGTGACGTCGTCCGCGAGCAGCGTCAGCGTCGCGCGGATGCCGGCCAGTGGCTTGCCGATGCAGATCAGGATCACGGCCGAGTCGTCGCCATGCTCCTGCTGCGCGTCGAGATCCGCCTGCACGAGCGTGGCGTCGGCCGTTTCGTCGGCGATGACGACGAGCTCCGTCGGTCCGGCGGTCATGTCGATGCCGACTTCGCCGACGAGACGGGCCTTCGCCGCCGTGACGTACGCGTTGCCCGGCCCGGCGATCTTGTCGACGCGGCGCAGCGACTCGGTACCGAGGGCCATCGCCGCGATTGCGGCGGCGCCGCCGGCGCGGTACAGCTCGCGCACGCCGAGTCTCGCGCAGGCGTACTGCAGTTCCGGCGTCGCCGCCGCCGCGGGGGTGGTGGCGACGACGAGCTCACGCACACCGGCGATGCGCGCCGGCACCGCGCACATGATGAGCGTCGAGACGTACACCGCACGTCCGCCCGGCACGTAGATCCCGGCCCGCGCCAGCGGCTTCACCCGGTGCAGCACCTCGGTGCCGCCGGAGGTCCAGCGGTAGGGGAGCGGCGCCTGCTGGAGGTGAAACGATTCGACGCGCGCGATGGCGGCGTCGATGGCCTGGAAGGTGTTGTAGGACAGGCACTCCTGCCTGTCCCCCCCCGGCCCCATGTAGGACAGGCACTCCTGCCTGTCCGCCCCCGGCACGGCCACGAGCAGCGGCTGCTCCACTCCATTGAAGCGGAGCACCTGCTCTGCAACGAATGCATCGCCGCGCGCGCGTACCCCTTCGATCATCTCCCCGGCGACGCGCCAGGCATTCTCGTTCGCGGCGTTGCGGCGCTCTTCCAGCTCGCGGAGCGCGGCTTCGGCTTCAGGCGACTTCGTTCTGAACGGTTGCATTTTTGGCTTCCTCGATTCGCGCGATCAGGTCGCGGATCCGTTTGGGTTCGGTGCGATAGACGTTCTTGCCGACGATGAGCCGCGGCGAGATTTCGGTGACGACGTCCTGCAGGACGAGCTTGTGAACGCGCACGGTCTCGCCGGTCTCCACCAGGTCGATCACATGCGACGTGAGGTTGAGGACCGCCGCGAGCTCCACCGAGCCGCCGAGCGGCACGACGTCCGCGCGGATGCCGCGGGAGTCGAGCCACTGCCGTGCGGTGCGCGGATACTTCGTCGCCACCTTCGTGAGCGGCGGCGCGTCCGGCGCGGCGATGAGCATCATCCTGCAGCGGCCGAACGGCAGCTCGACCGGCTGGTACGCGCTGTATTCGTGCTCGAGAATCTGATCGAGTCCGGCGATGCCGGCGTCGGCGGCGCCATGCTCGACGTACACCGGCACGTCGCAGTCTTTGACAAGAATCCATTCGATGCCGCCGCGCGTGAAGACGAGCCGGCGCGTGCGCAGGTCGGCGGCGGTCGGTGTGTCGTAGCCGGCAGCGGTGAAGACGGTGAGGACTTCATCCTGCAGACGTCCTTTGGGGATGGCGATGCGCATCAGTCACGCTCCAGGTCGTCGATGGTGAAAGTGAAGCCGACCGCCGCGGCGCGCGCGCCGAAGCGTTCGTACAGGTTGTCGTAGCGTCCACCCTCGGCGAGGCTGCCTTTACGTGGGACAGACACTCTTGTCTGTCCGCCTTCTGGTGCGCCGGAGTCCCACAGAGAGGCGCTGGTTCCGTACACGCGGAACCGCAGGCCCGTGTAGTAGCCGCTCCCCGTGTCGACGTCGTCGAGGTGAAGGACGAACCGCTCGGGATCGAGCACTCCGGCGATGCGGCGCAGCCGCTCGGCGATCGCGCGCGGCAGATCGTCGAGCGTGACGGTCCCGGCGATCATCTTCGCGGCGAGTGGCGGCAGCCCGTCGCGCATGCGCTTCGTGACCAGCGCCTCGCGGACATCGGGGGCGAACTGCTCGACGAGTGAGACATCGTTGTAGACGACGAGCGGCTCGATGCCGAACGAGGTGACGATCTGCGCGGCGAGCTGCATCGCTTCGATGTCCGCCTCCACGGAGGCGTCGCCGACGAGCTCAGCGCCGATCTGGAACAGCTCGCGGTTGGCGCCGAGCCGCGTCGCTTCGCAGCGGATGACATCACCGCGATACCAGACGCGCAACGGGAGCTGCGCGGCCGTGAGCGCCGGTGCGAGCGCGCGCGCCACCATCGGCGTGAAGTCGGAGCGGATGGCCACGAGCTCGCCGTCACGGTCGACGAAGCGATAGCTCTGGCGCACCGCGCCGCGGTCGACCACGCCGGAGTAGGGCTCGGCGAAGTCGATGATCGGGAGGACGATCTCGTCGAAGCCGCGCTCGCCGAGGAGGGAGGCGATGCGCGTCTCGATACGGCGGCGTCGCGCCGTCTCTTCGATCAGCAGCGGCCGTGCGCCGGTTGGATATCTGAATTCAGTTGCTGTTGCCATGAAAGCCGAAGACCCCTTCCCCCGCGTGAGAGGAAGAGGTCTCGATATTCGATGGCTCGGTTGTTTTGACGCGGCCCCTTCCTTTCGGCGGGGCACACTCGGAAACGCACCCCTATGTCATCAGATGATGATGGAGGTGGTGCACGTGCTGCTGGTTCCGAGTCGTCATAAAGTGGCGCACAGTCTAAGCGCAAGCGTGAGCCGCCGCAAGGTAGGAAAAGAGACAACGGAAACGGACAACGCTTAGAATCCGCGACCATGACCCTCGACGAACAAGTCGCCTACCTCGCCAAAGGCGCGGTCGATCTGATCGAGAAGAACGACCTCAAGGCGAAGCTGCAGCGCGGCAAGCCGCTCACCGTCAAAGTCGGTTTCGATCCCACGGCGCCGGACATTCACCTCGGGCACACGGTGGTCATCCGCAAGATGAAGCACTTCCAGCAGCTCGGCCATCGCGTGATCTTTCTGATCGGCGATTTCACCGGGATGATCGGCGATCCGACCGGTAAGAAGGCCACGCGCCCCGCGCTGACGCGCGAAGAGATCGAGCAGAACGCCGAGACCTACAAGCGCCAGGTCTTCAAGATCCTCGACCCGGAGAAGACCGAGATCCGCTTCAATCGCGAATGGCTCGGCGAGCTCGGTTCCGAAGGCATGGTGCGGCTCGCCGCCAAGTACACGCTGGCGCGCATCCTCGAGCGCGACGACTTCCGCAAACGCTTCGAAGCGCACCAGCCGATCGCGATGCACGAGCTGCTCTACCCGCTCGCGCAGGGGTACGACTCCGTTGCTCTCAAAGCCGACGTCGAGATGGGCGGCACCGACCAGCTCTTCAACCTGCTGGTCGGCCGCGATCTCATGCGCGAGTACGGTCTCGAGCCGCAGGTCGTCCTGACGATGCCGCTGCTCGAAGGACTCGACGGCGTCGAGAAGATGTCGAAGTCGCTCGGCAATTACATCGGCATCGACGAGGCGCCGTCGCAGATCTACGGCAAGGTCATGTCGATCTCCGACGGCCTGATGTGGAAGTACTATCTGCTGTCGACCGATCTCACGCCCGACGAGATCAACGAGCGGCGCGCGCGCGTCGAAGCAGGTGAAGTGCATCCCATGGAGGCGAAGAAGGAGCTGGCCAGGTCGATCATCCGCGACTTCCACAGCGAGGAAGCGGCCGACCAGGCCGATGCCGAGTTCCGCCGCATCTTCAGCGACCGCCAGGCCCCGACCGACGTCGAGGAGAAGACGCTGCCCGCGTCACCGGACCCGCAGCTCGTCAGCCGCATCATCACGCAGGCCGGACTGGCCGAGTCGAACAAGGATGCGCAACGCCTGATCGCGCAAGGCGGCGTGCTGGTCAATGACGTGAAGGTGGAGAGCACGAAGCACGCGCTCGAAGCGACGGCCGGCAAGAGCTACCTGCTGAAGGTGGGCAAACGGCGCTTCGCGAAGATCGCGTTCGAATAGAGCAGCATCTCGGAGTGCGGTGGCGAAGGCCACCGC
>DASWMP010000148.1:0-9322 GCA_036399695.1 Thermoanaerobaculia bacterium | reverse complement strand
GCGCTCGTCGCGATGAACGCGTTCGGTGCGACAACCACCGCATCGCGAAGCAACAAGCGCCGCCGGCCGTGCCGGCCCGCCGGAGGCCCCCTCGTCCGTCATCCCCGGGGCGACACAGCAGTGTAGGAATACTCGCGGGTGTCCCGGCGTACCATATTGGGGACGGCCCCGGCCGGGGTCAGGAGATCTGTATGCGCATACGTGTGGTAGTGGTGGTGGCGGTGCTCTTCTCGATGGCTGCGGGGGCTTTTGCTCAGACCAGCAACCCTGTCATCAGCTCCTTCGATCCCAAAGTCGCCATTGCCGGGACCGGTGCGCTGGATGTGACCGTCACGGGCTTGAACTTCGGCACCGGCGCATCCGTGCGCGTCAACAACTCGTTTCGCGACACCACGCGCATCAGCAACACCCAACTGCGATTCCGACTCGAGCCGGGTGATACCTCCACTGCCCGGACCCTCCAGATCTCCGTCATCAGCGGGTCACGGTTCTCTCCGAACACGCCGTTCCAGGTACTGCCGAACGATCCGCAGGTGACGAGCATCACCCCGAATGCCGTGGCCGTGAACTCGCCCGATACCACCATCCGGGTCGTCGGTAACAACTTCGCGCCTACGGCGGTCGTGCTGGTGGACAACGTCGTCGTGGCCACGACGTACATCGACTACCAGAACCTCGATGCAGTCGTGCCCGCGTCGCGGATGCGTACGGGCGGGACCGCGAACATCACGGTCAGGAATCCGAACAACAACCAGCCGTCGTTCCCGCCGGCGCAGCTCACCATCAGCGCGCAGCCGATCACGCCGGTGCTGACGGCGCTCGATCCCAATCGTGTGACCGAGGATGGGCCGAGCTTCACGTTGAGACTGTTGGGTCGCAACTTCGATACGCGGTCGCGCGTGTTCCTGGACAACACCGAGCGCCCGATCGACTTCGTCAGCTCGCAGGAAATCAGGGTCAACGTGCTGGCCTCGGTCATCAGCGCGCCGAAGACCATCAACGTCACGGTACTGAACCCGGGGAACCTGCGGTCGAACGCGCTGCCGCTCATCGTCGAATCGCGCAACCTCCCGGTCATCGATTCGCTCGTGCCGAACACCGTGCGCGCGAACTCCGGCACCGCCACCATCACGATCAACGGCCAGCGCTTCACGGAGAACAGCGTCGTGCGCATCAACGGCATCGGCCGGAGCCCGGAGTTCGTCTCCAGCACGCGGCTGCGCCTCACGCTCAACGCCACGGACCTCAATCAGCCCGGCGAGAAGAGCATCACGGTCGTCAACGGCGGCACCGGCGGCGGCGAGTCGAACGCGGAGATCCTCTACGTCGTCGATCAGAACGCGCCGCTCGTGACGCGCACCAATCCGGCGTCGCTTTCGGTCGCCACGACGGAGCTGAACGTGCTGGTCATCGGCAGCGGCTTCGATGACAACGACGTGGTCCTGGTCAACGGCGCGCCGCGCCAGACGACGTTCGCCAGCGCGACGCAGCTCGCTTTCGCACTGCTGCCGTCGGACGTCTCCGCCGCGGGCGTGCTGCTGATCTCGGTCCGTAACCAGGCCGGCGAAGTGTCGGCCCCGGTGGAGCTGCGCGTCGTCGAAGGGCAGGTGCCGGTCATCGAGTCGTTCTCCCCGGCCACGGGTGAAGCGGGCGCGTCGGCACTCGCGCTGACGATCAACGGCCGCAATTTCAGCACGGCGTCGATCGTCCGCTTCCGCGGCCAGATCGTCACGGCGGTGCAGTTCGTCAGCGACCGCCAGATCATCGTGAACCTGACTGCCGGCAATCTGGCGACGCCGGGCGTGGTCGAGGTGACGGTGGAGAACCCGGGCGGCCTCGTCTCGGAGCCGGAGTTCTTCGAGCTGATCGGCATCCCGCCTGTGATCACGTCCATCGATCCGACGAGCATCGCCGCCGGCGAGTTCGGTACGTCGATCAATGTCACCGGGACGAACTTCAGCTCGACGTCCGTGATCAGCATCGACGGCAAGCCGCTCCCGACGAGCTTCAATTCCGGCAGCGGGACGCTCACGGCGACGCTGACGACGGCCGATCTGGCCTCCCCCCGCGCGGCGAAGATCACGGTCACGGATCGCAATCTGACGTCCGCCGCCTTCACGCTGGAGATTCTCCGCCCCGCCATTTCGTCGCTCACGCCCGGCTCGGTCCTGGTCGGCAGCAGCGATGTGACGATCATCGTCCGCGGCAGCGGTTTCCTCCCGACGTCCCGCGTCGAGTTCCTCGGCGAGCGCGAAACGCAGTACATCTCGGCCACGGAGCTCCGCGCCCTGATCCCGGCGGTCTCGCTGACGCAGCCGGGCGAGTTCGCGGTCACGGTCCGCAACGGCGCCAGCGCGCAGTCGACGCCGTTCTTCCTGGAGGTGGTCCTGCCGGGTGATCCAGGAATCACAGAGGTCACGCCGGGCGCCATCTTCGCCGGCACAGGCAATACGCAGATCACGGTCCGCGGCCGCAACTTCACAGGCGATGCGCGCGTGCGGGTCAACGGCCAGGAACGCGAAACGATCTACGTCAGCTCAACGGAGCTCCGCGCCACGCTGCTCGCCTCCGACCTCACCAACCCCGGAACACTCGTGATCACGGTGACAAACCCCACCGGCCAACCCTCGATCGGCTTCAATTTCCCCGTCACCCAACCCGGCCGAGGCCGCCGCCGAGCGGCTGGGAGGTAAATTACAGGAATGACGGACGAAGGCGGTCGGTCATCCCTGTACCTTGCCGCCGGCCGGTCGTCACGTGCTTTGCAGTAGACTCGTCTGAGACCGCGTGTACCACAACGAAGAAGATACCGACCAGTTCGACCGGACGCTCTCCATGCGCCGGTTACCGAGCATGGCGTCCGAGTCACTGCCGCCTGACAAGCGCATAGCCGAGCGGCGGCAGGGGAACGCGCGGATTCTCCTCATCACCATCGTCGTCATCGCCGTGCTGTACCTCATGAAGCCGGTCGTCGTACCGATCGCGCTTTCGATGCTCTTCGCATTTTTGCTCGCGCCCATCGTCGGTGTGCTCGAGCGGACGTTCCTGCGGCGGCTCGGCGCGATCACCATCTCGGTCGCGGTGGTCGTCGGCGGGATCGGCATCGGCGGCTGGTGGATCTATCAGCAGTTCAATGCCGTAGCCGTCGAGATTGCCGGCGCGGCGACTGCCGGGCCGATGGAAGAGAAGCTCCGGTGGCTCAAGCGGAGCTCCGGCGGGACGTTCGCGCTCGTCGAGCGGACGCTGCAGCGCGTCGCGGAAGCGCGGGATACGCCCGAGCAGGCGCAGTTGAAAGTCAGCATCGTCGAGCGCAAGACCATCGGCGACCGGTACGAGGAAATCGCTCCCACGGTGGAAGTGGTCGCCGCGACCTTCCTCGTCATCGTCATCGTCTTCTTCGTCTTGCGTGACCGGGAGCAACTGCGGGACAAGATGCTCCGGCTCGCCGGCCGCGCGCATCTCACGGTCACGACGCAGGCCATCGGCGAGACGTCTGAGCGCATCAGCCGCTATCTACTGACCATTGCGTTGCTGAACATAGGCTTCGGCATCCTGATCGGGCTCGGGCTGTGGGCGTTGCGCGTGCCGCATGCGGCGCTCTGGGGCGTCATCGCGGGATTGCTCCGTTTCGTCCCGTACATCGGCGCGGTGCTCAGCGCGGCCTTGCCGACGTTCCTGGCGTTCGCCGTCTTTCCGAACTGGTACACCGGCCTGGCCGTTCTGGGGCTGTTCATCTTCAGCGACCAGCTCGTCGGCGGCTTCATCGAGCCGATCGTCGTTGGCCATCGCGTCGGCGTCTCGCCCATAGCGTTGCTCATCGCGGCAATTTTCTGGGGCTGGCTGTGGGGGCCTGTCGGGCTGCTGCTGTCGACGCCGATCACCGTCTGCCTGACCGTCGGCGGCGAGTTCATCCCGGCGCTGAGGATCTTCTCGATCATGTTCGGCAGCGAGGACCCGCTGGAGGGGTACCTCAGCTTCTACAACCGTCTGCTCGTGCGCGACCGCACCGGGGCCATCGCCATCGCCGACCGCAATGCCGAGGCGTCGACCATGGAGGAGATGTTCACGGACCTGTTCATTCCGACGCTCAGCTTCGCGCAGGAAGAGCTGGAGCGGAAGCGCATTACCGTCGCTCACGATCACTTCATCAAGGACGTCATCCGCGAGCTGATCGTCCGGTTCGGCGACCGCAACGCCGGGAAGCCCGATCCGGAGCGCCACATCGTCGCCGTCTCCGTCGCCGGCGAGCGTCTCTCCCTCGGCACGCTGATGCTGACGCAGTTGCTCCGCACCGAGCAGTACTCGGTCGACTACTTCACCGACCTGCCGGAGCAGGAGCTCGTCGCCTTCATCAACGAGGTCAAGCCGGAAGCGGTCTTCGTCTCCTGCTCGAATTCCGATCATCTCGAGCAGGGTTACGACCTGCTGCAACTCCTGGCCACGGCCTTCCCCGAGCTGATGATCGTCGCCGGCGGTTCCGGCTTCTCCCGCGACCGCAACCGCACCCTCTCCGCCGGCGCGACCTACGTGCCGTCGACGCTGAAGGAAGCGAAGGAAGACTTCATCGCCCGCCGCAAAGGCGGCCGACGCAAGAGCGGCCGCAGCCTGACGTTCAGCGGCACCGGGACGCGGTTCCGCGTGCCGCCGCCCGCGTGAGACGGGATTGAGGATTGAGGATTGAGGATTGAGGATGGCTGCGCTACGCGGCCGTCAGCCTGGCGGAGCCTTCCTCAATCCGCAATCCCCAATCCGCAATCCGCAATCCCCAATCCTCAATCCTCAATCCTCAATCCTCAATCCTCAATCCTCAATCCTCAATCCTCAATCCTCAATCCTCAATCCCCCCTCACCCCGGCGGCCACCCGAACGTGCGTCCCCCGAGGATGTGTACGTGGATGTGGAACACCGTCTGGCCGGCGGACTCGCCGTTGTTGATGACCAGGCGGTAGCCTTCGCGGTCCAGTTGCATGCTGCGGGCGATCTCGGTGGCGCGGACGATCGTCATGCCGATCGTGGCGGCGTCCGCGGGGGCGAGGTCGTTGAGCATGGCGATGTGGCGGCGGGGGATGACGAGGATGTGCGTCGGGGCCTGCGGGTTGATGTCGTGGAACGCGACGACGTCGCCGTCCTCGTGCATCTTCTTCGCCGGGATGTCGCCATCGATGATGCGGCAGAAGAGGCAGCGGTCAATCACCATGCGCGGATAATACGACGACGCGCGGAATGGTCGCGAGGTCAGGAATGACAGCCTCGACCTTGAAGCGCCTGGCCGCCGCCAGCTCCCGGATGTCCCGCTCCTGCCCGTAGCCGATCTCGAGCAGCACGAGCGCGCGGCCGGCCTGATCGAGGATCCGCTCGATGATCTCCGTCCCTCGAGGCCCTGGCGTGAGCGCCATGCGCGGCTCGTGATCGCGGACGACGGCATCGAGCGTCTCGACGTCCGCCGCCGGGATGTAGGGCGGATTCGACACGATCAGGTCGAAGGACGCGCTCACGGAGCCGAGCAGGTCGGAGGCGGCGAAACGGACGTGCGCCTCCAGGCGGTCGTTGTTCGCTTTGGCGACGGCCAGCGCGGCGGGGGAGCGGTCGACGGCGAACACCTGCAGGTCCGGACGCTCGCGTTCGAGCGAAACGGCGATGCAGCCGCTGCCGGTGCCGACGTCGACGACCCGGGCGCCGTGGGGCGCACGGTTGAGCGCCGCCTCCACGAGCAGCTCCGTCTCCGGGCGGGGGATCAGCACGCGCGAGTCGACGCGGTACTCCCGTCCGAAAAAGTCCGCCCGCCCCCGGATGTACTGCAGCGGCTCACCGCTCGCGCGGCGCTGAAAGACCGGTTCGATAGCCGCGGGATCCAGCTCATGGTCCCCGTGGGCAAAGATCCAGGCGGGGGTTTTCCCGAGGTGATCGGCCAGGAGCAGGTCGATGTCCCGGCTGTCCAGCGTCTGGCGCCAGGAGGCGCGGAGCGTATCCAGGCGCGTTCCCATCTCAACTCTCAAAAGTCAGAGACAGGAACACATCCTCCAGCGGACTGCCCGGCGCCTCCCGCTTCAGCTCCGCGACGGTCCCGCTGGCCACGACCTTTCCGCGCGAGAGGATGGCAATGCGATCGCACACCGCCTCCGCCACCGACAGGGTGTGCGTCGTCAGGAAAACCGTCTTCTGCTCGTCGGCCAGACGGCGGAAGAGCAGTTTCACCTGCCGCTGGGCCAGCGCGTCGAGCCCCACCATCGGTTCGTCGATGATCAGCACGGCCGGGTCGTGCACCAGTGCCGAGATGATGACGAGCTTCTGCTTCATCCCGTGGGAGAGGTTCTCGATGCGCGTGTCGATCCACTCGTGCAGCTCGAAATAGCGGAGCAGCTCGAGAGCGCGCGCTTCGCAGTCGCGCCATTCCTTGTGGTAGAGGTTGGCGACGAACTGCAGCAGCTCGCGCCCCGTCAGCTTCTCGTAAAGATAAGGACGGTCAGGGACATAGCCGGTGACGGCCTTGGCCCGGACGGCGTCGGTCACGACGTCGATGCCGTTGATGCGGACGCGGCCGGAGGTGGGCAGGGAGAGCCCGGCGGCGACGCGGATCGTGGTCGTCTTTCCGGCGCCGTTCGGGCCGAGGAAACCGAAGATCTCGCCGGCCCGCACCGTGAGGCTGAGACGATCGACGGCCGTGAAGTCGCCGTACTTCTTCGTCAGATCCTCGATTTCGATCATCGCCGCGAGAGGTTATCATCCGGGCGGGTAAACCCCGACGGACTGGAAACGTACAACCGAATGGCCGAACGTGAGCAGCTCGATGACCGGGCCCTGGTGGCGCGGATCCTCGATGGCGAGCGTGATCGATTCACAGAGCTGGTGAAGCGCTACGAAAAGCGCCTCATCAATTATGTATATCGGATCACTCATCGCTACGAGGAGGCTCACGATCTGGCCCAGGAAATTTTCGTGAAGGTCTACCTGGCGCTCGATCGTTACGACCCGAAGTATCAGTTCTCGACCTGGCTGTTCCGCATCGCGCAGAACAGTGCCATCGATACGCTTCGGAAAAAGAGCCTCCCCGAGGTCCCGATTGCACGGCAGTCGACGGACGAGGAGCCGACGGGGAAGGAGCGCGAATTCGCCGACGGCGGGGTCTCCCCCTACCGGGCGATGAAGAACAAGCAGCTCAGCGCCGCCATCGACAAGGCCGTCGACAACCTGCCTCCCGATTACCGCGAGCTCATCCAGCTTCGGCATTTCGCCGAGATGTCGTACGAAGAGATCGCCACGATGAAGAAACTGCCGCTCGGAACCGTGAAGAACAAACTGTTCCGAGCACGAAATCTGCTCAAGGATGCGCTCGGTAATTTCGTGGAACCGTTATGACGAAGTGCGACGAATATCTGGAAGATCCGGACGCCCACGCGGCTCATCTCGAGACGTGCGCGGACTGCCGGGCGGTGTTCGAAGAGCTCGACGGTGACGTCGAGGTCGAGACGCGCCCTCTCAGCCTCGACGCCTTGCCGCTGGCGCCGTGGGAAGGAGCGTCGCATCGGCCGTGGGGACTCGTCTTCGCCGCGGCCGTGGCGGCGCTCGTGCTCGCGGCGACGCTCTTCCTCGTCTCCGGACAGTCTCCGGTTGCCGGTGTCTGGCGCGCGGCTTTGTCGTCCGTCTCCCCCTTCGAGTTTGCCTGGAACATCGCCAGTCACCTCGGCGGCGCGCTCCGCAATGCCCCGCTGACGTTCCAGATCGGCATCGCGGTGTCGTTCTTCGCCGTCAATACCGTTCTCTTCCTCCTGCTCCGGCGGGCGCCGAAAGGAATCGATGCATAAAGCCGCCCGCCTCTTCGCTCTTCTGGCGACGTTCGCCACCGTCGGCGCAATGACGTTTGCCGCGCCCGCCGGCTCGAAGGGGGAGGACACCTACTTTTTCAACCGCACCGCGGAGATCTCGCGGCCGGTCGCCGGAACCGTCCAGGTCTACGGCGGGCAGGTGACGGTCTCGTCGGTCATCGACGGCGATCTGCTGGTGTTCGGCGGGACGGTGCTCTTTGCGGGTGCCGGGCGGGTCCGTGGAAATCTCTTTCACGGTGGCGCCAGCGTGCAGAACGCGGAAGGTCGCGTCGATGGCCGCGTCTGGTCGATGGCGTCGCCGGACGGTGCCGTGGCGTCGATGAACAAGAGCGCGATCATTGCCTCGCTGCTGTTCGTCTGGCTCATCGCCGCGGTGGTCTGGACGCTGCTGAGCGGCAAGGAAGTGCGTCTCTCGTCCGTCGAAGTCCGCGCCAGCGCCGCGCACTGCTTCATCCTCGGGCTGGTGGCCTTCACCAGCTTCGTGCTGACGGCGGTCGTGTTCACATACCTCGTCCCGTACCTCGTCGGCGTGCCGCTGCTCGTCGGGCTGGCGGTGTTCGCGTCGCTCGCCAAGATCTACGGCATGATCGCCGTCTTCCACGCCATCGGCACGCTCGTCGCCCGCCCCCGCTCCCGCGCCGCCCTCGGCCGCCGCGCCTGGCTGAGCGGCGATCTGGCCATGGTGGTGCTGGGGGTCCTGATCCTCGGCGCGCTGCGATTCGTCCCGGTCATCGGCACGATCCTCTGGGGCCTGGCCTCGGTGTTCGGAGTGGGCGTGGCCCTGGCGACAAAGTTCGGCCGCCGCGAGCCTTGGTTCCTCGAGTACCGCAGCGCCGTCGCGTAAACGAGTCGGGAAGCGGCCCGCGGCACTCCAACCTCGCTCCTCCGGACTCAAAGTTTTGCCTCCGGGACTCAAAGCTTTGCCTCCGGCATTCAAAATTTTGCCTCTGAGACGCAAAGCTTTGTCTCCGAGACGCAAAGCTTTGACTCGCGACTCGAAAGAATTTGCCTCTGGACGCAAAGCTTTGCCTCCGAGATGCAAAGCTTTGCCTCAGACACGCAAAGCTTTGCCTCGAAGACTCAAAGTTATGACTCGGGGATGCAAAGCTTTGACTCGGGTATCCAAAGTTTTGCCTCTGGGACGCAAAGCTTTGCCTCGGACACTCAAAACTTCGGCTCGGCGCCTCGATGTTTTGCCTCCGAGGCTCAAAGCTTTGACTCTGAGATTCAGAGTGTTGACGCGCGGGGCGCAGCCTTGGACTCGGCCGCCTGAAAGTTTGCGTCTGATACTCGGGCGCGTAGGCAGCTCTATCTTGGAGTGCGGTGGCGCACGGAGGCTGTCTCTAAATGGAGCGCCAGACACGCTGATGGCCGACAAAACGGGCGCCTGCGGGCGCGGACAGACAAGAGTGTCTGTCCTACATTGACTGGCGGCGTGCCCGCGGCTGCGCGATATCCGGCGAGACCTGAATGTAGGACAGACACTCCTGTCTGTCCGC
>DASWMP010000147.1:0-35325 GCA_036399695.1 Thermoanaerobaculia bacterium | reverse complement strand
CCGCCCACCCTCGATCCCCACCCGCACGTCCAGAAACCGCCCGATCACCTCGGCGTTGGTGGTGGTGTGCGAGCTCACCGTCACGGCGGTGAACTCCCCACCCCCACCCAACGCCATCGGCAGCAGCAGTTGATCGGCGAGATGCTCGCCGGCAGCGCCCTCGGCGCTGAGATAGCGCAGCATCTCCTCGCTCGCCCGTGACGCCACTTCCTCAGCGCGCACGCCCCGTTCCCCAAACCCCGTCACCACCTCCGTGACATGCTCGTACTCCGCTTCGAGCGTCAGCACGTTCCCCGGCCCGACCGAATCGGTGAGCGTACGGGCCTGCAGCTCCGTCCAGCCGAGCTTATCCCCCACCACCGCCACTTCCCGCTGGGCGATGTCGTACGGGAGGTTGGCCACACACGCCCGCGCCCGCGTGGCGATGAGCGCACCCCGCTCGAGCAGTTCCAGCCGCCCCAGCCTCGACGGCTCCACCGTCACGAGAATCTTCCCGCCGCCGGCCGGGTAGAACCCCGGCCGCACCAGCTCCACCTCCGCACGCGCGCCCATCCGCCGCAGCAGCGGGAGATACGAGCGGGTCAGAAAATCAAACGGCGGCGAGTTCGAGTTGTGCGTCCCTCCTTCGATCTCGATCGTCGACGCCGTCTCGGCGAAGAACAGCGGCACGAGGATCGTCTGCAGCACCAGCGTCGTGCTCCCGGCGGTGCCGATCTGGAACGAATACACGCCTCCATGCAGCCCGCCGGGCACGAACGTCAGTTGCTGCGAGCCCAGCTCCGCCCCTTCGATCGCCGCCGCGCCGACACGCGCCGCCGCCATCACCGCCGTCAGATGCTGACGCAGCAGCCCCGGCTTCTGACGGCGCGCGCGAATCCGCTCGATGCGGAACGGCTTGCCGGTGACGAGCGACAGAGCGAGCGAGGAGCGGAGGATCTGCCCTCCCCCTTCGCCCTGAGAACCATCAATGACAATCACGACTCACCCCTTTACGACCAGTCGAAGAGACGACGAGCAATGACCTGGCCCGCGTCGGCCCGGAGTGGACGGCGCTCTGACGCAGCCCGGTGTTAGGATGTGGAACATGGTGCTCAAGCCCCGTGCCGACGATGACGAACCCCGCGTGACACGCATCGTTTTCCACGAAACGAATCAGGCAGAGATCCAGTTCGCCAGCGGTGCCGAGGTGGTCTGGACCGGCCAGCTCTCCGCCGAGCTGCGCGAAGCCGTCCAGGCCGCCGTCCAACGCGGCTTCGCCCGCAAACGCCGCGGGTCTTCTGGCCCGAACTCGATCGCGAATTGAGCCGGGATGACCGGGAGGCCTCCGGCGGGCGGGCACGGCCCGCAACGCTTGTTGCTTCAGGCTCAGCGCACGGCGTCGCAGTGAACACGTTAGTAAGCAGGGTCGACTGCGGCTTGGCCAACAAGCGTTGCGGGCCGTGCCCGCCCGCCGGAGGCCCTTCGGTCGTCTCCCTGCTGAATCAGCGAACGATTCCGCGGCAGGAGCCGAAGCCGATTCTCGCGTGGCCTTCTTTTTCGCAGTAGGCGTGGAGGATCACTTCGTCGCCGGACTCGAGGAACTTGCGCGTCTCGCCGGAGGGGAGTTGGAGCGGTTCCGTGCCGCGCCACGTCAGTTCGAGCAGGCAGCCGCGTGCATCCTTTGCCGGGCCGCTGATCGTGCCGCTGGCGAGGAGATCGCCGGGCATCAGATTGCAGCCGTTCGAGCTGTGATGGGCGACGAGCTGCGCGACCGTCCAGTACATATCGCGGGAATTGCCGCGGCTGAGGCGGACCGGCTCAGACATCTTCGCCGTGCGCAGCCAGACCTCCACCGTGATGTCGAAGCCGACGTTGTCCTGCAAGTGCGGGAGCGGTTCGGGATCGCCTTCCGGGCGAGGAGTGGCGGGGATGCGGAAGGGCTCCAGCGCGTCGAGCGTGACGATCCAGGGGGAGATCGACGTCGCGAAATTCTTGGCCAGGAACGGCCCGAGCGGCTGGTACTCCCACGTCTGCAGATCGCGAGCAGACCAGTCGTTCACGATGCAGAAACCGAAGACGTGATCGAGCGCGTCGGTGACGGGGATCGGATCGCCGAGGTTGTTGCCCGGGCCGATGAAGAACCCGAGCTCCATCTCGTAATCGAGGCGCTTCGAGGGGCCGAAGACCGGGGGAGCGTCGGCGTCGTCGCGCGTTTGTCCGTGCGGGCGATGCACCGGCGTGCCGCTGACGACGATCGAAGAGGCGCGGCCGTGATAGCCGATCGGGACCCACTTGTAATTCGGCAGCAGCGGATTGTCGGGGCGGAACATCGAGCCGACGTTCGTCGCGTGGTGCACCGAGGCGTAAAAGTCCGTGTAATCGCCGATGCGGACCGGAAGGAGCATCTCCGCGCCGGCCATCGGAACGAAATGCGCGTCCACGGCGCCGCTCGCGATCAGCTCCGTCACCCGCTGGCGCACCGCGCGCGACGTGGCCCGGCCTTGCGCCATCAAGCTGTTGAGCAGCGGCTCGAGCAGTGAGGGCTCGTCGATGACACCTGCTTTCATGCAGGCGTGCAGGTCGAGGATGCGGTCCTCGAAGGCCGTGCAGATGTGCGCTTCGCCGTCGCGGCGGAAGACGCCGAACGGCAGGTTTTCGATCGGAAAGTCGGTCACAGCCACCCCAGCTCCTCGAGATCGGCAATCGGTTCTTCGAACGAACAGGAGCCGAACGACGTCGCGAACGTACGCCGCACCGCCGCCAGGTCGTGCACGCTCACGCGGCGTCCGCGCCAGCCGGCGCCTTCATCGTCGAATGTGAAGTTACGCGGGTCGTCGTCCATCAGGATCTCCTCCGCGTGCTTGAGCATCGCCGCGGCGAGGAACACGTTGACGAAGCCGTGCATCGTGCCGTGCGGCGCGTCCGGCTCGTACGTCAGCGGACGGATGCAGCGCAGCGGATGATGCAGCCCCGCCGTCGCTTTGAACGGGACGCTGTAGTCGCGGCAGGTGCGCATGAAGTTCGCGATCGCGGACGCCGTCGGGAAGGCATCGGTCGTGAGGCCGCCGGTGCGGATCTTCGCGCGCAGCTCGTACTGGCTGATGGCGTCGATGAGGCCGACGTCGCTCACTTCCACGTACACGGTGCGCCCTTCCGTCTGCTCGGCGATGCGGGCGATCTCCGCCTCCGTCGAGGCCTTCATCTCCAGCACGCGGAAGCGCGGCGGAATGGCATCCACCTCCGCAATGACGCTCAGCGGGATGTTCGCCGGCACCTCGGCGGTAAGCGTAGCCGGGACGACGAACTTGCCGAGCGCCCAGGAGCGGCCGGATTCGCGATAGCGCTCGTAATTGCGGATCGCTTCCTCCATCGGCAGCTTCGCGGGAGGGAAGAGACCGGCGTAGTCGATCAGCCCTTCGAGCAGAACCGAGAGAGCGCGAGCGGTCATGCCTGGAAGTGCTTCTCGAGCCCCTGCCAGCAGCGCCAGTAATCGCGCTGCAGCAGCGGCGTCTCGAGGGCGAAGCGGGTCGGACGGAAGACGAAGCGCGACTCGAACATGAAGGCGAGCGTATCGCTGATGAACTGCGGCTTCAGTTCGGCGCTGCTCGCGGCCTTGAACGTGGCGGCGTCCGGGCCGTGCGCCGACATGCAGTTGTGCAGGCTGCCGCCGCCCGGCGCGAAGCCTTCGGCTTTCGCGTCGTACACGCCGCGGATGAGGCCCATGTACTCGTTCATCACGTTGCGATGGAAGTACGGCGGCCGGAACGTGTGCTCGGCCACCATCCAGCGCGGCGGAAAGATGACAAAGTCGACGTTCGCCGTGCCGGCGATCTCGCTCGGCGACGTCAGCACCGTGAAGATCGACGGGTCCGGATGGTCGAACGAGACGGTGTTGACGACGTTGAAGCGGGCCAGGTCGTACTTATACGGCGCGTAGTTGCCGTGCCACGCCACGACGTCGAGCGGCGTGTGCGCGATCGGCGCCGACCAGAGCTGCCCGCCGAATTTGGCGATGAGCTGGAAGTCCCCTTCGCGCTCTTCGTACGCGGCGACGGGCGTCAGGAAGTCGCGCGGATTGGCCAGCCCGTTCGCGCCGATCGGCCCGAGCTCCGGCAACCGCAACGGCAGGCCGAAGTTCTCGCAGACGTAGCCGCGCGCGCTGCTGCCCGCGAGGTCGACGCGGAACTTCATCCCGCGCGGCATCACGGCGATCTCTCCAGGCTGCAGCTCGATGATCCCGAGCTCCGTGTGCAGCCGCAGCGCCCCCTGCTCGGGGACGAGGAGCAGCTCGCCGTCGGCGTCGTAGAAGAAGCGGTCGGTCATCGAGCGGTTGCACGCGTAGAGGTGCACGCCGGCGCCGGAGTGACTGGCCCAGTCGCCGTTCCCGCAGATCGTCACGAGCCCTTCGACGAAATCGACCGGCTCCCGCGGAATCGGCAACGGATCCCACCGAAGCTGCTGCGGCGTCGGCGGCACTTCGTCGAACGCCCCACGCAACAGCCGCGGCTCGACCGCCGAGAACGGCCCATGCATCACGCTCGGCCGGATCCGGTACAACCACGACCGCCGGTTCTCATGCCGCGGCACCGTGAACGCCGCCCCGCTGAACTGCTCGGCATAAAGCCCCCGCGCCACCCTCTGAGGCGAGTTCTGCCCCTCAGGCAGCACGCCCGCAAGCGCCTCCGTGGCGAAGTGATTGCCGAAGCCGGGTTGGTAGTTCACGCGTTGCTCGTTGTCCGTTGCTGGTTGCCCGTTGTCCGTTGCTGGTTGTCCGTTGCTGCTGGTTTTTGGTTGTTGGTTTTCGGTTTTTGGTTGGGTTGACTGGACGGGCTGGTTTTGATTTCACCAAAAACCAACAACCAAAACCAAAGGGCCAAACCCGCACGTCCGCACCCGTCCGTGTACTCACGCACAACGGACAACGGACAACGCCTCCCCTACAAGTTCCCCCGCTTCTCCTGCTCCCGTTCGATCGACTCGAAGAGCGCGCGGAAGTTGCCTTTGCCGAAGCCGCGGCTGCCTTTGCGCTGGATGATCTCGAAGAAGACTGTCGGGCGGTCCTGCACTGGTTTGGTGAAGATCTGGAGAAGGTAGCCTTCCTCGTCGCGGTCGACCAGGATGCCGAGGTCCTTGAGCTGGTCCATCGGCTCCTCGACCTCGCCGACGCGGGCCGGGAGCTCGTCGTAATACGAATCGGGGACGCGGAGGAACTCGACACCGTTGTCGCGCAGCTTCGAGACCGTCTCGATCACGTCGCCGCAGATCAGCGCCACGTGCTGCACGCCGGGGCCGCGGTACCAGTCGAGATACTCCTCGATCTGGCTCTTCTTCTTGCCCGCTGCCGGCTCGTTGATCGGGAACTTCACGACCTTCGAGTCGTCGCTCATGACGATCGACATCAGAGCCGAAAACTCCGTCGAGATGTCCTTGTCGTCGAAGGTGATGTAACGGGAGAAGCCCATCACCCGGCTGTAGAACTCGGCCCACTGGTTCATCGCCCCCAGCTCGACGTTGCCGACCATGTGGTCGACCGCGGCGATGCCGGTCGGCTCGCCCTTGATCTCGGCTGCCTGATAACCCGGCAGGAAAGCGCCGGTGTAATCCTTCGGCGAGATGAACGAATGAATCGTGTCCCCGTACGTCTTGATGGCGGCGCGGCGCACCGTGCCGTTTGCATCGGTCATGTCATACGGTTCGACCGCCGGCGTCGCCCCCCGCTTGACCGCCTCATGGAAGGCAAAGTCGGCATCGTCGACGAGCAGGGCGATGTCGCGAACCCCATCGCCATGCATGCGGATGTGGTCGCTCGCCGCATGCTGCGGATCGAACGGCGTGGAGAGGACGAAGCGCACCTTGTTCTGCGACAGCACGTACGAAGCGAACTGCCGGTTCCCCGTCTCCAGCCCGCTGTACGCGAGCTGCGAGAACCCGAAGGCTTTGCGGTAGTAGAAGGAAGCCTGCTTCGCGTTCCCCACCCAGAGCTCGACGTGGTGAATGCGCCGCAGCTTGAGCGGATTGCCCCCACTCTCGGCAACTTCGCGAAGGGAAAGGCCCTGTTCAGGGGTAGTGACGGTCATCTTCTGCGACTCCTTTGCGTCAGGGAAGAAACAGCGGACGAATGTTTATCACAGGTCACAACATGCGGGCGCAATGCCCGATGCCCGCAGGCAGCAAAAACAGCCGCCATGGGCAGCGCCAAACTCTCGAAGTGACGCTCATCCTCGACGACCACGTCACAACGACAAATGGAGCCTGTGGAATCCATAGACCCCTCTGTCCTGGTGGTCCATGGTCCGATTCGCCGGCCTCCGGCGTGCGATCGTCATTTCATTAAGGACTTCCCGCTTCCTCCGCGAGCCGGTAGGCTAGTCCGCATATGCGCAGATTGGTCCTTGCCGCGGTTATCGCAGCCGTCGCTATCGGTGTGCTCATCGTCACCGTCCTCTGGAGAACCTCGAACGAACGGGAGCGCCTTGCCGCCGCATACGGGGAGCTCCCGCAGCGTCCGCTCGTCTTGAGACTCAGCGGCTTTCCGGACACGCCGACGGCGCCGGACCGGAAACGGGGCAAAGTCACGAACGCTTCGATGCCAACGCTTCGTCTGCAGAGCGTCGGCAGCGCAATCCTGACGGCCCCGGACACGGCAGATCCGCACACGTACGCTCTCGCTCAACTCCTCGACGGTAAGCATGACGACGCCATTGCGTCGCTGGAACGACTCATCGCCCGGAATCCGCGCGATGCCTCGGTCTGGAACGATCTGGCTGTTGCGCTGTTCGAGCGGGCGTCACGAAATGATGACGCGCAGTCCATAGTCTCGGCGCTCGCCGCCACGGATACGGCACTGATCATCGCCCCGCAGCGGGAGGCGCTGTGGAACCGCGGACGGCTCCTCGAGGCGCTTTCGCTCGACAGAGCCGCCGCCGACGCATACCGGCGCTACCTCGCGGCGGACACCGTCACACCCGCCGCGGGGGAGGCCCGGGCGCGACTGCGAGCGCTGGAGCGGCAGAGCACGGCGGCCGAGGAATGGGCCGCGGCCGAGAAGAAACTCCAGGCCGAGGCGCTGCGCGGTGATTTTGGCGCCGTGCCGGATATCGTGCGCCGGTTCCCTGGCCGTGCGCGCGCCATGGCCGAGACCGAATACCTTGCGAATTGGGGAGCAACCGGAGAGACGGTGTGGCTCGAGCTCGCCCGAGTGATCGGCGAAAGCCTGGCCGCACAGCGAGGCGAGCGGCTGCTCCTCGACGCTGTGCGGGCCATCGCCGCGGCGGACGCCGGCAGGCGCGCGGAGCTCGCCGCCGCACACGTGGCCTATCGCAGCGGCCGCAAAGCCTACTCGTCTGCAAATCGACAGCTAGACATCGCTGCGCGCCACATGGAGGCCGCCGGGCGCCTGTTTGGCGAAACGCCGATGGGACACCTCTCGCGGCTGTACCGCGCGATGGCGACGTACGATGAAAATGCGACCGACGCGGCGTACGCGGCAACGGAGTCATTGCTCGCGGAGGCGAAGCCTGGCCACATCACGCTGCAGGGAAACATCTGGTGGCTCCGTGGAACGATCGCCGGACGGCGGAATCAAACAGAAGAAAGCTTGCGATGCCTGCTGAAGGCCGCGGAGCTTTTCGAGCGCAGCGGCGACGTCAGTTCAGAATGGCGCATGCGCTCCGACGTCACCGCCACGCTCGACGCTCTCGGGCGCTCCGCCGAAGCATGGCGCCAGCGACGCAGCATCTTCCGCGATCTCAGCCTGAGCGGGAGCTCGGAGCTCCAGAACGCCCTGGCTACCGCTGCCCGTGCCGAGTTGCGCGCCGGCCGCTGGGGCAGCGCCTGCTCCCTTTACGACCTGCAGCTCTCTACCATCGGTGTCTCACCGCGGTCTCGCTTCAATGCCCTCCTCTGGCGCGCGTTCGCCGGCGCACGAACGACCGTGCGCCGCGGCCAGCTCGCACCCGGTGAGCTCGAATCCGCAGCGATGGCCATAGAAGGTGGGCCGCGTCAGGACGCTATCGACGACGCGCAGCTCGCCGAAGCCGTTCTGACCCGCCCCAGCGATCCCCGTCGCGCTCTCGAGCTGCTGGATGCCACGATCGCCTCCCGCCTCGCCCTGGCCCGGCCTTCACGCCTGCCGGAGGCCTACTTGGAGCGGGCCCGAGCACACACGCAGTTGCAGAACACCTCGGCCGCAATGAACGACTACGAGCGCGCCATCGAGCAGATCGAGCAGAGCGCCGCGACCGTGACGCGCGACGAGCTGCGCGACTCGTACTTCGGAACGGTGGACGCAGCCTACGAGGAGCTGGCCGACCTCTCTGCCCGGCAGGGCGCCATCGGGCGCGCCTTCGAGCTCGTGGATCGCTCGCGCGGACGTCTCCTCTCCAGGGCTGCGCCGGCGCCACTGCGGTTACCCGCTGCAACTACCGTCGCGCAATACACGGTATATCCCGACCATCTCCTGCTCCTCACCATGACGGCCGACGTCAGCCGTGGCGTGCGGGTCGAGGTGAAGGCAGAGACCCTGGCGGCGACGGTCCGTCAGCTCAGGACGGCCATTGGTGACGGCGACTCCACTGGGATCCGGGCGCACGGCCGCACGCTCTTCGCCTGGCTGGTGGAACCGGTGATGAAGCAGGAGCCGGCAACGCGCACGCTCATCGTCATTCCGGACCGCGAGCTCGCCAACATTCCGTTTACTGCCCTCACGACGCCGCGGGGGCGCTATCTCCTTGAAGAGCTCGAGGTGACCGCCGCCCTCAACAGATCCTCGATCCGCTTCGCCCCTGACGCTGCCAGGAAGAGCGGCCTGATCGTGGGGGACCCGGCGTTCGACACTGCCGCCTTCCGGTTGGAGCGGCTGCCTGCCGCCGCGGCGGAAGCGCGCAGCATCGCGGCAACCTATCCGTCCGCGGTACGGCTGACCGACACCGCGGCCACCGCCGCCAATGTCCTCCGCGAATTGCCCTCATTCGACGTCATCCATTTCGGCATTCACGGACTGGCCGACCCGACGGATACACTTCGCGATGCACTGCTGCTCGCGAACGGGGACCTCCTGCGGGTCAAGGACGTCGCCGCCCTCCACCTGCCGCGAGCCCCGCTCGTCGTGCTCGCCGGCTGCTCGACGGCAACCGCGGGCACGAGCCCTGGAACTTTGCACAGCCTCACCGCCGCCTTCCTGGCCGCCGGCAGCCGAGGGGTTGTTGGGGCGCTTTGGGCAGTCGGCGACGAGGACGCCCTGGCCTTTTCGACCGCTTTCCACCGTCGTATCGCCGCGGGCGTGGCACCCGGCCCGGCCCTCCGCGAAACCCAGCTCGAGATGCTCCATGGAGGCGCACACCCCGCCGCGTGGAGCGCCTTTCAGCTCTACGGTGGCGGACAGTGAGGGCACCGAATTTCCCTCACCCGATCCGCGTTACCATCGGCTCCGGTATGTTCGACAAACTTCATGACGAGTGCGGCGTTTTCGGCATCCTCAACCATTCGGACGCGGCGAATCTGGTCTACCTCGGCCTGTATGCACTGCAGCATCGGGGGCAGGAGAGCGCCGGCATTGCCACGGTGACCGACGAGGGGCGCATCGTCTCCGAAAAGGAGATGGGCTACGTCGCCGACGTCTTCACCGAAGCGCGGCTGGCGCGGCTGCCTGGCTCGACCGGGATCGGCCACGTCCGCTACTCGACAGCGGGCGGGTCGATGCTCTGCAATGCGCAGCCGATCTACGCCTGGACGTCGAAAGGGCCGATCGCCGTCGCCCATAACGGCAACCTCGTCAACGGCAACGAGCTGCGCAAACAGCTCGAAAACGAAGGGGCGATCTTCAACGCCACCGCCGACAGCGAAGTGATCGTGCACCTCATCGCCCGCTCGAAGGCGCCGGACGTCGAGACCGCCTTCATCGACGCCCTCTCGCAGCTCAAGGGCGCCTTCTCGATCCTGCTCCTGACGCCGGGAAAGATCTTCGCCACGCGCGATCCCTACGGCTTCCGTCCGCTCGTCCTCGGCAACTTCGAAGGCTCACACGTCTTCTCGTCCGAGACCTGCGCGTTCGACCTCATCGGCGCGGACCTGGTGCGCGAAGTCGCGGCCGGCGAAGTCGTCGTCGCAGACGAGCATGGCGTGCGTACCCTCCAGAAGTTCGACGCACCGCGCGAAGCGCGCTGCATCTTCGAGCATGTCTACTTTGCCCGCCCCGACTCGGTCGTCTTCGGCAACAACGTCGCCGAGACGCGCAAGCTCTTCGGCGCGCAGCTCGCCAAAGAGCACCCGATCGACGCCGACATCGTCGTCCCGGTTCCCGACTCCGGCGTTTTCGCCGCCCTCGGCTACGCACAGGAATCGGGCATCCCGTTCCAGTACGGCCTGGTGCGCAACCACTACGTCGGCCGCACGTTCATCGAGCCGAAGCAGAGCATCCGCAACTTCGGCGTGAAGGTGAAGCTGAACCCGGTGCGCGAGCTGATCCGCGACAAGCGCATCGTCCTCATCGACGATTCGATCGTCCGCGGCACCACGTCGAAGAAGATCGTAACGATGCTCAAGCAGGCCGGCGCAAAGGAAGTGCACATGCGCATCTCCTCGCCGCCGACCGCCTGGCCCTGCCACTACGGCATCGACACGCCCAGCCGCACGCAGCTCATCGGCGCCAAGCTCGCCGTCGACGAGATCCGCGATTACATCGAAGCCGATTCGCTCGGCTATCTCTCCGAGCGCGGCCTGCTCGAGGCCGTCCGCAAGGACGACGATCCGTCGCAGCTCTACTGCACCGCCTGCTTCACGGGCAAGTACCCGGTGAAACAGACGGTGGAAGAGACAACGGAGCTGGAAGTCGCCGGCGCACGCTGCTGACGTGCCCTATAGCCCTCCACCAGAGGAAAGTGGAGAATCGGTCCGTCGCATAGCCGAGAGGAGCACGAATGCCACATACGCTGGAGATCACGTTTGTCGGAATCATCTGTCACGCGAAGCTCGACGCACATACGCGTCGCGCAGTCATGCCTTTTGCGAACAATCACCATCCTTATCTAGTCCTGAGGCAGGCCGACCTGAAGGTCGACCTGGACGAGCTTCCGTTTCCCGTGACCGTCACACCGAGCGAGGTCTGGATCTACCTCGGCAACCAGCATGTCCGCCTCGAACCGGTAATCACGAAAGCTCCCGACCTGACCGCCGTCGATAAACATATCGCCAATCTCTCCAAGGTTACGAAGGGTGGAGGAACCGACGTTGCGGACAATATCAAGAACGGAACGTTGGGTACTGCGGCTCAGCCGATCGCTTATTTCGACTACAACGCCGGAACGCTCAATCCCACCCGACTGTTCGACAGCCCGGTCGAGTTCCGAGATGCGACTGGTGCGGTGGATCAGAGACTCTGTCTGACTCGTGAAGTGCAGTACATCAGGACACTGCAGGACAACGAAGTTGCAACGCTCGTCAATGCGAACGTTACGACCCAGCAGATCGAGTTGAAAAAGGGAGCGAAGCTGTTGATCCAGAATGCTCGCATTCCGGCGATGAGAGGAAAGCACTTCGGACATCACCTGGTTGTGGTCAAAAACGCCACGAAGATTGACGAACTGGTCGCGGTCACAACGCAAACGTGCTCGGGCGGCTCCCTCCTCTCTACGCTCGACATCGAATGTACCAACACGCAGTTTCCGTGAGGGACAATGCGAGCTGTCAAAAGATTTCTTCGACGCGCCTTTGACGCCCCGCCGCTGATACCGGAGCCGGAGGAATATCAGCTCGTACGCCCTCTGCCGCTCGATCGCGATCCAAGCCGCAAGCGACCCTTTCTCGTCGAAGTGTGCGAACGAGCGAAAGTTGACCGCCTGCACACGCAAGGGCTCGAGGGAGAGGGGATGACCGCCGCGATCATCGACACCGGCTTGAAGAGAGATCACGTCGATTTCCTACCCTCATCGCGGTACGTCGGCGGACGCAACTTCGTGGGAGCGAAACCGGAGGAGGACGTCAGCGATTTTCATGGTCACGGCACACACGTCGCCGGTGTGCTGGCTGCTGGCGGGACCATCCACCATGGCATCGCGCCCAAGGCGAGACTCGTCATACTCAAGATCGGTAACTACAATGGCCCATCGCGCGCAGCCTTGCGCGACGCTCTGCAATGGGTGGTGAGAAAGCGCAGGAAGCTCAATATCTCCGTCGTGAACGTCTCCTGTGCCGATGGGAGCTATGTCGACGATACGAGTTTTACCCCCAACGACATCCAGCCATTGATTGCGAAGCTCCGCAGTAAGGGCGTTCCTGTGGTCATCTCATCCGGCAATGCTTTCTTTCAACAGCCGTGCGAAGGCATGGGACATCCTGCGATTTTTCGCGAATCGACGAGTGTCGGCGCGGTGTATGCCGCTGACGTGGGTTGCCACGAATACCTGGATGGCTCGAAGGCGTTCAGTACTGGACCTGGGCGGTTCCTGCCCATGTCACAGCGACTGCACCAGACCACCCATCGGGCCACGAAAACCGACATCTTCGCGCCGGGCGCGCACACGATCTCATGCGGAATCGCCTCGCCGACCGACAGCACCACGATGACCGGGACGAGTCAGGCTGCCCCAGTCATCGCCGGCATACTCCTGCTGATGCAGGAGTATGCCATTCGCAACTTCGAGTACCGCGCAACCGTCGACGAACTTGAGGCCAGCCTCGTTGCCGGTGCGGATCTGCGCTACGACGGCGACGATGAGGATGACAACGGACGTCATACAAAGAAGGAATACCCGATCGTGAATGCGGTCGGCGCGATCGAGGCCCTCGACCGCATTCTTTCCGCATCATTCGTCGTCCGTTGCCTCCGAAAGCTCGGCTTCCGCTAAACCTGCCGGTCGTCATCTGCGCGGCGGCCCACGACGTCGGCGCGCTCGTCGAGCGTACGCGGCGTCACCGGCACCTCGTTCGCCCGCGGGACGGCTTCGCGCACCACGTCGTTCTTCGTGGCGATGAGCTCCTCGTAGAGCGCTCGGTAGTGGAGCATGGCCTGGCGCAGGTCCTCGGTCGTGGAGCTGCCGGGGGCGGCGGTCATGATCTTGTGGCCGTTGCGGTAATGCTCGATGACGCGGGGGTGGTTCACGGAGAGATGGGCGGCGTGCTTTTCGAAGTCGCCCATCGGGTAGCCCTGCACGCGCATGATGTCGGCGACGAGCTCGTCGGCTTCGACGACGGCCGTGGTGGGGCGTTCGAGGAAGCGGGTCTCGATCTTCGACCACTCGTTGCGGTAGCGCTCGTGCTCGGCAGCGCTGAGGGGACGGATGTCGTACGTCTTCACCTCTTCCTGACGGGCGAGCAGGTCGCGCTCGGCCTTCGCGCGGTTGCCTTTCTCCTGGACGGTGTGGTCGTACTCGCGTCCGAACTGATTCTTCAATGCTTCACTGCGGGAACGGCGAGCGCCGCGGGCGAACAGCGCCACGACGATGACAGCCGCGACCACGCCCACCGCAACCCAGATCCAGATAGGGTCGATTGCCATGGTTTGATCCTCCGAAGAGCGGGTGCCCGCAAAGGATGTGCCCGCGAGAGTGGGAAAAGCGGCGCCGCGTCCATCTATAGAGATAGAGCGGGCCTGGCTGAGTGAGCTCCTCGAGGGCACTCACTTTCAGGGTCGAGCCACTCGCCGAGGCCCGCTCCTTTATCCTCTTCCGATGCAACGGACAGCGAACGTGGTGATCCACGGCGCGGGAGTGGTCGGCGCCAGCGTGGCCTGGCACCTGGCGCAACGCGGCGTGCGCGACGTCGTGGTCGTCGACCGCTCGCCGGAACTGGGCTCCGGGAGCACGTCGAAGGCGACGGGTGGTTTTCGGGCGCAGTTCGCCACCGAGACGAACGTCCGGCTCTCGCTGCTGGCGCGCGAGGAACTGCAGGTGGCGCAGCATGGGTACCTCTTTCTCGCCACGTCCGCCGAGGAGTTGGAGACGTTGCGCGCGGCGCAGGCGGTGCAGCATGCGTGCGGGCTGGCCGAGGCGCGGATGGTGTCGCCGGAGGAAGCGCGGGAGCTGAATCCGGCCATCGCTGATGATTCGATCGCCGGGGGCGCGTTCTGTCCAACGGATGGTTTCATCCGGCCGATGGACGTGCTGCGCCAGTACGTCGATGGCGCGCAAGCGATGGGCGTGCAGTTCATCCTCGGCGAGCCGGTGGAGGTCTCGGCTGGGATCACGGTCAACGCGAAGGGGGCATGGGCAGGAGCGCCGGTGACGCCGCTGCGACGCAACGTAGCGGCGACAATCGAGACGGACCTGCTGCCGCCTTCGATGCCGATGACGATCTGGAGCGGCGACTGGTATCACCTGCGCGTCCGCGACGGCCGCGTGCTGCTGCTCTGGCCCGACGAGCCGCCTGACGACGAGGTCTGGCTGACGCGCGTGCGCGCATTTACCGATGCGCGCGTGACCTGTTTACGCGACGTGCCGGTGGATTACTGCTGGACCGGTTTGTACGAGATGTCGCCGGACGAGCATGCGCTCCTCGGGCGGGTACCGGGCACGGACGATCAGTACGTAGCCATCGGCAACTCCGGGCATGGGGTGATGCACGCGCCGGCGCTGGGGCGGTTGCTGGCGGAGATGATCGTCGATGGCGCCGCGCACTCGATGGATGTGAGCGCGCTCGATCCGGGGCGGTTTGGAAATCTCGGAGTGCGGTGGCGGAAGTAGCCACCGCTCTTGTACACGTATAGCAGAGCGGTGGCGTTCGCCACCGCACTCCGAGATTAGATTCGTCCGCTGGCGCGGCGGAGCGCGCTGATCGCGACCTGCTCGGCGTACACGGTCTGGATGCGCAGCGACTCCGCCTGCGTGAGCGCGGCCTCGGCGTCGAGCAGGTCGTTGATCGTGCCGGCTCCGGCATCGTAGCGGGCGCGGGCCAGACGGAGGGCTTCCTGTGCTTCGGTCACGGCGGCCACCGTGGCGTCGACGGCGGCGCGGGCTTCGCGGACGTTTGCTCTCGCGCTCCAGACCTCCTGATCGAGCTGCTGCTGCAGTTGACGGAGGCGGGCTTCTTCGCGGGCGAGCTCGTTGTTCGCGCGGGCCACGCGGTGGCGGCGGGCGCGGTCGAAGAGGTCGACTTCGACGCCCACGCCGATCGACCACTCCTGGTCGTCGGCGAGCCATTCGTCGTCGCGGAGGCCGTACGCTCCCTGCACGCCGACGCGCGGGCCGCCGCTGCGCTTCATCGCGGAGACGAGCAACTTCTGCGCGGCGATCCGTGCCCGTTGGGCGGCCAGTTCCGGGCGCTCGATCGCGTCGTCCGCCGGCTCCAGCGCTACGGGCGCGAGCTCGAGCGGCGTTTCCGGCGGCTGCCCGAGGAGCGTGTTGAGCAGGCCGCGGGCCACGGCGGCGTCGGCCTGCGCGGAAGCTACGTCCGCCTTTGCACGGGCCACCTCCACCCGGGCACGCACGACGTCGATCTGCGGCGACGCCCCTTCCTCCTTCCGGATGGCGGCCACGCGCACATGATCCTCGGCACGTCCGAGCCGGGCGCGTGCGGCGTCCATGGCCGCATTCGTCGCCAGCAGGCGAAAGTAGGCCTCGTGCACCGCGTAGGCGAGCTGCACGCGGCTGCTGTCGACGTCCGCGTGCGCGGCGGTGGCGCCGGCGCGGGCGGCGCCGATCTCGGCGTCGCGGCGGCCCGAGTCCCAGACCGTGTAACGCACGTCCACGCCCGCCGAGAAATCATTCGTCGGACCGATGACGGAGATCGGCTCCGGGATGCGGGACAGCAGTGCCTTCGGCAGGAAGGCCTTCATCTGCCAGCGGGCCACGCGCGCGTCGGCGGTGACGACCGGCCAGCGTGCGGCATCGGCGATCGCCGCCTGCTCGTCGGCGACGGCGGCATTCGAGAGCGCCACCTGCTGCGAGGGGTTCTGCTGCAGCGCGAGCGACACCGCGTCGCCGAGCGTGAGGACCTGGAGCGCGAGGAAAAGCGAGAGCATGAACGAAACTCCTAAGCGAGTGTTTTGCGGAAGCGGGTCGACGCGAAGAGCAGCGTCACGACGCCGAGCGCGAGGAGGGCGCCGAACTGCGGCCAGAGGATCGCGAAGCCGCTCCCCTTCAGGAAGATGCCGCGCACGATCACGAGGAAGTAGCGCAGCGGATTGAGGAACGTGAGCCACTGGATCGCCGCCGGCATGTTCGCGATCGGGAAGATGAAGCCCGACAGCAGCACGGCCGGCAGGAAATAGAAGAACGTCGTCATCATGGCCTGCTGCTGCGTCGTGCTGACGGTCGAGATGACGAGGCCGACCGCGATCGTCGACAGGATGAACAGTGCCGTGCCGCCGAGGAGCAGGAGCAGGCTGCCGCGGATCGGGATGTCGAACCAGAAGGCCGCGACGACCGTGATGAGCAGCACGTCGATGTACGCGATGACGACGAATGGCGCCGTCTTGCCGAGGATGAACTCCGGCTGCGTGATCGGCGTGACGATGATCTGCTCGATCGTGCCGATCTCCTTCTCCCGCACCACGGCCATCGACGACAGCAGCAGCGTGATGAGTGCGACGAGCAGCGCGATCACGCCCGGGACGTAGAAGTTGCGCGACTCGAGGTTCGGGTTGAACCAGGCACGCGTGGCGATCGGCGGCGGCAGCTTCAGCGACGGATGGCGGGCGATGGTCACGTCGCGGTCGAACTTCATGGCGATGCGGGAGGCGTAGCTCAGCACCATGGCCGCGGTGTTCGAGTCCGTGCCGTCGACGATGAGCTGCACCGCGGGCCTGCGTCCGGCGCGGAGGTCGGCGTCGAAGCCATGCTCGATGCGGATCACCGTGCTGGCCTCGTCGCGGTCGACGAGCCGCTGCGCGACGTCCACGTCGTCCGTCTGCGCCACGATGTCGAAGTAGCGCGAGCCGGTGAAGCGCGAGACCAGCTCCCGGCTCGACGGCGAGCGGTCGTGATCGATCAGCACCGTCTGCACGTGGCGGACGTCCGTCGTCACGGCGTAGCCGAAGACCACCGTCTGGAGGATCGGCACCACGAAGATCACGGCGCGCATGCGCGGATCGCGGCGGAGCTGGATGAACTCCTTGATGAGCATGTGGCGGATGCGTTGGAGGTTCATGCTTCCAGCTTCTTCTTCAGTTTCACGTTCGCGACGAGCATCACGAGCGCGGTGTAGGCGACGAGGAACACGATCTCGATCCACAGCACCTCGAGACCGGTGCCTTTGAGGAACAGCCCCTTGAGCAGCGTCACGTAGTAACGCGCCGGCAGGATGTAGGTGATGAGCTGCAGCGGGCGCGGCATGTTCTCGATGCTGTACATGAAGCCGGAGAGCAGGAACGCCGGGAGGTAAGTGCCGAGGACGGCGAGCTGGTTCGCCAGGAGCTGACTCTTCGTGACCACGCTGATCAGCACCCCGAACGTCAGCACGCCGATGAGGAAGACGGCCGTGGTGCCGAAGAGCAGCCAGAGGTTGCCGCGGAACGGCACGTCGAACAGCAGCCGCCCGACGAGGAACGCCAGCACCACGTCCACCATCCCGATGAGCCAGTAGGGCACGAGCTTGCCGACGATCAGCTCCGGCACGCGCAATGGCGTGGAGATGAGCTGCTCCATCGTGCCGGTCTCCCACTCCCGGGCCACCGTGAGCGACGTGAGCAGCGCCGCGATGACGTTCATGATCACGGCGAGCAGTCCCGGCACGATGTAGTTGCGCGACACCATGTCGGGGTTGAACCAGACGCGCGGGCGGAGGTCGACGTTCGGCTGGCATTGCGGACAGCCGAAGCGCTGCACGACGTTCTCGATGTAGCCCGCGGCGATGGAGGCGGTGTTGGCGTCGGAGCCGTCGAGGATCAGTTGCAACGCGGCGCCGCGGTTCACGTCGTGCGGGATGACGATGGCCGCCAGGACGTCGCCGCGCTCGATAGCCAGCTCCAGCTCGCGATAGCTGTGCGCGGTCCGTTCGAGCCGGAGGTACTGCGACGCATCCATCGCCGCCACGAGCTCGCGGCTGCGCGGCGTGCCGCTGCGGTCCCAGACGGCGAACGGAACATCATCCACGTCGAGCGTGAGCGCGTAGCCGAAAAGGATGATCAGCACCATCGGAATGGCGATGCCGGTGGCGAGACTGCGCGGATCGCGGAGCACGTGCGTGAGCTCCTTGCGCGCAACCGCTTTGACGCGGCGGAAGTTCATGGGTGCACCTCGGGGGCGATGGGCTTTTCCATAGGTCCCACAGGTCCCATCGTTCCCCGGTCACTGCGCTCGATGAGCGAGACGAACACGTCTTCCAGAGAAGGCACGATCCGCCTCACCCGCTCCACCGCAAAACCCTGCGCGCGCAGCGTCTCCCCGATCGTCTCCACCGCCCGCTCCGGCTCCGCGGTCACCGCATGCAGGCCGCGGCCGAACAGCGCCGTATCCCTCACGCCATCGATCCCACTCACCACATCGATGGCCTCGGTCGGGCGGTCGCTCAGGATCTCGATCACCGCGTCCGTCATGTAGCGCGTCTTCAGTTCGCCGGGTGTGCCGAGGGCGATGAGATTGCCGCGGTAGATCAGGGCCAGGCGTTGGCAGTACTCCGCCTCTTCCATGTAATGCGTCGTGACGAAGACCGTCACCCCTTCGTCGGCGAGCGTGTAGATCAGCTCCCAGAAAGCGCGGCGGCTGATCGGGTCGACGCCGGACGTCGGCTCGTCGAGAAAAACGATGGGCGGCTCGTGCAGGATCGCGCAGCCGAGGGAGAGGCGCTGCTTCCAGCCCGCGGGGAGGACCGACGTGCGCAGCGAGCGCTGGTCGCGCAGGCGCGCCAGTTCCAGCACCTTCTCTTTGCGCTCGCGCAGCCGCTGCCGGTCGAGGCCGTAGATGCCGCCATAGAAATCGAGGTTCTCTTCGACCGTCAGATCGTTGTAGAGCGAGAACTTCTGGCTCATGTAGCCGATCGAGGCTTTGATCTTCTCCGGCTCGGTGCGCACGTCGTGGCCGGCGACGACGCCGCGCCCCGCGGTCGGCGTGATGATGCCGCATAGCATGCGGATGGTCGTCGACTTGCCGGCGCCGTTCGGTCCGAGAAAGCCGAAGATCTCGCCCCGGCCGACGTCGAGCGTGATGCCATTGACGGCCACGAAATCGCCGAAGCGCTTCTCCAGGCCTTGCAGTTCCACGGCAGGACCTCCCACGGACACGGGAGCGTTCATGCCGTCTCCTTGAGCATGGAGACGAAGACGTTCTCCAGCGACGGCTCGATGACTTCGATGCTTTCGAGCTCGTCACCGAGCGCTTCGCGGATCGTCGCGCGGGCGGCGTCGGCATCGGCCGTGAGGAGATGGATGCGATCGCCGAAGGTGGTGATCGATTCGCCGTGCAGCTTCGCGCGGAGCTTCGCCGCGGCGTGGCGTGTATCGCCGGCGCGGATCTCCAGCAACGTCCCTTGCAGCAGCGACTTGATGCCCGCCGGGGTGTCGAGGGCGACGAGCTTCCCCTGGTGCAGCAGCGCCACGCGCGAGCAGCGCTCGGCTTCGTCGAGGTACGCCGTCGAGACGATGACGGTGACGTGCTCGGTCCGCACGAGGTGATACAGGATGCGCCAGAAGTCGCGCCGCGACACGGGATCGACGCCGTTCGTCGGCTCGTCGAGAAACAGCACCTCCGGCGCGTGGATGAGCGCGCACGCCAGGCCGAGCTTCTGCTTCATCCCGCCCGAAAGATTGCTGGCGTAGCGCTTCCGGAACGGCGTCATGTTGCTGAAGTCCAGCAGCTCTTTGATCTTTGCTTCACGCCCGCGCCGCGGCACGCCGTACAGCTCCGCGTAGAAGTGGATGTTCTCCTCGACGGTGAGGTCGGGATAGAGCCCGAACCTCTGCGCCATGTACCCGGTGGCGTCGTGAATGGCCTCGGCATCGCGCACGGTGTGCCGCCCGAAGACGAAAGCCTCACCAGACGTCGGATCGAGGATGCCGGTGAGCAGACGCATGGTCGTGGTCTTGCCGGCGCCGTCAGGACCCACGAGCCCGAAGACTTCGCCGCGATCCACGGTGAAGGAGAGTCCGTCGACGGCGCGCGTGTCGCCGAAAGTGCGGGTGAGATTGAGCGCCCGCACGGCGGGCTCGGTTGGGCGGTTGGCGGTTGGGCGGTTGGGCGGTGGATGAGGGACGGGCGAAACGGCGGGAGTCTTCACTGCACTCCACCCCCGCCCAACCGCCCAACCGCCAACTGCCCAACCGTGACCACCGCATCCGCCGGCATCCCCGGCTTGAGCTCGTGATTGGGGTTCTCCACCGCCACCTTGATGCGGTAGACCAGCTTCACCCGCTCCTTCTCCGTCTGCACGGACTTAGGGGTGAACTCCGCTTCGTCGGCGATCCAGGTGATGCGGCCGCGGTAGCGTTTGTCTGGATACGTATCGCTGAGGACCTGCACCGGCATGTTCAGGCGGATGCGCCCGAGGTCGCGCTCGTCCACGTAGGCGCGGAGCCAGATGCGGTCGAGATTGCCGAGCGTGACGACCGGCGCGCCCGGCGCCACCTGCTCGCCCGGCTCCACGACGGCGGAGAGCACGGTGCCGGAGATCGGGGCGATGGCCGTCGTCCAGCTCGCGCGTGTCTCCGCGGCGGCGATCGCTTCGTTCGCCCTCTCCACCTGCGCCCGCGCCCCCGCCAGTTCCTCGGCACGCGGTCCTTTGCGCAACAGTGCCAGTTGCTGCTCCGCCTGTTCGACCGCGGCGCGCGCGGAACGATGAGCGCTCTGCACCGCTTCGAACTCCCGCTTCGAGATGACGTCCTTCCGCAGCAAGTCACTGCTCCGTTCGTACTCGCTGCCGGTGCGCGCGGCGACGGCGCGGGCCTGCTCGAGCGCCGCGGCGGCCTGCGCGATCTGCTCGCTGCGCGTCCCCGCCTGCAGTTCCTGCAGCTTCGCGGCGGTCGCGTCCAGCTCGGCGCGGCGGAGATTGACGTCGTGCGTCAGGTCGGCGCCGTCGAGCCGGGCGATCACCGCCCCGGCCTGCACGACGCTCCCCTCGCCTACCGTGCGCTCGGCGACGCGTCCGGCGATCCGGAAACTGACTTCGACCTCGTCCAGCTCGATGTTGCCGGCCAGACGGAGCTCGTTCGGGTTTGCTTTGGTGCGGCGCGCGTATGCCACGCCGGCGACGACCGCCGCGGCAACCACGGCGAGGAGGATGACGATGGGAACGATCCGTTTTTTCATTGCTTCAATCCATGGAGGACGATGTTGGTGATGGTCTCGAGCATCGATTCCGGCGTCTCGGTGCCGACGGTCTCAGGATCGATGCGCGCGCGGAGCTTCTCGCGCACAGGCGCGGAGGCGTTGAGGAAGATGAGGCTGCCGGCGATGTGCATCGAGGCCAGCGTCGGGTCGACGCGCCTGAACTCGCCGCGGTCGGCGCCGGTGCGCAGCGTCGCGCCGAGGAGGGCGTACATCCGCGAGATCGCGGCGACCATCTCCGGCGTGACGCCCGCGCCGCCGGAGGCGACCTCGCGCAACACCAGCCCCGGGAAGCTCGGATGGGTCCTGGCGAGGCCGATCAGCGCCTTCAGGCCGGCGCGCAGGCGTGCTTCGCAGGAGTCGCCAGCCGCCCGCATGGCCTCTTCGACCGCCGCGACGCCGGTGCCGGCCACCATCTGGAAAACAGCGGCGTAGAGGGCCTGCTTGTCGCCGACGTGGTAGTAGACCATCGCCTTGTTCACGCCGGCGCGTTTGGCGATGTCGTCGATGCGAGCCCCGGCAAAGCCTTCCGAGGCAAAGACTTCGATGGCCGTTTCAAGGATTCGGGTGCGTGCGTCTGTCGTCTCGTTCGTCATAACTAACCGTTTGGTTAAACCGCGCGGTTAGCAACTTCGGTCGGTAGCGCGGTGATGTCAAGAGCGTGAAAATGGAGCGTCGCACGAGCCAAGTCGCTGAACCCATGGTTTAACGCGGTAGCCTCGCGAGTTAAAAATGGGGTCCGCGAGTTAATGCGTGGACCCACGCGGTCAAACGATGGATTCCAGGACCGGAGTCATTGACTCTAAGGGTCAATCGATCGCATCCGCAAGCTACCGCGCTCACTCCGCGGCGCTTCGAATGGCCTCGGCGATCGTATCGGTCTGCCCGACGAGTCCATGATCGCCATCCGCGATCTCATGAAAGCGTGAGCCGGGTCTGAGCTTCCCCGACTGCTCCCACCGCGTCCACGCTTCTTCCACGAGCGCAAACGGCACGGTCTCATCGGCGCGTCCCATGATCACGGTCACGCGCGACGCGGGCGGCTCGGCATCGCAATCGAGCTTTTCGAGTTGCTCGAAGAAGGCGCGATGAATCCAGGCGTCCTCACCGCGGGCGTGATTGAACACGCGGACCGGATCGCCGTCCGGCAGCTTGGTCATCCAGCGGTGCCCGATGCCGATGGCCGGCGCGATCAGCACCAGCGGCGCCACGAGCCCGCGCCGCACCACCTCCAGCGCCACGATCGCTCCGAGCGAGCTGCCGACGATGACCCGCGGCTCGATGCGCCGCCCCTCCTCCAGCACATGCGCCACGATCTGCTCGAAATCGAGATGCTCGAAGTCCGGCCGGTTGAGATCCGGCGTGTGCAGCTCGATGTCCGGCTCGAGCAGCGGCCGCAACGCCACGATCTTCGCACTCGCCGGAGAAGAGGCGAAGCCATGGAAGTAGAGGACGCGCATCGGTAGATTGTAGCGCTGAGGCGGAGGGATCGGGGCCCGGGGCCCCGGGCCCTATTGTGTTATTGTGCATCCAGCTTCCGTATGCCCCGTTCGATGCTGCTCGTATCACCGCCGCGGCGCGCCGCTTTCGCCGGCGCGTTCGCCCGATGGGTGCCTCTCGAGCTCCTGCGCGCAGGGGCGGCGGCGAGGCGCGCGGGGATGGAGGTCTCGCTCTACGACGCGCACAACCGCGATGAGGGGCTCGAGGCCATCCGCTTCGTCATCTCCTACCAGCAGCCCGACGTGATCGTGCTGCCGCCGGGTGCCGACGTCGAGGAGATTGAAGCCATCGCCCAGTCGGCGACATTCGACGGCAGGGTCTGCCTTGCCGAGGAGAGCGACGACGAGCCGGCGTGGGAGCTCGTCGACTGGTCGTTCTACCCGCATCACGCCATCGAGGGCTCTATCTTTGCGGGCGTCGAATCGATGGAGACGATGCGCCTGCTGCACGCGCGGTTCGGCGTGAACGTGTTCCAGGTGCCCGCGGTTGAATTCATCGACGGTTCCCTCGGCGCACGATTCATTGCCGCGATGACCGTCGACGAGGTGCTGCACGCCGATCTTTCGCGGCTGCGCGAGGCCGGCCTGGTGCACGTGCGGCTCGACGCCGACGAACCGGCCGCCATCGCCCGGCTGCGCGAAGCCGGCATCGTCTCCGAGACGCGGGCCGAATCGACGACCACCGCCGACCTCGGCGAGTTCACCTGCGACGAGGCTTACCGCGATTTCTACAGCGCGAAGGTGCGCGCGCTCGAAGACGCGCCGCACGACTACCTGCACGCCTGCGTGCAGGCCATGCTGCGCAGCCGCTTCTTCCACGAGCGCATGCGCCGGCTCGTGCCGGCCGCGCTGGCCCCGCGCAAGAACCGCGGGCATCTCGCGCTGTTCTAGCCGCGCGCAGTCACACCCACCCACGCCGCGTAGTTTGGAGTGGGGCAGCGGCGCTTCATCAGATGCCGCTTTCCCATAGCCGCAGCGGCGAGCTGCGGCCCGCGTGGTGCACCTTGGCGGAGGCGGAAGCTCGACGCTTCCGCTATACAAAAGCGGCGGCTGATGAAGCGCCGCTGCCGCACTCCAAACTCCGCGTCGGCTTTCGTACAGGCGCACAGCGTGCGCCGATACCCGCCTACTTCGCGATCAGCACCAGCACTGCCCTTGGGTTCAGGCCGTACGTGGTCCACTCGCCGCCGATCAACGTCTCGCTGCCGGGTGTCGCCACCTGGCTGGCGCCTTCGGCCCAGTTCGACGTATCGGTCACGCGGTACCACTGCTTGCCGGCACCGGGCCACGGAAGCGTGAACGTCACGCTGCCGGACCAGCCGTTGTAGGCCACGTAGATCGCGCTGGCGCTGTCGCTGAACTCCGTGCCGTCGATGCGCCAGGCGATGGCGTGGTTCGCCACGTTCGCCCAGTAGGCGGAGTCCGGGACGAAGCCGTCCGGCTTGAACCACCGGAGCTGCTCCATCACGTTGCCGTTGTTGTCGACCGCCGAATAGAAGTTCGCCGGGCGCAGCGCCGGATGCGCGTTGCGGAAGGCCATCATGCGCGACGCGAACGTCTTGAAGTTCGTCTGATCCGTCGTCCACGTCCACGACAGCCAGTTGGCCGACGAGTCGAGGTTGTACGGATTGTTGTTGCACTGCAGCGAGCGCAGCACCTCATCGCCGCCGGTGATCATCGGCGTGCCGGCGCTGAGCATCATGAAGGCCAGGCCGTTGCGTGCCGCGCGGCGCTGGTCGGCCGCGACGCCTGCCTGGTCCCATGAATTGTTGCTGTCGCTGCCGCCGTCGGAGGGGCCGTAGGGCCACGCCTGCGTGTTGTTCTTGCCGTTGCAGGAGTAGAGGTCCTTCAGCGTGAAGCCGTCGTGCGCGACGATGAAGTTGACCGAGTGCCACGGCTTGCGGCCGTCGTCCTGATAGAGATCCGACGAGCCGGAGAAGCGGCTGGCCAGCTCGCCCAGCGTCACATTCTCGGTGCCGAGCTTGTTCTGGTCCTTGCGCAGCGAGTCGCGGTACTGGTCGTTCCACTCCGCCCAGCCGGCCGGGAAATTGCCGACCTGGTACGTGCCGGTGCCGATGGCCCACGGCTCCGCGATCCAGTCGACGCCCGTACCGCCCGCGGCCGGACGCGCCGGCATCTCCGCGACGATGCGGTTGAGCGCCGTGCCCGCGTTCAGCTTGTCGTAGGTGAAGCAGCCCTGCGTGCAGGTGTTGCCCAGCACCGTGGCCAGATCGAAGCGGAAGCCGTCGATGCCGAGGCCGTCCTTCCAGTAAGCGAGGGAGTCGACGATCAGGTTCTGCGCCGTCGTGTTGAACGTGTTGTAGTTGCCGGTCGTGCCGGTGCTGTCGAAGTAGTACTGGTTGTCCCACGTCAGCTCGTAGTACGTGGGGTTGTCGAGCCCGCGGAACGACAGCACGTTCGCCACGGCCGGGTCGTTGTTCCAGAGGCCGCCTTCACCGGTGTGGTTGTAGACCACGTCCACGTAGACCTTGATGCCGGCGTCGTGGAAGGCCTTGACCATGGCCTTGAACTCGCGCGTCGGGCCGCCGGCGGTTTTATCCGACGAATAGCGGCGGTCGGGGGAGAAGAAGTTGAGGGTCATGTACCCCCAGTAGTTGTCGTCGGTGGTCGTCGTGGCGGAGACGTCGTTGGCGTCGTTCTGCGCCTCGTGCAGCGGCAGGAACTCGACCGCCGTGACGCCGAGGGAAGCGAGATGTGACGCCTTGAGGGCGGCGCCGGCGTAAGTGCCGCGCAGCGTCGAGCTGATCGACGTATCGTTCTTCGTCAGTCCGCGGACGTGCACCTCGTAGACGATCTCGTCCTTCAGGGCGCGGGTCGGCTTCGTGCCGACGGAGGTCGTATCGGTGGCGAGCACGACGCTCTTCGGCGCCTTCGCGCCGCTGTCGAGATTGCGGTAGAGCGGCCCGGAGGCGTAGACCGTACCGTCGCTGAACGTCGCGTGGATCGGGTCCTGCGAGATCTCCCGGGCGTACGGGTCGATGAGGAGCTTGTTCGGGTTGAAGCGATTGCCGTTCGCGTCGACGTCCGAGATCCAGCCGAGGCCGGAGCCCTTCGTCCAGGAGGCGTTGTACGGCCAGTTCGGACCCCAGGCACGGTAGCCGTAGTAGACCGGTCCGGTGATGGTGTACGTCGTCTGCAGCGTCGCCACCGACACGGTCTTCGACCAGACGTTCGTCGCCGGATCCTTGACCATGACGTACTTGACCCGCTCCTGGAAGTTGAACGGATCCTTGTAGATCCACACCTCGATGCGCGTGGCGCGCGACGAGTAGACCTTGAACGTGATGTTGGCTTGCGTGCCGTCGTACCGCGCCCCGAGCTGCAGCGCGTCGATCGCGGCCATGCTGACGCTCGCCATGAGCAGCGAGAGCAGCGCCCCGATCACGATGACCCTGATTCTGACGATGCGTACATCCGCGTTCAGTTGCATAGGGATGGCATTATGCAACTCCGACCGCCCGGGGAGTAGTGTCGTTTTGTACATCGGCGCGAAAGCGCCCTTACTTTGAATCGGGAAGCCGGAAGATGAGCTTGTCCTTCTTCTTTTCCGTCTTCACACGCGCTTTTCCCGGCTGATTCGGGAGGCGGAAAGCGGCCGAGGAAGGAGCGGGAGGGGGCGCCGGGACGGCGACGGGTTCCGCGATTGGTGCGGGTGTCGCGGCGGGTGCGGGGACCGGAGCCACGGGCGCCGGCGGCGGCGCGACAGGTTCCGACACGGGAGCGGCTTCGGTCACCGGCGCAGGAGCCACCGCAGGTGCCGGGGCTGGCGCAGGTGCCGGGGCCGGCGCGGGGGCCGGGGCTGGTGCGGGGGCGGCTTCCGGAGCTGGCGCGGGTTCCGGCGCCGGTGCAGCCGGCTTTGCCTCAGGCGCGGGCGCCTTCTCCGCCGGCTTCACGGCTTCCTTTTTCGGCAGCTTGAACGTCAGAGGATTGCTCTTGGGCTTCTCCTCCGCGAGAGCGGCAGCAGCGGAAAACAGGACCACCAGGACGATCGGGCGCATGGCAACAGTGTAACGGGAAGAACGATGGGACCCAGGGGACGAATAGGACCTATGGGACCGATGCGGTTCCGATTTTCACGGACAACGGACAACGGACAACGAGCAACGGACAACCGAAATCGGAAATCGGAAATCGCCCACGCCCCACGCGCTACAACCCGTTTTCACTTCCGCGACGTTTGTTCACATCCGGGCCTGCCTGCTCCTCCTATGATCCGCCGCGACAACGAAAGGAGATATCCCCTATGCGTCGTGCTCTCGTCGCCGCGATTGCGGTGCTTGCTTCCACCGCCGCGTTTGCGCAGCCCCTTACCTCCCTGCCGCCGAGCGGCGATAACCAGAAAGCGTCCGTCACTCAGTACATCGGACCCGTCTCCGTCACCATCGACTACAGCAGCCCCGACGTGCATGGGCCCCGCGGCGAGGATCGCCGGGGCAAGATCTTCGGCACCGATGTCGCCCCCTACGGCATGTCGGACCTCGGCTTCGGCACCTGCGGCAAGAACTGCCCGTGGCGGGCCGGGTCGAACGAGAACACCGTCTTCACCGTCTCGCACGACGTGAAGATCGAAGGGCAGCCGCTGCCCGCCGGCCGTTACGGCCTGCACATGATCCCCGACCCTAACGAGTGGACGATCATCTTCTCGAAGAACTCCAACTCGTGGGGCAGCTACTACTACGACGCCGCCGAGGATGCGCTGCGCGTGAAGGTGAAGCCGGCCAAGAACGAGTACAACGAGTGGCTGACGTACAACTTCATCGACCGTAAAGCCGATCGCGCCACCGTCGCCCTCGCGTGGGAAGACCTCCGGGTGCCGTTCACCATCACAGTGGACAACGTCACCGACCTGCACATCGCCAACCTCCGCAACGAGCTGCGCACCTACCGCGGCTTCGACGCGCAGAGCTGGGTCATCGCCGCGCGTTACGCGCTGCAGGCGAAGCGGATGAACGAAGCGCTGGAGTGGGCCGACGTCGCCGTGAACCGTCCGGGCATCGGCGTCGAGAACTTCAACGCCCTCTCGCTCCTCGCCGACGTGCAGGACGCCGCCGGCAAGACGACGGAATCGAAAGCGACGCGCGAGAAAGCGCTGAACCACGCCACCGCATCGCCGACCGGCATCCATGGCTACGGCCGCTCGCTCCTGCAGCAGGGTAAGAAAGAAGAAGCGCTGCGCGTATTCGAGCTGAACGCGAAGCGGTTCCCGAACGCCTGGCCGGTCAACGTCGGCCTGGCCCGCGGCTACTCGGCCGTCGGCCGCTACAAGGACGCGCTGAAGCACGCGAAGCTCGCCGCCGCGCAAGCGCCGGATGAGCTGAACAAGAAGGCGATGACAGACGCCGTCGCCAAGCTCGAAAAGGGACAGGACATCAATCAGTAGCAGGGCTCGGGGCCCGGGGCTCAGGGCTCAGGCCCTGGGCCCCCGCGGTTTATGTAGGACAGACACTCCTGTCTGTCCGGCGTGCCGGTACACGGGACAGACAGGAGTGTCTGTCCTACATAAAAGCGCTTACCGAGCGTTGCCGCCGTACAGGCGCACAGTGTGCGCCGATACCCTCGTGGGCAGGGTGGTCAGCCGGCGGAAAGATTGAGTTGCCAATACCCGACGTCGATCCACCTCTCGAACTTGAAGCCCACCTCTTTGAAGTGCGCCACCTTCGAGAAGCCGAACTTCTCGTGAAGGGCCACGCTGGCGTCGTTCGGAAGAGCGATCCCTCCCATGACCGCGTGAATGCCGCCAGCTCGCAACGCGGGCAACAGCTCCTCGTACAGTCGCGAACCGATGCCGGAGCCGGCACACGCCATATCGACGTACACCGTGACCTCGGCCGAGAACCGATACGCCCGACGTCCGCGCCACTTCGTCGCATACGCATATCCGACGACCCGTCCTTCCCGCTCCGCGACGAGCCACGGCAGAGACGCCGTCCCCACCTCCTCGATGCGACGCGCCATCTCGTCCGCCGACACCTCCGCCTCTTCGAACGTCACCACCGTGCTCGGAACGTAGTAGTTGTAGATACGCGCGATACCGGCCGCGTCCCCGGCGTCCGCCGGGCGGATGAGTAGGGCACTGCTTCGCGTTTCCACCGCGTTGCGCCTTCAAAACACCTTGATGGTATGCAGCCATTTTTCCACGAGCTTCGGCCATTCCGTGGTGATGGGATCAGACGTTGGACGCATCCCGAATGCATGACCACCCTTGGCATAGAGGTGCATTTCGACCGCAACGCCCACGTCATTCAGCGCCAGACCATAGGCCAGTGAATGCCGGACGTCGTCGGTGGGGTCGTTCATGCTGTGAATCAACAGAGTTGGTGGGGCCTTTGCGCTGATCTCGACCCACGGAGAAAGCTCGAGGCTCGTCCTGGGACTGGTGTCATTCCACAGATGTCCGGGATAGAGCAGGATCGCGAAGTCAGGACGCGCAGGCTCACGATCCGCCTCGTCTACCGACGGGTAAGTGAGCTTCCCCGCGTTGCTCACCGCCGCGGCAAGGTGCCCGCCGGCAGAAAAGCCGATGACGCCGATCTTGTGGGGGTCGATGCCGTAAGACGAGGCCCGGTGTCGCAGCAAACCGATCGCACGCTGTGCGTCCTGCAGCGGAAGCTGCACCTTCGGCGCCTGCTCGACCCCGTCGTGACGCCACGCCTGCGGCACCCTGTACTTCAACACGACGCAGGTTGCGCCCTGCTTCGTGATCCAGTCACAGATCTCCGTCCCCTCGAGATCCATGGCCACGGCCCTGTACCCGCCACCCGGTAACACCAGGATCGCAGCGCGGGTATTGCGCCCCTTCGGCGGATAGATCGTCATGGTCGGACGCGAGACATAGCTCGCCCAGTGCCATGGGCGTCCCGCCACCAGCCTGGAGCCATTGCCGACCTCTTCGGGCTTATCCGACTCGGGTCTTTGAATGGCGAGCCCCTCCGGCCACAGCGGCACCTGCTTGCCCTCGGGCCCCGGCTCCCACACCATCGGCCGCGAAACCTTCTTGATCTCGGCCCGGTCGCCGCTCGCTTCGCTCGTCTGGCCGCTCGTCTCGCCAGGGGCAGCGCCTGCACCAAACGCCAGCAACACCATCGTCACCACAAATCGGATTGTCTGCATGTTCGCCTAGATGATCAGGATGTGGAACGTATAGCCGCGGAACAGAAGCGGGATCGGAACGCCGCCGGTCATGCCGAGCAGCGTGTAGCGCAACCGGCCATTCGCGTCGAAGCCGTGGACGCGCAACCGGATCCCGTAAAGCTCCACGTCCAGCGGGATCTTCGTCCGGTCGAACATCACCACGTTCTGCGACAGCCCTTCGGTCCCTGTGGAGTTGCTGGGCGTCGAGATCCACAGCTCCACCAGCTCGCGCCCCGACGCCTTGTCGGGCGTGCGCTTCCAGTACAGCGCCAGCTTGCCCGTCACCTCTGCGGCCGGAGCGGCAGGCGCGTAGGCGATCGGGGCGGACAGCGGCACGCGCACCTTGGTGAAATTCATGCCGATGATCTTGCCGTTGGGCGTCACGCCGAGGAGATCGGCATGGGCGCTGTGGAAGTCGAGCCGGAGCCCTTCGTCGAAGTCGCCGTCCGCATCGCTGTCCCGCAGACAGGCAGAGGACATGTAGAGGCCGCGGGACCGGAGCAGATCGCAATAGAGGCCCGGCCGCTCCGGCCAGCCGTACAGCCGCAGCCCGGCGTCGAACGGCACCTCGCGCTTGGCGCCGAACTGGCCGGCGAGCGCGTGAGGGATCGGCTGCGCCAGGGTCACGGCGAGGATCGGCCGCACGTCGAACTCGACCATGGCACTGTTCGCCCGCGCCACCTGCTCCCGGTCGAGCGCCACTGGACGTGCCACCACGGCGAAGCTGGATCCGACACGCGGCTCGACCTGCGCCGCGGACGGTGCGGCCGCCATGACGGCCGCGGCCAGCGCCAGCAGGTGCGGGAACCTGAGGAGGAGCTTCATGGCACCAGTGTGCCAGCTTTCGCCAGGGTGAAAAAGCTCGTGTGTCCCGCGTGGCCGGTCCGAAAATCAGACGGGCCGGGCGTCCGGACGAGCCGGTATGCGCCTGTACTCTTTCACCGTCGCCGCCGCAAACAGTGATACCGCGAGGGCGGCCAGGACGAACGTCGCCATTCGATGCAGGCCATACACCGCTGGACTGCTGATGCCGGCGATCAACCCGAGCACGACGAGCTTGCTCACCTGCCGCGGCTCGCGGCGATGAACCACCGCGCCGTCGCTCTCCGCGACGAGCGGCAGCAGCTTCCGCCAGTCCGTGGCGAGCAAGAACAGATTGAGCAGCAACAGCACGGCGTTGACGTAGGGCGTGCCTCGCCACTGCAGCGAGATCGTCACGACGAGAATGTTCACCAGCATCGGCACCAGCATCACAGCACCAAGCGTGGCGAACCTCTGCGACAGAAGAAGCAGGCCAATGGTGACCTGCGACCAGGCGACGAACTGTGCCCAGAGCCCCAGGCCGTACTGCGCGAGCCGTTCTTCCAGCCACACCGGCCCGATCAGCCCGACAAAGTCCCCGTGCGTGAGCTTGCCCATGCCGGACGTGAAGAAGATCGCACCGAGCAGTACACGAACCCCGATCACCGCCACCTGCTGCAACCGGGACCTCGAGTTCCAGACCATCGGTTCACCGGTACGACCTATCCGAGGCAAGGTTTCGCGCGGGCGGGGACGAACACGCCGATCAGGAGCTCGGCGATGGGAAGCTTCACCGGCAGGACAGAGCACCGCGCAGACGCGGCTCAACCGCAATCACAATCCGATGCTCGAGACGTCTCAGTCGCGTTTCGTCTGCGGCCAGGAGTCGACCAGTTCCGCCATGCGCTTGCGCGTGGCCTCGTTCGGCAGGCGTCCGATGCCGCCGGCGAGGTTGTCGAGCATGTGCTTCGACTGGCTCGTCCCGGCGCGGGCCACGGTGACGGCCGGATGGCTGACGACGTACTTGAGGAAGAACTGGGCCCACGTCCCGGCGTCGAGCTCGGCGGCCCATTCCGGAAGGGGCGTGCTGCCCGCGCGCCGGAGGAGGCCGCTCGTGACGTGGCCATCGGGTCCGATGTTGCCGCCCATGGGAAAGTACGCCAGCACGCCGATCTTCCGCTCCTGCGCGAGCGGCAGGATCGTCTGCTCGACGCCGCGATTGTCGATGGCGTAGTCGACGCCGATGAAGTCGATCGGCTCCTCGCGCATGATCGCCTCGAGCTTCGTGTACTGAGGATCGGAGATCGCCTGCACGCCGATGTACCGGACCCTCCCCTCCTTCTTCGCCTCCTTCAGGACGGCGAGGAGCGCCGGATCGGCCATGGCGGGCACCAGGAGCAGGTCGATCTTCGGCACCTTGAACTTCGCGAACAACGTCTCGATATACGCCTTCGCCGCGGTGGCGGGCTGCGGCGGGCCGGGAGGAGAACCGCGCAACGACCAGAAGATCCTGTCCTGAATCCCGAGCTCGTTGGCGATCGTGCTGGAGATCTGCTCCGCCGGCGCCCCGCCGTGCTGAATGTCGACGACTCTGCCGCCGTTGTCGACCAGCGTCTTCAGGACCTCGCGGAACGCCCCCGGATCGACGGCGTCGTTCCCTCTACTGAGGCCGATGACCGGGAGCATCTCGCCGGAAGACGGAATGGCGCGCTGAATCAGCTTTCCGCCCGGCTGCCTGAGCGCGTAGAGCAGCTCCGGAGTGAGCGCCAGCGCAGCGCCGGCTCCGGCGGTGATCCCAAAGAATTCGCGACGATCGATCATGGCGTTGCCGTGTGGAACTCAGAGAAATCGAGGTCGGGGCGAGGCCGTACTCTGGCGCTCAGAATAGCATGGTGGTGAACAGGTGGAATGCGCTGAACCAGACCGCAGGAAGACCATCCCGCTGCGGTCCCTGATGGCCGCCGTTCCGCTTCCGGATCTGGCCGGGCCGGCCGTGGTGCACGTACCGCGGGCGCTTCCAAGTCAGAGATGAGGCGGTGCTCCACGGCTGCTGTGCCACAACGCAAGGATCTCGACGACACGAGCGTCGGTATGCACGGTGTAGTACAGAAAGTATTGGACGTGACTCAGCAGCACACGTCGTAGAGCGATGATCCGCCGATGTGGTACGGCTTCGCCTGCGTGAGGAAACTGTTCGACCAGGTCGAAGGCGGATTCGAGATCTTCCGCAAACAGTCGCGGCGCGTAAGGCCGATTCCTCGCCCACCATGCAGAGGCGACACGAATCTGACGGTCAGCCCGGGCGGCGACTTTGAATTTCAACGACCGCTCATGCCTTCAATTCGCGCAGCAACGCGCGGCCGTCCGTGTAGTTCCCTTGCTGGATCTCGGATAGCGCCAACTCCAGCTCTTGCTGGTCATCCTCGGACAGATGGAAACCGGAACCGTCGGGAATCAGCACGGCAACTGAGGCGCCGTCGCGGAGCTCGGCGTCACCGACATCGATCTTCCCATCGACGACGCGAGCGGTTATCACTCTCATGTTAGGAATTCTACCCCGATCACACGACGTCAGCGAGCCGGCCCATTCCGCTCCGCCGAAGGAAGAAGCTCCGGCCCCAGCAACGCCCGTCGTGTCGCAATCGTGTCGGGATCGAACGGGATGCGCGTCGGCCGGGCAAAGCGCGAAATCGAGACGTCTCAGCCGCCCGCGTGTTTAGCCTGCGGCCACGAGTCGACCAGCTCCGCCATGCGCTTCCGCGTCGCCTCATTCGCCGATGCTCTGGCGCTCCGGCCGCCTGCGGAATCAGCGAAGACCGGTGTGCGATCAGGCCCAGAGTAGCACGGTGGCGAAACAGCTGGAATGCGCTGAAACAAACGCAGAAGAACATCCCGCTGGTCTCCCCGATGGCCGCCGTTCCGCTTCCGGACCTGGGAAGAGGAGCGTTTCTGGTCCCCTATGCCCATCATTCGTAATCGTCTGTGCGATGAAGAGCGACGCGGAGAAGCTGGTGGCTGTTCTGCCAAAGCGTTTGGCAAACACAGCCTGATGTTGCATCCTGAAGCTTCCAGTTTCGCCATGTCGTAGAACCACGTATCGAGAACGTGATGCAGAGATGTTCGCCAGAAGGGGAGATCACTCCTCCCTGCGGCATTCGGCCGTCGGGCTAGTGCACCGCTCCTTCTTCGAGAACTCCCGCCTTCGATCCGCCTTCGCCAGGCTTTGCCTGGCACACCAACCGCGTGACGCCGTCGCGTAGAAAATCGTGGCCGGGTGGGCCAACGGACCGGACCGACGGGTGAAAGCTCTGGCAGTAATTAGGCTGTTTCGTATTCTGATCGAAGTTTGTCTCGCTCCTCCTCGGTGTACTCCGGCCGATAATCAGATACTGTCAATCCACTCTCGTACGCGATGACAAACTTGCCCTCGGTGGCGAAGAAGCTCGGGTTCAGATACTTACGCACGCACTCCGCGAACCAGTTCGCGGCTTTGGTGGCTTCGAAAACAAGGTCATGGCACTTCTCCAGCCACTTCATGAACTCGCCGGCTTTTTTGTCATATATTTCCGTGGAGTTAGCGCCTCGGTAGAACCGATCAGCGTGCATGATCTCGCCGAGGAGCAGAGCGAGTACGCCGAGATCGTCCGCCTGAACGACACGCTCAGCGTGCTCGGGAGTGAGGGTACCGGCGGAGCTCTTCTCAGCGAGTTCCTCAACGCGCGGCGTCAAGTCTCCCCGCACCGCTTCGAGTGCCGCCTCCAGCAAATCCAGGGTTTCTTTCTCCATGCCCTTTGTCACCGCACGACCATGTCTAGGATGCCATGCTGCGTCTTTAGGAACAAGAATGGGCCGCCGGCATCCCGGCACCATCGTCAGGCTGGGCAGTTTCACGCGCGCTCCAGGTCGGTGATGAAGGGCTCGTGGGGCGGAAGCTCGACGCTTCCGCTATGGGAAAGCGGCAGTTGATGAGGCGTCGCTGCCGCACTCCAAACTTCGCGGCGATCCGTCCGGTGGCGTCTTTTACCGTCGAGCAGGGGTGTCGGCGACGAGCTCGCGAGTTACGGCGCGTCACTCGCGAGTTACGGCGCGTCACTCGCGAGCTACGCCGCGTCATTCGCGAGTTACCGCGCGTCACTCGGGAGTTACGGGCGGTCATCGACGAAGGTGCATTGCTGCTAACCGGATTACCGCGGGTGCTTCGGGGACGTCGGAAACGGGTCCGGGGGTTACCGGCGGTCACTCGGGGAGCAACATTTTTCATCCCGTCGTTACCGACGGTCATCCGCGCGTGATGGGGGTGTTCTGATTTAGAACGGTGGTGTTCTGATTTAGAACGCTTTGGTCATCCGCGCGTGTTCGCCGGTCATCCGCGAGTGAAGATTCGTCATCCGCGAGTGACCATTTGTGCTTCGCGAGTGAAGATTCGTCATCCGCGGATGATCTTTTTTGCTTCGCGAGTGATCGGCGGTAACTCGCGGATGACGGTTGGTGATGCCGGCAACAGAGAGGACCGTCCAGGAACTGGACGGATTGACACCGGCTAACGCGTCTGCCTCGGGTACGGAGCGGGGATCGATCCGGGTCTTACGCGAGAGGTGGCGCAGACCGCCGGCGCCGGATCGAAGCCCTTCACAGCCTATCGCCGCGAGCGATCTCGGAGTGCGGTGGCGCACGCCACCGCTCTGGTACACGTGTAGAAGAGCGGT
>DASWMP010000146.1:0-5788 GCA_036399695.1 Thermoanaerobaculia bacterium | reverse complement strand
GCGTGCCCCGCGGGTGCCCGATATTCGGCGGAATCTGAATGTGGGACAGACACTCCTGTCTGTCCGCGCCCGCAGGCGCCGGTTCATCGACGGCAGAACCAAGGGAGTAGATCGAAACGCACCGTTTTGAGACACCCTCCGGACGCCACCGCTCTTTTAGACGTGTAGCAGAGCGGTGGCGTTCGCCACCGCACTCCGAGATTACTTATCTGGTAATTTTCCCCGGTACAATCGTGTTTCGAGGCATCCACCCCAAATGCGCACGCTCATCGCCATTCTCGTTGTCCTCCTGACCTTCGGCGCTACCTTCGCCCAGGGCGAAGGACAAGTCGATGAGACGCGCACCACGTTGCGGCTCGAGCTGCTGCGTCTGGTGAACCGCGACCGGGTGGCGCATGGGCTGAAGCCGGTCGAGCTCGACTTCGAGGCTTCGATCATCGCCGACGAGTACTGCTCGAAGCAGCTTCGCGAGAAGACCAACGGGCACTTCACCACCGACGGCCGCTCTCCCTACATGCGCTACTCGGCCGCGGGCGGGAACGATGGCGTCAGCGAGAACACGGCGGCCTGGTCGGCTCCGTTCGACTTCACGCCGCGCGCGCTGCTCGACATGACGCGACGCTCGCAACAGGCGATGATGGAAGAGCTGCCGCCGGACGACGGGCATCGCAAGACCATCCTCGATCCGCACGCCACGCACGTCGGCATCGGCATGGCGTGGGAGAAGGGTGAGTTCCGGCTGGCGCAGGAGTTCGTGCGCCGCTACGTCTCCTGGTCGCGCCCGCTGCCGCGACGCGCCGGCGCCAGCGACCTGGTCCGCGGGGCCGGAAAGCCGCTGCCGGGGACGAAGATCGAGGCCATCAGCGTCCATTACGAGCCGGCGCCGCATCCGATGCCGGTGCACGTGGCCAACGCCATCTCGCACTACTCGCTGCCGCTGAAGCGGAAGGATTACCTGCCGCTGCTGCGCGGCATCTTCCGCCGCCGCGAGGACGGGACGCTGCACGTGATCCGTAACGAGTATCGCGACGGCCGCCGCGGCGACTTCCACGTGGCCGAGGACGGCAGCTTCTCGTTCGGCGTCCCGTTTACCGAAGGGCCCGGCGTCTATACGGTCGTGGTCTGGGTCCGCAACCAGGGCGAAGAAGCACCGGTCGCGGCGAGTAACATCTCGATCGAGGTGAGCGGCCAGACCTGGTCCGGCACTCGCTAGTCGGCACGGCACCTGCGCTACCGTGTCGCGCGTGTTCGAATCGACCTACGACTGCATCATCATCGGCGGCGGCCCTGCCGGCCTGACGGCCGCGATCTTCCTCGGGCGCTACCGCCGTCCCGTCCTGCTCCTCGACACCGGTGAACCGCGCAATCGCGCCTCCCGCGCCATCCACGGCTTCCTCGGCCAGCACGACATCCCGCCGGGCGAGTTGCTGCGGCGCGGACGTGCGGAGGCCGAAGCAGCAGGCGTCGAGATCGTCGATGCCAGAGTGTCGCGCGCCGAAAAGGTGGGCGACGTCTTCGAGCTGACGACGGAATCCGGCGTCGCGCGCGGCCGCCGTCTGCTGCTGGCGTACGGCGTCCGCGATCAGCGGCCGGACGACATCGAAGACCTCGACCGCTATTACGGCGCCTCCGTTTTCCACTGCCCCGATTGCGACGGCTACGAGTGCCGCGACCGGAGGATCGGTGTCATCGGCTGGGGGAAGAAGGTCGCAGGGCTCGCGCTCAAGCTGCTGCAGTGGACCGACGACGTCGTGATCTTCACCCACGGCCGTCCCCGCGAATGGGACGAAGCGCAGCACAGCAAACTCCTCGCGGAGAACATCACGGTGAAGGATGAGAAGGTCGTGGCCTTCGAAGGCGACGGCGAACGGGTCAGCGGCGCCGTGCTGGCCACCGGGGAGCGCGTTCCGGCGCAGGCGTTCTTCTTCACCATCGGCGTGAAGCGCTCCTGCGACCTGGCCGAGCAGCTCGGCTGCGAGGTGGATCCGGTGAAGCCGAACGTCGTGGTGGACGAGCATCGCAAGACGACGGTGGAGGGGGTGTGGGCGGCCGGCGATCTGGTGGCCGGGGCGCAACTGGCCGTGACCTCCGCCGCGGATGGGGCGGTGGCGGCGATTGCGATCAACAAATCACTGCTGCCGCCGGGCCGGCTGGTGTAGCCGCGCGCTCCGAGGAACGATCTCGGAATGCGGTGGCGAACGCCACCGCTCTGGTACGCCTGTAAAAGAGCGGTGGCGTTCGCCACCGCACTCCGAGATTGCCTCCGGCGTATCGGTACCAGCTCAAACCACGATGAAGAGCGCCTGGCCACGCGCTGACGCCTGCCGTGCGGAAAGCATCAACTGCACGTACATCTGCACATCCAGGTCGACGTCGGGGTCTTCGGCTTCCAGGTACTGCACCACCAGCTTCATCAGCTCCACGTCGTCCGTCGGGAGTCGGGCGTGGGCGGCGAACCGGCGGAGCTCCTCCAGCAGGCGCGGAAGGCTGCCGATCTGCAACGGGTCGGCGGCGTTCGGGATGGGCGCGAGCTCGATGGCCGGCAGGTCGGCCGGCACGTAGACGGCCTGGTAGGCCTCCACGGTCGTTAACTGCGGAAAGGCTGCGGTATCGAACTCGCGGAGGACGCGTTGCTGCAGGAGGTGCCAGCCACGCGCGTCGACAGGCTCCGATTCGTACGGCTCCAGCGGCGCCGCGGCCGGCTCAATGAAAACGCGCGCCAGTGCCGCGTCGACGGCACGCGCGAACTCACCGCCGTACGCGTCGGCGGCTTTGCCTGCAATGAATGTGAGGGACATGACCCGCGCGCATTGTAGCTACGGACGGGCGTAGAAATCGATGATGCGCTGGATGGCCCGGTCGCACACGCGGCAGAAGCCGACTTCGTCGCGGGTGAACATGATGCAGTCGGCCTGCGGGCGATAGAGGCCCCTGGCCTCGTACGCCGCCCCTTCGAAGGCGCCGACGCGGTCCGCGTACTGTTCGCTGCCGAGGAACTTCGTCTCCCACTCCTGCTCGCGGCGGAAGAGGGCGTCCATCTGCGTCTCCGGGACGTTGGAATCGCGGAGCTTGCGGCGCTCGGCCTGGTACTCGCGCTGATGCGCTTCGAATTCGGCCTTCTTCCACGGAGTCGGCAGCGGCGTGCCGGGCGTGACCATCGAGGCCCACTTCGGCGCGGCGCCATTGGCGGTGATGTTCGGCTCCCACGGCTCGGGATGCTCGGCGGCGCCGGTCTCGTAGGCGACGTCGGAGGTGTAGTACTCGTCGCCGAGGCCGGCGAAGTGGTGGCCGAACTCGTGGACGAAGACGTACTCGGCGAAGCCGGTATCGACGGAGGACGTCGCCTGGTCGTTGAAGATCCCGCCGCCGCCATACTGCTTCTCGTTGACGAGGATCTCGAGGAAGTCGTACGGCGCGGCGGAGGCGGCGTCGCGGAGCGAGCGGTTGTCGCGGGTCAGGACGTAGCGCTCCGAATCGAAGATGTTGTACTCGGTGCTGACGGCGGTGCGGCGGTCGTCACGGGTGCGGGGGCGATGGACGCCGCTCTGCTTCGACGGCAGCTCCAGCACGCGCACGTTGAAGTCGTTGCGGCGGCTCTTGAACGGCTCGGTGGCGAACAGCTTCCCGGCGAGACGCTCCACGTCCTTGCGCAGCTTCGGCATCTCCGCCTGCGTGTAGCCCTCGCCGATGACCAGGAGGTCGACCTTCTGTGATGCCGGACCGTTGTCGAGGTACGACCAGACGCGGCCCATCGGCTCGCGGTCGGCCGGGTTCACGAAGCGGGACTTCGGATCGACGACCGTCGACCAGATCTGCTGGAAGGCATTGCGGTTGTCGCGCTTCTTGAGCGTGACCTGCACCGGCTGCTTCGGCCAGGGGAAGCGCAGCGATTCGTGGAACGTCGCCGGCTCCTGCTTCGCCTCGGCCGTCAGCTCCCATTCGCCGTAGATCGAGGCGAAGCCGCGCGAGTAGATGACCTGGTTGTTCGTGCGGTCGACGACCTCGAAGAGGTACTTGCCGAGGTTCGTCGTGTCGACGAGGCGCGTCCTGCTGCCGGACCAGGGGCCATCGGAGACGATGCGGTCGAGGGCGATGATCTCGTCCCCTTTCGGCGTCGACGTGTGGAAGTAGTCGACGCGCATGGTCTTGTCGAGGAACTGCTCGTCGAACGTCGCGGCCTCGAGTTGGGTGAGGGCCGGAAAAACGAAGAACGTCGCGAGCAACAGCGTGCGCAGGCGCATGTGACTGATTCCTTTCGGGGGCGGATTGTACGGCAGGCGTATCCTTCCTTCATGCCCCGTTTTGCAATCGTTTTCGCGCTGCTCTGTTTGTTCACCGCCGCGGCGGGCGCACAGGTGGGCGAAACCGTCACGGTCGAGCGGGTGCTCATCGACGCCCGCGTCACGATCGCGAACGGTGAGCCGATCGAGGGGCTGACCGCGGGCGATTTCACCGTGAAGATCGACGGCCTGCCGGCGAAGGTGGAGTCGGTGACCTGGATCGCCGATACCGAGGCGGCGCGGGCGCTCGCGGAAGTGCACCAGGAGGCACCGCGGGACGGTGGGGACGTCGCGCCGGCCGGCCGGCTCTTCGTGCTCTTCGTGCAGACCGACTTTGCCCGGCACACGACGCGGCTCGGCGGCGCGATGAAGTTCATGCCGTACGTGAAGGACCTGCTGGAGATGTTCGAGCCGGAGGATCGCGTGGCGGTGTTCTCGTTCGACTCGCACCTGAAGTTCCGGCTCGACTTCACCAGCGATCCGGATCGCGTGCACGAAGCGGTGAAGGCGTCGATCATGATCGACGATCCTCCTCCCCCGCCGCTCGTCGCCAACCCGTCGCTGGCGCGGCGCCTGGACCGGCAGGAGATGAAGAACGCGGCTTCGTCGGAGGCGTCGCTCACGATCGTCGCCAACGCGCTGAAGCCGATCCCCGGCCCGAAGACGCTGATCCTCCTCGGCTGGGGCCTGGGCTCTCTTTCCGGCGGCGCGGTGAGGATGCCGCGCGAATACGCGGTGGCGAAACAACGGCTCGAAAACGCGCGCGTGACGATCTTCTCGCTCGATACGAGCGACGCCGATTACCACAGCCTCGAGGTGGGCCTGCAGGCCGCGGCCGCGGACACCGGCGGCTTCTACGCGAAGACACATCGCTTCCCGCAACTGGCGGTCGAGCGCCTGCAGCGAACGCTGTCCGGCCACTATGAGCTGGAAGTGCGCCGCCCCGACGCGATCGCGCGCGGCACGCACGCCATCAGCGTGACGGTGAAGCGCCGCGGTGCGACCGTACTCGCGCGCTCGACGTACGTCGACGAGTGACGTGGGCTTTGCCTTTGCACAAGAACGTGTGCATGGCTACAAAGTACGGCAACAAAGCACAGGACAAAGTCGAAACCGAGATGCACAAGTTCAAGCGCGGAACGCTGAAGAGCGGCTCCGGCAAAAAGGTGACGAGCCGGACGCAGGCCATCGCCATCGGCCTCTCAGAAGCGAGACGCGAAGGCGGCAAGGTGCCGCCGCCACCCAAGGGCAGCGCGTCGTCGAAGAAGAGCGGAGGGGCGAAGAAGGCGGCTGGCTCGAAGAAGAGCGGTTCTTCGAAGAAGGCCAGTTCTTCGAAGAAGGCTAGTTCTTCTAAGAAGGCCAGTTCTTCCAAGAAGGCTTCTACCTCCAAGAAGAGCAGTTCCTCCAAGAAGGCCAGCACTTCCAAGAAGGCTGGTTCTTCGAAGAAGGCTAGTTCTTCTAAGAAATCATCCAAGAAGAAGTAGCTGGACAGGAACGATCTTGGAGTG
>DASWMP010000145.1:0-25367 GCA_036399695.1 Thermoanaerobaculia bacterium | reverse complement strand
GTCAACGGCAAGTGGGCTGCTTCGACGCAGATCCCGGCGGACAAGACCCGCTTCGGCGCGTTCGACCTGCTGCGCGATCTGTCCGAAGTGCGCGTCCGCGCCATCCTCGACCGCTGGGCGGAAGACAAGAGCCTCAAGGCCACCTCGGATCAGGGGAAAGTCGCGGCCATGTACCGCACCTTCCTCGACGAAGCCACTGCCGAAAAGCTCGACAGCAAGCCGATCCAGGCCAACCTCGACGCCGTGAAGAAGGCGAAGACGCACGCTGACATCGCCGCCCTCATGGGCCGCTCCAGCGCCAGCTTCGGCCGTTCGTTCTTCGGCGCCGGCGTCTCCGACGACGCCAAGAACCCGGAGCGTTACGCGCTCTACATCTCGCAGTCCGGCACCGGCCTGCCCGACCGCGAGTTCTACCTGCGCGAGAACTTCAAGCCGCAGAAGGACCGCTATCAGAAGTACGTCGCCGACATGCTGCGTCTGGCCGGCTGGGAAGAGCCGGAGAAGAACGCCGCCGACATCGTGGCGATGGAAACGAAGATCGCCGAGGCGCACTGGACGCGCTCCGAGAGCCGCGACCGCGACAAGACGTACAACCCGATGACCGTCGCGGAGCTCGAGCAGAACGCGCCGGGCTTCCCCTGGACCGTCTACTTCAAGGCCGCCGGCATCGAGAAGGCCGACCGCGCAGTCGTCCGCCAGAACACCGCCCTGCCGAAGCTGGCGAAGATCTTCGCCGACGCGCCGGTGTCCACGCTGCAGGCGTGGGACGCGTTCCACATCGTCGACGAAGCCGCCCCGCTGCTGTCGAAGCGTTTCGTCGACACGCAATGGGAGTTCCGCTCGAAGTTCCTCAACGGTGCGCAGCAGCAGCGCCCCCGCTGGAAGAGCGCCGTCGGCGCCGCCGAAGGTGCCCTCGGTGAGGCCATCGGCCGCACGTTCGTCGACGAGTACTTCCCGCCGGAGTCGAAGGCGAGGATGGAGAAGCTCGTGGCCGACCTCCGCGTCGCCATGAAGGGACGCATCGAGAAGCTCGACTGGATGAGCCCCGACACCAAAGCGCGCGCGCTCGACAAGCTCGCGAAGTTCAACGTGAAGATCGGCTATCCGAAGAAGTGGCGCGACTACTCGGGCCTGCAGATCGTCGAGGGTGACCTCGTCGGCAACGCCCAGCGCGTCGCCCAGTTCGACTGGAGCTACGACGTCAACCGCATCGGCAAGAAAGTCGATGACGAGGAGTGGGGCATGACGCCGCAGACGGTCAATGCCTATTACTCGTCGTCGAAGAACGAGATCGTCTTCCCGGCCGCCATCCTGCAGCCCCCCTTCTTCGATCCGAAGGCCGATCCGGCCGTGAACTACGGCGCCATCGGCGGCGTCATCGGCCACGAGATCACGCACGGCTTCGACGACCAAGGACGCAAGTCCGACGGCGAAGGCGTCCTGCGCGACTGGTGGGCCACCGAAGACGCGGCCAAGTTCGAGAAGCAGGCCGCGAAGCTCGGCGCGCAGTACGAAGGCTTCGAGCTCAAGCAGCTCCCCGGCCTGCACATCACGGCCAAGCTGACGATGGGCGAGAACATCGCCGACCTCGGCGGCATCATGATGGCCCTCGACGCCTACCGTGTGTCGCTCAACGGCAAGCCCGCGCCGGTCCTCGACGGCTTCACCGGCGACCAGCGCGTGTTCCTCGGCTGGGGCCAGGTCTGGCGCACCCTCGTCCGCGATGACGCCCTCCGCCAGCTCATCATGACCGACTCCCACTCCCCCGGCATGGTCCGCGCCTTCGCCCCGCTCCGTAACGTCGACGCCTGGTACGAAGCGTTCGGCGTGAAGGAAGGCGACGCGAATTACGTGAAGCCGGAAGACCGCGTCCGGATCTGGTAAGACAGCATCAGCGTTCAGTGAAAACGGCCACCGCAAGGTGGCCGTTTTTGGTTTGGGGAGAGGGAACGATGGACCAATGGGACCAATGGGACAGATGAGACCTATGGGACAGAGCTCCGCGCCGGGCGCTCTGCTTTTCATAGGTCCCATAGGTCCCATTGGTCCCATCGTTCCCTGTCGTTTGAGCCGTGCCCCGGTACACTGCGCGCCGTGTTCCGTCTTGCCGCCGAGGCCATTCTGGCGCTGCTGCTGTTTGGCTGCATCCCGGTGACGGTCAAATTCATCGCGGCCAATCCGTTCACCATCGGGGTGTTCCGGCTGGCCGTCGCCACGAGCGGGGTGGCGGCGATCATGGCGCTCCGCCGGCAGTTTCATCGCGTCAGCCGCCGCGATCTCCTGCGGCTTGCGGCGATCGGCTTTCTCTTCTTCGCCCACTGGCTCACGCTGTTCTTCGCCATCAAGGCCTCCTCGGCGTCGATCGGCGCGATCGGGCTCTCCACGTATGGCGTGGATCTGCTGCTCCTCGGCGCACTGGTCGCGCGGCAGCGTCCGACTTCGACTGACATCGTGGCGGTGCTGATCGCTGCCACCGGGGCGGTCGTCATCGTGCCGTCGTTCACGTCCGGCAACGCCACGGCCATCGGGATGGGGCTCTCCTGTCTCAGCGCGCTGTTCTACGCATCGCTGCCGATCCTCCACCAGCGCTGGTCGCATCTGCCGGGCTCCACTCGCGCGCTCGGGCAGTTCGGGTTCGCTCTCCTCTTCTTCCTGCTCTTCCTCCCGAAGACCGAGTGGGACCTCGCCCCGCGCGACTGGGCGGGCCTGCTCTTCCTCGCCGCCGGCGTGACGCTCATCGCCCACAGTCTCTGGGTGCGCGTCACCACCCGCCTCTCCCCCGCCGCCACGGCGGTCATCTACTACGGCAACATCCCGATCGCGGTGCTCCTCGGCGTCGTCGTCCTGCACGAGCCGCTCACGCTCCGCACCGTCACCGGCGGCGCGCTCATCATCGGCGGCAGCCTGCTCGGACTCCTGCGACGAAGCCGGAAGGCCTGACCAGTACGTGCGCTACCATGCGCGCCTCGAAAGGAGCATCGCAATGTCGAAGCTTGTCGCGGTCATGTCCATGTCGCTCGACGGCTACGTCGCCGATTCCAACGATGGTGTGGCCGAAGTTTTCGACTGGTACTTCAACTCGGGGGACGTGGAGTTCCACGCCGGAGGATCGGACCCGATGACGTTCAAGGTGTCGGAGCCGAGCGCCGCGCACCTGCGCGGTCTCTGGTCCGAGCTCGGTGCGGTGCTCACCGGCCGGCGCACTTTCGAGGTTGCCGAAGGCTGGGGCGGGAATCAGGCCTGGGGCCCGGCATTCGTTGTGACTCACCACATCCCCGAGGGCTGGCCGCGACCCGGCTCGACGGTCCACTTCGTGACCGACGGCCTGGAAAGCGCCGTGAACCAGGCCAAAGCCGCCGCCGGCGGCAAGTCCGTCGGCGTCCATGGCGCTGACACCATCCAGCAGCTCCTGAATGCCGGCCTTCTCGACGAGCTCCACATCGACGTCGCGGCCGTCCTGCTCGGGTCCGGAGTTCGGCTCTTCGATCATCTCGCCGGCACGCCAGCCGTCCTCGGCAACCCGACGGTGATCGCCGGCAATGGCGTGACACACCTGCGCTACGCCGTACGCAAGCCGTAGTGACCACCTGCAGGCGGTCGAGGAACCCCGCGCCAGTCCTCCCCGACCACTCGCGTGTGGTCAGGTGACGACGCGCGGGTCCTCGTCGACCACTCGCGTGTGGTCAGGTGACCACTCGCAGGTCCTCGTCGACCACTCGCGTGTGGTTGAGTGTCCACTCGTGAGTACACGCCCACCACTCGCGAGTCCTCCCTGGCCATGCCGGCGAGGGCACGCCGGAACAAACCACGGCGCGTGACGTACAGTGTGCTCAATGAACGTGCTGAGCCTTGTCGCCGTGTTGCTCGCGCTCGTCACCATTCCGCTGCCGCCGGCGCCGACGCGCTACGTGACCGACCGTGCCGGCGTGCTCGACGCCGCACGCGCGCTGGCCTTGAACGAGCAGCTCGCCCAGCTCGACCGGGCGACGACCAACCAGATCATCGTCTACGTCGACCGCCGCGTCCCCGACGGCACAACGCTGGAGGAGATGTCGGCCGAGGCCATTCGTACCTGGGCCGTCGGCGACGCGAAGAAGGACAACGGGATCATCCTGTTCCTCTTCGTCGAGCAGCGCGTGTCGCGTATCGAGGTCGGCTACGGCCACGAAGGCGTGGTCACGGATTCCGAAGCGGCCACGATCACCCGGACGATCCTCCTGCCGCGCCTGCGGGAGGGCGATCCGACCGGTGCCGTCGAGGCCACGGTCGCGGAGTTGCAGCGGCTGCTGACTGGAACGGCGGTCCAGGCCTCGCCGTCCGCGCAAGCGCAACCGGCGCTCTCCGACTCCGCCCGGGAGAACCCGGACGACAGCGAAAATCCCTGGGTCGCGTGCCTCATCCTGCTCGCCATCGGCATGCTCGTGGTCCTGAGGAGGCTGTACGTCAACAAGCGCTCCGGCGTGACCTACCGGGGGCGGAGCAGGTCGTACGAATCGGGCTCCTCGTCGTACGAATCCTCCTGGAGCTGGAGCAGCGGGTCGTCATCGTCGTCGGGCGACTCGTCGTCCTCTTCGTCATCCAGCTTCAGCGGAGGCGGCGGAAGCGGCGGCGGTGGCGGCGCGAGCGGGAGCTGGTGACCGCTACTCGTGCCTGAGCGCCTGAATCGGGTTCAGGCGCGCCGCCCTCATCGCCGGCAGGACGGTGGCGATGAAGGAGACGAAGAGCGAGAAGCCGATGATGATCCCGAGGTCCGTCGCCCTGGTGATGAAGGGGATGGACGATACGAAATAGACCTCGGCGATCTCCGGCGGGAACTTGAGCAGTTCGTACCGCGTCATGACCCAGCAGATCGGCGCGCCGAGGAGCACGCCGCCGGCGGTGCCGACGAAGCCGACCATCGTGCCGTACCAGAGGAAGATCCGCCCCACCAGCTTCCGGTCCCCGCCCATCGACGTGAGGATGCCGATCTCCTTCCGCTTCTCGTGCACCGTCATGATGAGCGTGGAGACGATGTTGAACGTCGAGACGAAGACGATCAGTCCGATGACGATGAACAGGATGAGCTGCTGGAACTTGAGCATCGTGAAGAGGCCCTGGTTCATCTCCCGCCAGTCGTTCACGGCGTAACGGCGCTCGGTGCGCCGCTCGATCTGCGCGACGACCGCGTCGAGATCGGTGCCGGGCACCAGCTTCACCTCGATGAGGTTGGCCGTCCGGACGCCCGTCAGTTCCTGCGCCTGGTCGAGGTCGATGAACATCCAGCGGGCGTCGTATTCGTAGAAGCCGGTGTCGAAGACGTTCGTGACGACGAACGACGCCGTCCGCGGCATGAAGGTGCCGCCGCTGGTGGTGGGGATCGTGACGGTGATGGCCGAGCCTTCCTTCACGCCGATCCGCGACGCGAGGTGCTTGCCGACGGAGACGCCGATCTCCCCCGCCGCCGTCTCGAAGCGCGCCCGCGGCCCGATGATCTTCGCCAGCATCGGCGAGCTTTTTCCCCGCGTCGGCTCGACGCCTTTGAACATGACCTCGGCGCCGGTGGTGTTCTTCTCGGTCGTCACGACCGCTGTCTGAAACAGTACCGGCGACGCCTCGGCCACCCCCGGCGTCCCCTCGAGGATCTTCTGCAGCGAGCGCGGATCGGCAATGGGGCTGCCGATGGAGTAGACGAAGACCTCGGCATTCCCACCGAGGAGCTTCTGCTGAAGGTCCTGCCGGTAGCCGGTCATCAACGCCATGGAGATGACGAGCGCCATCACCCCGATGACCAGCCCGAGGATCGAGACCATCCCGACAGCGGACACGAGCCGGTCGCTGGGGCGCCGGAGATACCGCCAGGCAATGTGCCGCGCAACGTTCATGCGGCGCGTAGCGTAGCGTAAAGGCGGGGTGGGCGTTGCTCGTTGTCCGTTGTTCGTTGTCCGTCGTCTCAGAGGTTGGTTCTGAATGTGGGACAGACACGGTTCTGAATGTGGGACAGACACTCTTGTCTGTCCTGCGCACCCGGAACAGGCACTTCTCTGGAGAATGGACCTTGGTGGTGCGCCGGACAGACAGGAGTGTCTGTCCCACATCTGGTTCCGGTCTCTGCCGGGGTGGGTCTTATTGCCCGCCACTACACCGTCACGTGCACCCGCTCGTATAACCTTTCGGGCGCCACGTCCGCGCCGTTAGGCCAGACGATCGTGCCGAGCTCCGGGTCCACGCGCACCTGCTTGAAGAACTCGACGTCCTTCAGCGGTTCAAACACCGGTCCCTTGAAAGACGGCCGGACATCGACCTCCCCGCACGTGCCATCCTGAAAGCGGAGCCACACGGTGTAGTCACGGACATAGCGCACTTCAACGACGTCATTCATGTCTACTCCAGGGGCGCGATCCACCGCGGCTCTTCGCGGGGTGGGCGTTGCTCGTTGTCCGTTGTTCGTTGTCCGTCTTGCTGGTTGTCCTACTTGCGCGTGATGCGGCCTTCCACGTTGGTCGTCACTGTCTGCTGGGCGCGCAGGGCGGCCACGGTGATGGTCCGCAGGTCGTTTTTGATCCGGTCGAGGCTGGAGCGCAGCTCCGGGCGGTTGGGGTTCGCTTTGTTGAACAGCTTGTAGCCCTCGGTGTGGCCGTTGTCGTAGAGGTACTCGATCGTCGCGACGGTGTACTTCTTGTTCAGGTCGAGTGGCTTGCCGCCGACTTCGACGTCCGCGGCGTCGACGGTGAACCGCGGCTCGCCGGTGCCGCCTTCGCGATAGCGGAAGCGGATGTTCGAAACCTGCAGGAACTTCCCTTCCAGCAGATCGACCTGTGAGACGGAGTTGCCGAGCGCGTCGAGGAGCTGCTGCCCGGTGAGCTCGAAATCGACGACGGTGTTGGGGTAGTAGAAGACGCCTTCCAGATCGTACTTGCGGATGGGGCCCGGCAGGATGTTGTCGTTGATGCGAATCGTGCCGCCCTGGATGAACGCGACATCTGTCTTCATGTGCGCGCGCATGACGTCGGCGAGCAGATTGCCGAGCGCGGTCTCGCGTCCGCGCACCGCCGGCTCCAGCCCTTCGAGCAGGTGCTCGGTGCGGGCCACTTCCTCGTTGGGCCCGAGCTCGCGCTCCAGGGCCGTGATCCAGCGCTTCACGTCCGCCTCGACAGCGGCATCCTTCTCCACCGAGGCGTCCAGCACGACCTTGCGGAAGGTCGATTGTGCGCGGCCTTGCGGAAGGACGACCACGTCATGGACGACGGCGCTCAGAGCATCGGCGTCGGCTTTCGTGACCGGGCGTCCGCCAACCATCCGCTCGAGGTAGCTGTGCTCGTGCCCGCCGATGACGACGTCGATCTCCGGATGACGCTGAGCCAGAGCCAGATCGGCGTCCAGGTTCTGGTGTGTCAACGCGATGATGACGGCGGCACCATCCTGCTTCAGCCGCGCCAGCGCGAGGCGCGTCGCATCCTGCGCGTCCGTCATCTGCACGTATGACCTGTTGTTCGGAATCGTGATGCCGAAGATGCCGACCTTCGTCCCGCCGATGTCCAGGACCAGGGTGTCGCGAACGTTCGCATGGCGGGCCGAGAACGGCTCGTTGCACAAACCGGGAGAGACGCAGTAGCGCGTGTTCGAGGAGACCCAGCGGAAATCGGAGGCGGCGATACTGCCGAGGGTCAGGACAGGCGCACTCGGATCGAACTCGTGATTCCCGAACGTGGCGATGAAGTATGGATCGAACGCCGCGGGCTTCCCGTCGAGCAGATTCAGTGTGGAGATCATGCCGGCCGGGGTGATGAACTTACTCATCACGGACGGATAAAGCGCATCACCGGCGTGCATCACGAGGACGGGCGTACCGTCGGCTTCCAGTTGCTTGCGCAGCGCTCGTACGCGCGCCAACCCGCCACGGGTGCCGTTCTCGATTCCCTCGATCCTGTAGACGTCGTTGATCTGCAGGATGCGGAAGTGAGCCGGGCTGTCCTGGGCGAAAGCGGAGCCGGCCAGCATGCCGGCGAGCAGCAGATGCAGCAGCATTTTCATGATGGGGTTGATGATAGCGCGGCGGAGTGCCGAACCTGGCAACAGTCGGGACGGAAGTCGGAACCCGAAGTCAGAACGCAGAACGCAGAACGCAGAACGATGAAAGCTCGAGAACCTGCATTCTGAATTCTGCGTTCTGCGTTCTGCGTTCTGCGTTCGGGTTCTGCCTTTCAGCCGCACGCCTCTCCCCTGAGCTACCATCACCCCCGCAATGATGACGAGATTCGCGCTCGCACTTCTCCTCGCCTTCACCGCCACCCTCTCCGCCGCTCCCCCTCCCTCCCCATCCGAGTTCCTCAAGATGAACATCGGGGCGGACAAGACGCTCGCCGACTACCGGCAGATCGTCTCGTACCTGCGTGCCCTCGACGCCGCGTCGCCGCGCGTGGAGATCCAGACGCTCGGGAAGACGACCCTCGGCGAGGAGATGGTCATGGCCGTCATCTCTTCCGAGGAGAACCTGCGCAATAAAGAGAGGATCAAGCAGACGTCGCGGAGGCTCGCCGATCCGCGCGGACTCTCCGACGCCGAGGCCGAGCAGCTCATCCGGGACGGCAAGACCATCGTCCTCGTCACGTGCAACATCCACTCGAGCGAGATCGCCTCCTCGCAGATGGCCATGGAATGGGCCCACGCCCTGGCCACGGCGAACGACGACGAGACCAGGCGCCGGCTCGACAACGTCGTTCTGCTCCTCGTGCCGTCGCTCAACCCCGACGGCCAGATCATGATCACCGACTACTACCGCAAATACCTCGGCACCAGGTACGAGGGCGGCCAGTTGCCCTGGCTCTACCACCAGTACGTCGGCCACGACAACAACCGCGACTGGTACATGCTGACGCAGGTCGAGACGCGCAACATGAGCCGCGCGGTCTACCACGACTGGATGCCGCAGCTCTTCGTCGATGAGCACCAGATGGGCTCCGACGGACCGCGCATGTTCATCCCGCCGTTCGCCGATCCGGTCGATCCCGACGTCCACCCTCTCATCTGGCGCGAGGCGAACATCATCGGCTCGAACATGGCCCTGCGCCTCGAGCAGGCCGAGAAGCCGGGCCTCATCTACGGCTACCAGTTCGACGCCTACTGGATCGGCGGCACGCGCAACACCGGCTGGTGGAAGAACGTCACCGGCCTGCTGCTGGAGATCGCCTCGGCGAAGATCGCCACGCCGCTGTACGTCGAGCCGACGGAGCTCCGCGGCGGCGGCAAGGGGCTGATCGACTACAAAGCCACGATCAACCACCCGAACCCCTGGAAGGGGGGCTGGTGGCGCATGCGCGACATCATGGATTACGAGCGCATCGCCTCCGACGCACTCGTGGAGATCGCGGCCGAGCGCCGCATCGACTTTCTGCGCAACCTCGTCACCCGCGCCCGCGCCGCCGTCGCCGCCGCCAAGCCGGGCGAGGCGTACCGCATCCCCCGCCAGCAGTACGACTGGCCGACGGCGCAGCATCTGGCCTGGCTCATGGCCGAGCACAACGTGGAGGTGCGGCAGGCGGAGAGCGGCGACTACTGGATCCCGCTCGCGCAGCCCTACGGCAAGTTCGTCGTCGAGATGCTCGAGCCGCAGCGTTACCCGGAAGTGCGCCTCCAGGCTGGCAAGGAGATCCTGCGCCCGTACGACGTGGCCTCCTGGACGCTCCCGCTGCAGATGGGGGTGAAAGTCGAGCGGACCACGATGCCGGACGGCACGCGCCGCGTCACCGACGTCAAGCCGGGCACGAAGGAAGTCATCGCCCGCGGCGCGAAGCTGTCGCGCAAGCCGCGCGTCGCCACCTACAAGCCGTGGGCGGCCTCGATGGACGAAGGCTGGACGCGCTGGCTGCTGCAGAACTACGGCGTCGAATCGAAGGCGCTGACGCCGCAGGACGTGCAGAAGGGCGGCCTCGCGAACGTCGACGCGCTGATCCTCGCGGACATCACTAAAGACGTGCTGGCGACGGGACGACGCCGCACGCCGGAAGGGGGGATGCGTTACGAGGAGGAGATGCCGCCCGAATATCGCGGTGGCCTCGACAAGAGCGGCGCCGACGCCATCCGCAAGTTCGTCACGGATGGCGGCACGCTCATCGCCTTCGACTCCGCCTGCGAGTACGTGATGGAGGAACTGGCCCTCCCGGTGCGCAACGCGCTGGCCGGCGTGAAGCCGGAGGAGTACGGCAACCCCGGCAGTCTCGTGCGGGTGAAGCTGCGCGCCGATCATCCGGTGACGGCGGGGATGCCGTCCGAGACCGCGGCGTTCCTCGACAGCGCCATCGCCTTCGACACCGCCAGCCCGGCCACGGACACGCAGCGCTGGGTGCTGGCCAGCTATCCGGAGGACAGCCGGGACATCCTCCTCAGCGGCTGGATGACCGGCGAGGAGCGCCTCGCGCGCAAAGCCGCCGCCGTGGCCGTGACGTACGGCAAGGGGAAGGTCGTGCTGTTCGGCTTCCGCCCCCAGCACCGCGGCCAGACCCACGCCACCTTCCCCCTGCTCTTCAATGCGCTGTGGTGGAGCGTGGAGCAGTAGACAGTTGGCGGTTGGCAGTTGGCGGTGGCGGTAAGGGCGGCGCGTCCTTTCCACTGCCTACTGCCAACTGCCAACCGCCAACTTTTCTGTAAACGCCGCCACGCAACGTTCACCGCGGCGCGCGCGTTTGTTTGCTGCTCCCACAGTGAACGAACCGTGACGAGACCTGCTCGTTGTGACGCTTGTGAACGGAATGGCCGTGATTTCCAAAATGACGAATCCATTGTGCGGATTCATTGGATTCCGCGCTGCCATTACAGAACTGTGAAGCCGGGCCATCCATAGCAAATCGTACGGTTTACGTGTGATGGCATCGGTGGTCGTCTCAGTGCACTGGGGCTCCGCAGCAGAAAACACTGTGAAGGAGACATCATGAAAGCCCCAGCAAGACGCCTCGCATTTCTCCTAGTGGCGCTCGTCGTCTTTGCCACCTCCCTTTCGGCGGCGACGACCGGCCGCGTGATCGGCGTCGTCACCGACGCTTCAGGCGGCGCGCTTCCAGGCGTGACCGTCACGCTCACGAGTCCGCAGCTCCTCGGCACGCGTACCGCCGTCACCGGCAGCGACGGCGCGTTCGAATTTCCTCTTCTCCCGCCGGGCCGCTATCGCGCCGAGTTCACCCTCTCCGGGATGGAGACGAAGGTGAACGACAACATCACCGTCGCTCTCGATCAGACGACGCGCACGGACGCCGCCCTCGGCGTCGGCGTCGTGAGCGACACCATCACCGTCAGGGCCGATCAGGTGGTCATCGATCCGACGCAGACCACCACGCAGGCCAACTTCAGAGAGGATCACCTCAAGTACGCCTCCGTCGGCCAGGCCGAGCGTGACTACCTCGCCGTCCTCCTGCAGGCCCCGGGCGTCGTCGAAGACACGAACGGCAACCCGCAGGTCATGGGTGCGAACTCCGGCCAGAGCTCCTTCGTCCTCGACGGCGTCAACTCGACCGACCCGGTGACGCACACCTTCGGCACGAACCTCGTCTTCGACTCGATCCAGGAGATCTCGGTGCAGACGCTCGGCAAGGACGCCGAGTACGGCAAGGCGCTCGGCGCTGTCATCAACGTCGTCACGAAGTCGGGCGGCAACAACTTCTCCGGCTCGTTCGACGCCCGCTACACCGCCGACTCGCTCATCGAGGAAGGGAGCGGCGAGCGGCCGAACGGCCAGCCGCGCTTCAACAAGAGCCTCCAGCAGTTCGAGAACCGCGAGCCGGCCGTGACGCTCGGCGGCCCGATCGTCCGCGACCGCGCCTGGTTCTTCGGCGCCTACAGCCGCCCCGAGACGAAGAACGTCCCGGTGGCGCTCTTCGACTTCACCCCCGGCTCGCGCGACTTCAAGGGCTGGAACGGCTTCGGTAAGGTGACGTGGGCTCCGCTCTCGGATCAGACCATCACCTTCCGCTACACGGCCGACAACGCCACGATCGATAACGCGCAGTTCAGCTCCTTCTACGAGCCGGCCGCCGATTCGGTCGCCTCGCAGGGCACGTCCATCCCCACGGTCTCGTACGACGCCGTGCTCAGCTCCCGCTGGCTGGTCAGCGCGCAGGCCGCGCGCGTGAAGAACGAGCTCTCCGTCGGCCCGTACAACGGCATCAATACCTCCGGCGTGGTCGATCTCGCGACGCTCATCCGCAGCGCGAACTACTCGAACTTCCAGTCGCGCGAAAGCCAGCGCGACCAGTTCCTCGCCTCGACGACCTACTACCTCGAGCGCTTCGGCTCGCACGCCTTCAAGATCGGTACGGACCTGGAGTGGAACGACTTCACGAGCGTCAACTTCACGACCGGCACGCCGCCCGACCCGAGCCTCTGCTCGGAGGAGTGGGGCTATGCGCCGGGTACGACGTGCGGTGCGTGGCTCTTCACGCTCAACGGCGAGCCTTACGGCGTGCGCATCTCCAACCGCAACCCGGCCGAAACGGTTCAGAGCAAGGCCCAGGCGTTCTACGCGCAGGATGAATGGCGCCCGAACTCGCAGCTCACGGCCCGCGTCGGCCTGCGCTACGAACAGGCTTCCTTCTCCCCCGCCGGCGACCAGCGCGTCCCCGACTTCAGCCTGCTGCAGCCGCGCATCGGCGTGGCGTACGACCTGTTCAACAACGCCACCTCGGTCGTGCACGGCTTCTACGGCAAGATCATGGACGACAACGCCCTGACGCTGCCGAGCTTCCTCAGTCCGCTCGGCACGCTGACGACCGACTTCCTCCTCGACGAAGAGGGCAACTACATCCCGGATTCGCAGAGCGGCGGCCCCTCGGGCAACCAGGTGGACCCGAACCTCAAGCCGACGAACAGCGACGAGTACAGCCTCGGCTTCACGCAGCGCGTCTTCACCAACACTTCGCTCGACCTCACGGCCGTCTATCGCAAGACGAACGACATCTTCGAAGACACCTGCGTCGACCAGGACACCTGCCCCTTCTTCTGGCTGACGAACGCGCCGAACGGTGACGCGAACGCGCTCCGCTCGAACTACCGCGGCCTCATCGCCAAGGTCGAGACGCGCCCGACGTCGTGGCTCAGCGGCATCGTGTCGTACACGCTGTCGAAGTCGCGCGGCTCGGTGGAGTACACGCAGAACGCCGGCACCGACTTCGACGTGGCGCCGGATCACTTCGTCAACCGCTACGGCTATCTCAGCGACGACGCCCGTCACCGCGTGAAGGTCAACGGCTACGCCCGTCTCCCGCTGGCGATCATCCTCGGCGCGAACTTCAACTGGGACAGCGGTGTGCCCTGGAGCGTGACGCGCCCGTCGCCGTACGGCGGCGTGGAGTACATGGAAGCGCGCGGCTCGCGCCGCCTCCCGCACTACCACCGTCTCGACCTCCAGGTGCAGAAGGACATCCGCCTCGGCCCCGTGACCGCCGGCCTCATCGCCGCCGTGTCGAACGTCCTGAGCTCCGAGATCCCGCTCTCCGTGGACGGTAACCTCGGCCTCAACGGCACCCTCGGCCACCCCGTCAACGCCAACTTCGGCAACGCCACCGCGTGGCAGACCCCGCGCCGCTACGACCTCGGCGTGCGGTTCGAGTTTTAGGTGTGAGCGACGGGAGGCTTCGGCCTCCCGTCGCGTTTTTGGTTTTTGGTTGTTGGTTGTTGGTGCTTCGCTACACGGACGCAGGCCGGGCGCAGCAACCAAAAACCAACAACCAACAACCAACAACCAAAAACCCCCTACACTCCCCCCGTGACCATCCTGATCGGCGTTCTCATCCTCCTCGCCGTCGTCGCCGCGGTCATCGGGCTGCTGGCCCTCTCCATCGGCTCCATGCGCAAGGACCGCGACCACGGGACGTCCGGGACGCTGAGCTCCGCGATGCTTGAGGTCGAATCACTGCTCACGCCGCAGTCGCGGCACGTCATCGAAAGCGTGCACGGGGAAGCGAGAGACGACGATGACGCGGGCGGACCGCCGAACGCCTGACGCGGAGGCGTACGGCCCCGAGCTGGCGTACGTGCACGAGGCGGGGTTCAGCGGCTTTGCACGTCTCGCTTCGCCGGCACTCCTGCGCATCCTGCAGAAGCATCGCGTCACCGGCGGCCTGGTCGTCGATCTCGGCTGCGGCACCGGCATCTGGGCCGCCGCGCTCCTCCGCGCCGGCTACGACGTCCTGGGCATCGACCGCTCCGTCTCGATGATCGAGCGCGCCCGCCGCCACGCACCCGGCGCACGCTTCGAGCTCGCCTCGCTCGAAGAGGTGACGATCCCCTCCTGCGCCGCCGTGACGTCCATCGGCGAAGGGCTCAGCTACGCGCGCATCCCGCTCCCCCAGCTCTTCGCCCGCGTCCGCGAGGCGCTGCTGCCGGGCGGCGTGTTCATCTTCGACGTGGCCGTGCCGGGCGAGCCGTACCAGGGCGACTGGTCGGGCGGCGACTGGCAGATCTTCATCACCCACACCGTGCACGAACGCATCCTCACCCGGCGCATCACCACGTTCCGCTACGCCGACGGCCGCTTCCATCGCAGCGACGAGCTCCACGAGTTGCAGATCTACGAACCGCGCGAAGTCAAAGCCATGCTCCGCGAGGCCGGCTTCCGCGTGAAGACGAAATCGGGCTACGGCAGGGCCAGCCTCCCCGCGGCGCACCTGGCCTTCGTCGCCACGTAACGCCGTCACTAGACGGCAGGCGCTCCTCGGCTACACTTCGCGCCCATGAACTTCATCGACGCCTATCTTCCCGAGTTCGATCAAGAGATGGCCACCACGCGTAAGTTGCTGGAGATCGTCCCCGCCGACCGCGCGGACTGGCAACCGCATCCCAAAGCCTCGACCCTCGGCTACCTCGCGGCGCACCTTGCCACCCTGCCGAGCTGGGGCTTCCTCTCCATCGAATCGCCGGAGTTCAACGTGAACCCCGACGGCACGTCGCCCAAGCGCGGAGAGCCGTTCCAGTCGGCAGAGCGGTCGCTCGAGATCTTCGACGGCAACGTCGCGAAGACCCGCGCCGCGATCGGCACGCTCACGCCCGAAGCGCTGGCCGAAACGTGGACCCTCAAGAACCACGAGCGGACGATCATCTCCATGCGCCGCGCCGCCGTGCTGCGGACGTTCGTCCTCAATCACATGATCCACCACCGCGGCCAGCTCAGCGTTTATCTGCGCACGCTGGACGTGAAGCTGCCGTCGATCTACGGCCCGACAGCGGATGTGCCATTGTAGGGATCAGGGCCCGGGGCCCGGGGCTCAGTGGGTGTCAGACCCGAGGTTCAGGGGGCTTCATCGGTACACTCCCCCTCACCTCGGGTCCCACCGGGCCCTGAGCCCCGAGCCCCGGGCCCGGCCCAGTGGGGCCCCACTCTTGCTCAACGGGCAAAGGTGAGCAAAACCAAAGCAGTCATCTTCGACATCGACGGCACCCTCGTCGACTCCAACGACAAACATGCGGATTGCTGGGTGGAGGCGTTCGCCCACTTTGACAAGCCGATCGAGCGCGACGTCATCCGCCACAGCATCGGCAAGGGGGGCGATCTCCTCGTGCCCGACCTCCTCAACGCCAAAGAAATGTTCCGCATCGGCGAGCCGCTCAAGAAGTACCGCGGCGAGTTGTGGAAGAAAAAGTACATGGACTCCGTGCAGCCCTTCCCCGGCATCAAAGAGGCGCTGCAGGCGCTGAGCGACCGTGGCCTCAAACTGGCGTTCGCCTCATCTTCCAATCCCGACGAGGTGGAGTACTATGTCGAGCTTCTCGGGGCCGGTCCGCTTCTCGAAGGATCGACCTCGAAGGGAGACGCGAACCTCTCGAAACCGTCGCCGGAGATCTTTCAGGCGGCCCTGGAACACGTGAAGAGCGATCCGGCGAAAACGATCGTGGTGGGAGACACGCCGTACGACATCCTGGCGGCGCATCGGGTCCCCCTCGCGGTTGCGGCGGTACTCTGCGGCGGGTTCGAGCGCGAGCTCCTGGCGAAGGCGGAGTTCCTTTTCGCCGACGTACCGCAGATGGTGAAAGAGATCGACCGTATCGATGAGTACTTCGCACACGACTGACCAGGTCCCCGCCGTCCATCGCCGCGCGATCATCGTCGACGGCCATTGCGACACTCCCTACCGGCTGTTCCGCCATAACGTCCATCTCGACGAGCACGACACGGAGGCGCAGGCCGATCTCCGGTCGCTGCGCGAAGGAGGCATCACCGCCTCGTTCTTCGCAGCCTACGTCCCGCCGTTCTACGCCGGGCGGGGCGCCGCCGCGTTCGCGCACAAGCTGATCGACATCATCGAGCAGGAAGCGGCGCGCAATCCCGGCGACTTCACGCTCTGCCGCGACTCCGCCGGCATCCGCCGCGCCAAAGCCGAAGGCAAGATCGCGCTGATGATCGGTGTCGAAGGGGGCCATGCCATCGAGGACTCCCTCGACACGCTGCGCGGCCTCTACGACCGCGGCGCACGCTACATGACCCTGACGCACGTCAACACCAACAACTGGTGCGATTCGTCAGGTGACGGCGGCCGCCACAACGGTCTGACCGGCTTCGGCCGCGACGTCGTCCGGACGATGAACGACCTCGGCATGATCGTCGACATCTCCCACGTCTCCGACGCCGCCTTCTACCACGCCGTCGAGACCACGCGCGTACCGCTCGTGGCCACGCACTCCTCCTGCCGCGCGCTCTGCCGCCACCCGCGCAACATGACCGACGCCATGCTCCGCGAGCTCGCCCACAACGGCGGCATCTGCATGATCAACTTCTTCTCCGCCTTCATCAACGACCAGGTGGCGCAGGTCATCATGCACGCCCAGAAGCGTCCGAAGAAGCCAACCGACGCCACCGGCGGCACCGAAGAAATGCCCAACGACCGCACCGACTGGGACAGCTACCTCGAATGGTTCCAGACCCTCGGCTGCCCCACCGCCACCCTCGACGACGCCGCCGACCACGTGATCCACGCCGCGAACGTCGCCGGGATCGATCACGTAGGTATCGGCACCGATTTCGACGGCGTACCCGCCCTCCCCGACCAGCTCCAGACCGCCGCCATGCTCCCGCTCCTGACCGCGCGCCTGCTCCAGCGCGGGATGAAAGAGGATGAGGTGGAAAAGATCCTCGGCGCGAACTTCATGCGGGTGTTCGAGGCGGTGGAGGCAGGGCGGCGGGCCTGACGGCACCCGCCCACCCCCCGGTTGTTGGTTGTTGGTTGTTGGTTTGAGGTGCTGCGCTCGGCGGAGCACCCGGGCAAAGCAGCGCACCAGAAACCAAAAACCAAAAACCGAAAACCAAACCGGCCGGCAGGCCCTACAATCCCCCCATGCCGAGCGAAGTGCAGACGTTCCGTGAACTGGCGCGCCTTTACTGGTCCGGTCAGCCGATTCCCTGCCCCAAACATCCGGCGGCGCGGCTGAGTGGCAGCTTCGTCCAGACCACCTTTGCGGACCACATCTTCCTGACCTGCTCCGCGGGCAAGGAGACCATCACCATCCCGCAGCGGCCCAAGCAGATGGAGTTCTACGACCAAGCCGTCGAAGGCTACGTCGAGAACATGCAGCGCGACGACACCATCCGCTGCTATCGCTGCCAGTCGAAGATCGAGACCGAGTCGAAGGCCAACCCCGAGACCGGCATCACCGAGTACACCTTCACCTGCGTGCGCTGCTTCTCGTGGGGCAAGTGGGTTGGCAAGCCCGAGCTGGCCAAGATCGGAAAGTAACTTTCCCTTGTCTTGGTGGGTAGGGAATTCCCTCCCTACGTCACTCCTTGCTGAGTGCTCTTCTATGCAGTTCGAAACCTACGAGTTGATGCCCACCTGGAGTCTCTACGGCCTGGCCGAGAACTTCGCACGCCTGCAGATCCTGCTGACCCTCTTCGACGGTGACCCCGAGAAGTGGCTCGACTTCATTGATCGCTTCGGCAGCGAGCGCGAGCGGCTCGAGGACGTCCCCTTCCTCGAGGAGCTGAAAGTCCGTCTGGCCGAGGACCCCGAAGCGCTCGAACAGATGCGCCGCCTCATACGTGAAGCGTCGACCTTGCTCGCGCCGAAAACCGAACCGGCATAGACTTCGGCGGGCCGCCAGGCCCTGAGGAGTCGAAGTACATGCCTGATTCACCCCCTGCTTCACCCCACGTGGTCATCGTCGGTGGAGGGTTCGCCGGTCTCTACACGGCACGTAACCTCAAAGACGTCGAGTGCCGCATCACGCTGGTCGACCGGCGCAACTACCACCTCTTCCAGCCGCTCCTCTACCAGGTGGCAACCGCGGCGCTGAACCCCGCCGACATCGCCGCGCCGATCCGGGGCATCCTGCGCGGCCAGAAGAACCTCGACGTCATCCTGGGCGAGGTCACAGGCATCGATCCGAAGACACGGCGCATCCAACTCGCCGACGGTGAGCTGACGTACGACTATCTCGTCCTCGCCACCGGCGCGACGCACTCCTACTTCAATCATCCGGAGTGGGAACGCGATGCACCCGGCCTCAAGACGATCGAGGATGCGCTGGAGATCCGGCGGCGCGTGCTCTACGCCTTCGAAGCCGCCGAGCGCGAGGCCGATCCGGTGAAGCAGGCCGAGTGGCTGACGTTCGTCGTCATCGGCGCCGGTCCGACCGGCGCGGAACTGGCCGGCGCACTCTCAGAGATCGCGCGGCAGACGATGGTCCGCGACTTCCGCCACATCCATCCGGAAAGCGCGCGCGTGATCCTGCTCGAAGGGAAAGACCGCGTCCTCCCTCCCTATCCTCCCGACCTCTCCGCGAGGGCGCAGGAGCAGCTCGAACGGCTCGGCGTGGAAGTCATCACCAGCGCCATCGTCACGAACGTCACGGCGCACGAGGTGCGCATCGGCGAGCGCGTCATCCCCACGCATACCGTCCTCTGGGCCGCCGGCGTGCAGGCCAATCCGCTCGGCCGCTCGCTCGGCGTGCCGCTCGACCGCGCCGGACGTGTCATCGTGGAGCCCGACCTCACGATTCCTGGCCACCATAACGTCTTCGTCCTCGGCGATCTCGCCAGCGCCAAGACGCCCGGCGGCGATCCCGTTCCCGGCGTGGCCCCCGCGGCCATTCAGGAAGGCAAACACACCGCCCTCAATCTCGAGCGAGCCGTGGCCGGCCAGCCCCTCCGCGCCTTCCGCTACAACGACAAAGGCTCGCTCGCGACCATCGGCCGCGCCGCTGCCGTCGCCGACTTCGGCGGCAACAAGAAGCTGAGCGGCTTCCTGGCCTGGGTCGCGTGGCTGGCCATTCACCTCTTCTTCCTCATCGGCTTCCGCAACCGCTTTCTCGTGATGCTGCAGTGGGGCTGGGCCTACTTCACCCGCCAGCGCGGCGCGCGCCTGATTACCGGTGAGGGCCCGGGGCTCGAGGCCCGGGCCCCACGAGATGAAGCAGCCCCCACAGTCCGAGGCTAAGCCTTTCTCCCCTGGGCCCAGGGCCCCGGGCCCCGAGCCCCACCCATGTATATGCGACAATCGCCCCGGCCTAACCCATGGTTCTCAATCCGATCGGACCCGCCGAGGCCAATGACCTCGCCGAGTCCCACGAGCGGTACCGGCTGGTCGCGCAATACACGCGCGACATGATCCTCATCCTCGATCCGGAAGGCCGGATCGTCTGGGCCTCCCCTTCCATCCTTCAGATCATCGGGCGCACGCCCGAGAGCATCGTCGGCCACCACTGTGGCGACTTCCTGCATCCCGACGATCGTGAGAAGCAGCAGCAGGTCTTCCGCCGGCGGGCCGAGGAACACACGTCGGCGCGTGTCGAACTGCGCGTCCAGCATGCGAACGGCAGCTACATCGAGACCGAATCGCTCGGCGTGCCCGTCTACGCCGCCGACGGGTCGCTAGAAAAAGTACTCATCAACGCCCGCGACATCACCGAGCGCAAGAACGTCGAGCTCCGGCACCGCTCGATCCTCGAGCAACTGCCGGCGAACGTCTGGAGCGTCGACCGCAATCTCATCATCACCTCGTCCCAGGGCGGCGGACTGGCGGCCGTCGGGCTCGAGCCCGGACAGCTCATCGGCGTCTCACTCGAAGACTACCTGCGCGGCACCGACATGTTCTACGACGCCATCGAGGTCCATCGACGCGCTCTCGCCGGCGAGAGCGTGGCCTACGAAACACGCTGGCACGACCGGGACCTGCTCCTCCGCGTCCAGCCGCTGCTCGGCAGGCTCGGCGAGATCGAGGGCGTCATCGGCATGACCTTCGACATCACGGAGCAGAAGCGCGCCGAGCGGCGGTATCAGACGCTCTTCGCGCGCAATCTCGCGGGCGTCTTCCGCTCCACGACGGGCGGGCGGCTGATCGAGTGCAACGAGGCCTTCGTGCGCATGTTCGGCTACTCGTCCGCCGAGGAAGTGCTCACGGTCGAGACGCCGAGCCTCTACTTCTCCCCGCACGATCGTGAGGAGCTGATCACGAGCATCCGCGCGCGCGGCGACGTGGCCAACTTCGAGGTCCGTCTCCGCCGCCGCGACGGCCAGGCGCTCTGGGCCCTCCTGAACGAGACCGTCGTCCACGACGAAGTCACAGGCGAGGAGATCCTCGAAGGCACGATCATCGACATCACGGCGCGCAAAGTCGCGGAAGAGCGGATCGAGTATCAGGCCTTCCACGACTCGCTCACCGACCTGCCGAACCGCTTCCTCTTCAACGACCGGCTCGCGCTGGCGATGGCGCAGGCGAAGCGGCACGGCCGCTCCGTCGCCGTCATGTTCCTCGACCTCGATCACTTCAAGCTGATCAACGACACGATGGCCCACAGCGCCGGCGACGAGTTGCTGCGCGCGGTCGCCACGCGGCTGACGAGCTGCCTCCGTCCCGACGATACCGTCGCCCGCATCGGCGGCGACGAGTTCGTCTTCATCCTGCCGGAGTTCGATCAGGGCGCCGCGGCCGCCGGCGCCGCGAAGGTCGCGGAACGGGTGCTGGAGGCGATCCGCCATCCGTTCATGATCTACGACCGCGAGCTGTTCGTCAGCGCCAGCCTCGGCATCGCCATCTCCCCGCACGACGGCCACGACGCCGACACGATCGTCAAGAACGCCGACAGCGCGATGTACCGCGCGAAAGAGCTGGGGCGCAACAACTACCAGTTCTTCACCCCGCTCGCCCAGCGCCGCGCCGAATTACGCCTGACGCTGGAGACCGCGCTGCGCCGCGCCCTCGAGCGCGATGAGCTGTTCCTCGTCTATCAGCCCATCGTCGAGCTGCACAGCGGGCGGATCACCGGCTTCGAAGCACTCGTGCGCTGGAACCGCCCCGGCTTCGGCATCGTCGAGCCGAAGGACTTCATCCCCCTGGCCGAGGAGATCGGGACCATCGTGCCGATCGGCGAATGGGTGCTCTGGAGCGGCTGCCGCCAGATGGCCGCGTGGCACGAGCTCGGGTTCCGCGATCTCCGTCTGTCGGTCAACCTCTCGCCGCGCCAGTTCCAGCACGAGTCGATGATCCGCATGGTCGAAGGGGTGCTGGAGGAGACGCGCTTCGATCCCCGCTACCTCGATCTGGAGATCACCGAAAGCCTCTCGATCCGCGACAGCGATCTCACGATCGGCCGTCTCTCCCACTTCCGCGCCCTCGGCATCAGCGTCTCGCTCGACGACTTCGGCACCGGCTACTCGTCCCTCGGGCAGTTGCGCTTCCTCCCCATCGATGCCGTGAAAATCGACAGCTCGTTCATCACCGATCTCCGCGACACGGGGCCCGAGAAGGCCATCGTCCAGGCCATCGTCACGATGGCCCACTCGCTGAAGCTGCGCGTCGTGGGTGAGGGAGTGGAGACCGAGGCGCAGCGCCGAATCCTCACGGAGCTCGGCTGCGACGAGATGCAAGGGTACGTGTTTTCGCGCCCGCTGCTGCCGGAACAAGCCGAGCAGTTGCTGACGTGAGGGATCGGCGCCCGGGGCCCAGGGCCCGGTGGGCGTCGGGCGCGAGGTTCGAGGGGCTCCCTGCTGCGCTCCCGACCCAGGTCTGAGCCCCGGCCGGGAGCCGGCGGCACTCAGGACCGGCTGTCGCGGGCTCACGCCGGCTCTGATGGTGGGGGGCTTTTCCCCCGGGCTTGCGCCCCAATGGCGTTGACTTTAGATGTGGGACAGACACTCTTGTCTGTCCCGTGCACCCGAACGGTCGCTTGTCTGGAGGAATGGACCTCGGGGGTGGGCCGGACAGACAGGAGTGTCTGTCCCACATGAGGCAAATTTCTAAGTCAACGCCTTTGCTGGCTTCCGCCCGGGGCTACGACGCTGACGCCCGCTCCGCGCGCTTCGATCTCCCTCGCTCGACGCTTGAGCATTGTGGCCCGAGGCTCACCCATTGGGTGTCGGGCGCGAGGTTCGAGGGGGCCCCCTGCTGCCCCGGGAACCCAGGGTCTGACCCCCAACCGGGGCGGGGCCCCGGGCCCTGATCCCTTAGCGCAGCGTCCGCATCGAGTCCGCGCCCAGCGCCGTCCCCGCGATCACACCATCCAGACGGCGGCGCGTGGCCGGCACCTTCTGCATGTAGTTCTGAGTCTCCGGCAGCGTGCGGATCAGCCCCGCGAGCATGCGCTTCACGTTGTGCGAGCCGCCGTTGTAGAGCGCGGCCGTCATCGCTTCCACGTCGGACTCCGACGACGCCAGCTTGCGCGCTTCGATCGACTTGCGGTCGAGGTGGCGCACCAGGAAGGCGGCCATCTTCTTCGCCGAAAAGCGGTCGTCGAGATGCTCGCCTAGGTACTCGCTGGCCTCGTAGGCCATCTCTTTCTTCACGTAGCTCGCGTCGAGCTTGAAGTGCTCGACCAGCATCTCATCGCGCTTGGCCGCCAGCTCCAACTGATAGCGGCGCCACGACGCGAGCTGTTCCTGCTTGAGCGCGCGGTACTCGGTACGGATCTCGTTGCGGAAGTCGCGCAGCTCCTTGCGCGAACCGTGGTCGAGCAGCTTGCCGAGGCGGTTCAGCACTTCCTTGTTGTGGCGGTCGGCCGCGGCGATGCGCTCGAAGAACACCGGCGTGGCGTAGCGCTCGAGCAGCTCGAGCTCGTCCACACCTTCGCGGCGGAGCGACTTCGCCGATTCGAGCAGGCGCCTGGCCCGCTTGCGGCGCTGCGGCGTGTCGTTGTCGACGAGCATCGAGGCGATGGTGTCGGCGTCGCCGAGCGGCTTCTTCATGATGTAACAGCGCGAGCCGATGAGGTAATCGGGCGTGACGAAGAGCTTCCCGTCGAAGCCCTCCTGCGTCGCCGCAACCGGCGTGGCCTGGGCCAGACCGACGGCCCCCGCCTCGGAGACGTCGAGGATCTTCCCGTTCGTCTCCGCATGGGCGATGGCGAGCAGCATCGTCACGGACGGTGAGGACGGGGTCGAGCGGGCGGCGTCGTCGATCACGACGACCAGCTCGTCCGGGTTGCGGGTCCACATTTTCGCCATCTCAGAGGCGAGCGCGCGGACGCGGCGGTCAGTCGTTGCTTCAGCGACTTCGACGAGCGTCGGCGTTTCGGCGGATGGCTTCGCCGGCGGCGGCTCGACGACGGGAACGGGAGGCGGTGGCGGTGCAACGGCCGCAATCGCGGCGGCCGCGACGACTCGCGGGGGCGGCGGCGCGACGAACCTGGAGAGAGCGAATGCCGAACATCCGAGTACCGCACCAAACCCTGCCCACCACACCGTCATCCTGGTCATTGGGGTCTCCCGAACCGATCTTCAACCTCGAACCGACTGCCGTCTGCCGTTACTTCCCCGGATCCTCGATGTTCACCGCTTCGTCGGGACGCGTAATCGTCAGCGTCGCCGGCGTGAAGCGGCTCTCGATCTTCAGCTTCGCGATGTTGCCCTTTGTCGTGCTGACCGAGAGTTGATGCACGTCACCTGTATTCGCATTCGTGAAGCGGAAACGGTTGTGCGGCACGCCGTCGATCGGCTCGCTGCCGTCCGCCTGCGCCTCCCCTTCCTTCTTCATCGGATCGAAGGCCAGCGTCGTCCGCTGCCAGACGCTGTTGGCGATCTCGGGCGGCGCCTTGTCGACCGTCCAGCCGCTGCCGTTCCGGCGGTACCAGTGCACGCCGGTCTTGCGCGAGATGCCGAGCCATTCGCCGCCGTCGGCGGTGAAGCGGACGCGTTCCTGACCGATGTTCGCGCGGGCCAGATCGCCTTCCGCGCGGCGGCCGTTCTCGTCGAGGAGGAAGTGGAAGCCCTTGGTGCCGCGGAACCACTGCATGCCGCCGGCGTAAGTCGCGTCGACTTTCTTCGCCGTGGAGGCAGGCGACGGCGTCATCGGGGGCTGCGGGGTCGCGGCTTGCGTCGACGTCGTGGCGGTGGAGGTCCCTGCCGTGGCGGACGCCGGAGTCGTTTTCTCTTTCGAGCAGGAAGCGGAGAGGACGATACCGAGAATGATGACGATGGACCGGCGCATCGAGGGCATTGTACCTTCGCGTCGTGACGACTTCTGTACCGAAACCGCCACCAGGCGATCGTCCGCTGAAAACATTGGAGCGCGTGCTGTCGAAAGCGGGCGTCGGCTCGCGCACCGAAGCGCGCAAATGGGTGGCGGAAGGACGCGTGCGGGTAAACGGCAAAGTCGTCCGCGATCCCGACCAGTGGGTCGACCTCGAGCGCGACCGCATCGAGTTCGACCGCAAGCCGCTGCAGAAAGCGGCCGCGACGTACCTGCTGCTCTACAAACCGAAGGGTTACCTGACGACGTATCGCGATCCGCAGGGACGGCAGACGATCTACGACCTGCTGCCGGATCGCGACCGCTATCTGTTTCCCGTCGGCCGGCTGGACCTCGACACGAGCGGGTTGTTGATCCTGACGAACGACACCCAGTTCGCCGAGCGGCTGACGAATCCCGAGTACCACGTCCCGAAGACCTACCTGGTGAAAGCGTCGCGGTTCCTCACCGACGACGAGCTGTCCCTGCTGCGCAACGGCCTCGAGCTTCGCGACGGCCCGACCCGGCCGGCGGTGGTGAACCGCCTCCGCGAGTCCGGCGGCAAGACCGTTTTCGAGATCACCATCACCGAAGGGCGCAACCGCCAGGTGCGGAGGATGGTCGAAGCCCTCGACGCCAAGGTGCTGAAGCTGGTGCGGACCGCCATCGGAAGCGTACAGATCGGCGACCTCCCGATCGGCGGGACGCGGGAGCTCGCTCCCGCGGAGGTGAAGGGATTGTTGAAGGGACCGCGGAGGTAGAGCGCGAAGCGATCCAGGAGTGCGGTGGCGATCGATAGCTACCGCTCTTTTACACGTGTAGCAGAGCGGTAGCTATCGGAGGGTGTCTCAAAACGGTGCGCCTCGATCTACTCCCTTGGTTCTGCCGTCGATGAACCGGCGCCTGCGGGCGCGGACAGACAGGAGTGTCTGTCCCACATTCAGATCCGCCGAATATCGGGCACCCGCGGGCACA
>DASWMP010000144.1:0-59028 GCA_036399695.1 Thermoanaerobaculia bacterium | reverse complement strand
TGCTTATTCGGATACTACTGTTTTGATGAACTCACCGGGGGGTGAGCCCATCGGATTCTTGAAGTTCGCAATTACGAACCTCGAAAGGAATCTTCGTTGGTCTATTCTTTCCTATTCAGTTGTCAAGGAACCGGCTGTTGATCGCGAAGATCGACGCTGCTCACAATCGCTGCTGCTCTACCACTCACTGCTGATTGCGCTCACCGTTGATGCTCGCGGCCCGCTTACTTCGTCGCGGGATCTATAACAACTTTCGACCCCACCTATTTATTTCACCGGATTCGACTTCCCCGTTTGTTTTTCGCGTCCGCCGCTGCCGCTTTCAAGGAGCAAGGACCGCTGCTAACCAGACGACCCCACCGCTCATTCCCGCCTCGCGACTTTCCGCTTTTCTGCGTTTGCCGCGACTCGTTCAACGAGCAAGGAACGCTGCTAACCACGCCCCCCTGCTGCTCATTCCCGGTGCTTAAAAAATCAAAGATCGGACTGCTTGCTGCCCCCACGTTCGATCGCGTCGGATCAGCGCGTGGACCGGTGCTAACCGGACGGTTGGTTGGGGCATTCCCGGTTTGGTGTGTTGTCCGGGGGACGATGAGAACGATGGGACCTATGGGACAGATGGGGACGATCGATGGAAAGCGGCGAAAGCACCGATCAAGCCGGGAAATGATCGGTCAAAGCCGCGAAATCAAATCAAAAGCCGGGAAAGCATCGATCAAAGCCGCGAAATCAAATCAAAAGCCGGAAAGCATCGATCAAAGCGCCGAAAGGAACGATCAAAGCCGAAAAACGCAAGTCAAAGCCGGGAAAGGACGGATCAAAGCCGGGAAATGACCGGTCAAAGCCGCGAAATGAAATCGAAAGCGGGGAAAGCATCGATCAAAGCGCCGAAAGCACCGATGAAACGCGTCAGACGGGCTCTGCCGCTGCGGCTTACATCCCCATCGGGTGCCAGACGGTCTTCATCTCCTGGAAGTCGAAGATCGCGTACGGGCTCTGCGATAGACGGGGGTCGTCCCAGCCGATGGTGGCGGCGTCGAAGTGGATGATGCGCTTGACGTTCTCCGCGGCCGTCTTGACCAAGGCGGTGGCGGCCTCGGGCGTCGCTCCGGTGGTGTCGATGGCGTTCACATCCATGTGGGCGGCGAGCCAGGGGATCAGCTCACTGCGCAGGCCGGAGATGAGGTTGATGACGCCCGCAGGGACGTCGGACGTCTCGAAGCACTCGGCCAGCGTGATCGCGGCCAGGGGACGCGTCTCCGACGTCAACGCCAGCACCGTGTTGCCTCCGACGATGGCCGGGGCGATGCGGCTGACGAGGCCCAGGAGGGCCGGTTCCTCGGGCGCCACGACGCCGACGACGCCCGTCGGCTCCGGAACCGTGAAGTTATAGTAGGGACCGCTGACCGGATTCACCGAGCCGAACACCTGGGAGTACTTGTCGCTCCAGCCGGCGTAGTAAACCCAGCGGTCGATGACGGCCTCGACCTCGCGACGCGCTTCCGCCGCGGTCGAGCCCGACCGGCGCAGTTCCTCAGCCAGCTCCGCGGCTCGCGCTTCACACACCTCGGCGATGCGGTAGAGGATCTGCCCCCGGTTGTAGGCGGTCTTGCCGCTCCAGCCCGGCTGTGCCTTCCGCGCCGCGGCGACGGCGTTTCTCAAATCTTTCCTCGAGCCACGGCTGGCGTTTGCGAGCAACTCTCCCCCCTTCGCGTGGACAGGGTAGTAGCGTCCCGACTCTGTACGCGGGAACTCACCATTGATGTAGAGCTTGTAGGTCTTGCGAATCCCAAGGCGCGCCATCACTGTCACCGATCAGGCAGGTCTCGAGAAGAGAACATCAAGCGCGGCCAAAGGAATAGACATGCCTTTGATTTCGCCTCCAAACACCCAAAAGCAATAGGCGTTGGCACCATCCACCCAACCAACGGTCATTCTCAAATTTCCGCCGGAACGGAGTTCCACTACATCACCTGCGTTAATCGAATTAGGCACGGATCAGTCTCCCCTCACGAAAGATGAACGTACGGCGAGAGTCCGTGCAGACCGCCTTCGCGGCCGAAGCCCGACTCCTTGAAGCCGCCGAACGGCGACGCCGGATCGAATTTGTTGTACGTGTTGGCCCAGATGACGCCGGCCCGCAGCTTCGACGCCATCTTGAGGATGCGCGAGCCCTTCTCGGTCCAGACGCCGGCTGAAAGACCGTACGGCGTGTTGTTCGCCTTCTCGAGCGCTTCCTCGGCCGTACGGAAGGTCAGCACCGAGAGCACCGGCCCGAAGATCTCCTCCTGGGCGATGCGCGAGGACTGCGCAACGTTGATGAAGAAGGTGGGCGCGAACCAGAAGCCGCGCGTCGGGAGCGTGCACTGCGTCTGCACCATTTCCGCCCCTTCCTCGACACCGCTGTCGACGAGCTCCTGGATCTTCTCGAGCTGCGCGCGCGAGTTGATGGCGCCGACGTCGGTGTTCTTGTCGAGCGGATTGCCGACGCGGAGCGTCCCGATCCGTTCCCGCAGCTTGCGGATGACCGGCTCGACGACGGACTCCTGCACGAACAGCCGCGACCCGGCGCAGCAGACGTGCCCCTGGTTGAAGTAGATGCCGTTGATGATGCCTTCGATGGCCTGATCGAGCGGCGCGTCTTCGAAGACGATGTTCGGCGCCTTGCCGCCCAGCTCGAGGGTGAGCTTCGTCCCCTTCCCTGCCAGGGCCCGCTGGATCCGCTTGCCGACCTCGGTCGACCCGGTGAAGGCAATCTTGTCGACGTCGTCGTGCGAGACGAGCGCCGCACCGGTCGCCCCTGCACCATTGATGATGTTGACGACGCCCGGCGGCAGTTCGGCTTCCTGCAGGATCTCGGCAAGCATCATGGCCGTGAGCGGCGTCGTCTCGGCCGGCTTGAGGACCACCGTGTTGCCCGCCGCGAGTGCCGGAGCGAGCTTCCACGCCGCCATCAGCAGCGGGAAGTTCCAGGGGATGATCTGGCCGGCCACGCCGACTGGTGAGACGTTGCGATTCGGGAAGGCGTATTCGAGTTTGTCGGCCCAGCCTGCGTAGTAGAAGAAGTGGGCGGCCGCGAGCGGCACGTCGATGTCACGCGATTCCTTGATCGGCTTGCCGCCGTTCATCGTCTCGACGACCGCCAGCGCGCGCGCCTTCTCCTGGATCAGCCGGGCGATCCGGAAGATGTACTTCGAGCGCTCGCCCGGCGCCAGCTTCCGCCACACCTTGTCGTACGCACGACGCGCCTCCGTCACCGCGCGGTCTACGTCCTGCGCGTCCGCTTCCGCGACCTCGGCGAGCGTCTCTTCCGTCGCCGGATTGATGGTCGGGAACCACTTCTTGGAATGCGGCTCCACGAACTTGCCGCCGATGAAGTGGTTGTAGCGCGACGCGACCTTGAAGTGATCGGTCGCTTCGAGCGAAGGCGCGTACTCCCAGAGAGGAGTGGCCGGGCCGGGGGTGAGGCGGTGGAGGGTCTCGATCTGCGGTGCAGATGATTCGGCTTCGGTGGTAGTCATCCGTTGTCCTGCCATGAATGCAGAACGCAAAACGCAGAACGCAGAATTGAGAACGGAGAGCCCGGTTCCGACTCTCTAAATTCTAAATTCTGCGTTCTGCGTTCTGCGTTCATCTGGTCTTCAATCGAGTGTGAAGTAGTCCCCCGACTGATACGCCCCCGTCTTCTCCTTGCGCAACTGCATGAGGATGTCGTTGAGGAGCGACGACGCGCCGAGGCGGAACAGGTCGGGGGTCATCCAGTCGGGGCCGAGGGTTTCGTAGAGAAGGACGAGATATGAGAGGGAGAGCTTGGCGTTGCTGATGCCGCCGGCCGGCTTCATGCCGATCTTCTTACCGGTGACGTGGTAGAAGTCGCGGATCGCTTCGAGCATCACGAGCGTGACGGGCAGCGTGGCGTTGACCGTCACCTTCCCGGTCGACGTCTTGATGAAATCGGCGCCGGCGAACATGGCGATGAGCGAGGCCTTGCGCACCTGGTCGTAGTTGGCCAGCTCGCCGGTCTCGAGGATCACCTTCAGGTGCGCCGGACCGCACGCTTCCTTCACCTCGGCGATTTCGTCGAACACCTTCTGATAATTGCCGGAGAGGAAGGCGCCGCGGTCGATGACCATGTCGATCTCGTCGGCACCGGCGGCGACGGCGTTACGCGTCTCCTGCACCTTGATCTCGCTGAAGGTCTGGCCGCTCGGGAAGCCGGTGGCCACGGAGGCGATGTGGATGCCGCTCTTGCCGAGGGCCTGCTTCACGAACGGGATCATGAGCGGATAGACGCAGACGGCGGCCACGTGCGGCACGCCGGGATCACTCGGATCGGGACGCATCGCCTTCTGGCAGAGGGCGTGGACCTTTCCGCGGGTGTCTTTCCCCTCGAGGGTCGTGAGGTCGATCATGCTGATCGCCAGCTTCAGGCCCCAAACCTTGGAGTCCTTCTTCAGCGACCGTTTCGCGAGCGAAGCCGCCCGTTCCTCGGCCGCGACAAAGTCGACGCCATGCGCCAGCTCCAGCGCGTCCCCGAGGCTGCGACGAAATGCCGCCGGCGGATAGCCTGTGGGTGGGGTGATGAGTTGTTCGGTCATCGGGTTGAATAAGGTATCACGGGAGGTGCGGTTGGGCGGCTGGCCGGAGGTCGCGCAGAAACAGTGAAGGGCGGTGGGCTTCCGCCCAACCGCCCAACGTCAACTGCCCAACTGTTTCGCTAGTTGCGCGCGGCGCGTCTGCGCACCAGCAGCTCCGCTTCGCGGGTCCAGGTGCGGTTCTGTGCGAGCTTCCACGTATCCGAGAGGTAGTAACCCGTCCATCCGGCGTACATGACGATCTGATTGGTCGACGGATCGAAGGCGAACTGGGCGTTCTCACGGGCCAGCGGCTTGCCGGTGGTCGTGAGCTTCGTCCAGGTGGTGCCGTTCCACTCCCACGTTTCGTCGGAGTAGACCTGCAGCCCCTTCTTCTCGGCATTCTCGGTGTAGAGGATGCCGCCGAAGAGGATCGTCGTATTCGTCCGCGGATCGACCGTGATCTGGGCGCCGTAGCGCTGCCCGGGCGTCGATGACGGCGTCATCTTCGTCCAGCCGGTGCCGGAGAAGGACCACATGTCGTCATAGCGGACGATGCGGTCTTCCGGATCCGGACGGCCGATGCCGCCATACATGACGACCTTCTTCAGGGTCGGGTCGAACCAGGTGGCGGCGAGGGAGCGGGCCGTCGGGCGGTCCTTCTTCACCTCGTTCCAGGCCGTACCGTCCCACACCCAGGTGTCGTTGCGGTACTGCGCTTCGTCGAAGCCGGCGAAGAGCACGGTCTTCTTGAGCTGCGGGTCGTACACCATGTGTGCGTTGCGGCGCGCCGGCGGGAAGGTCTTGAGGTTCTCCGTGACCTTCCAGGTACCGGTGCTGGTCTCGTTGTTCCAGCTCCACTCGTAGACCTTCGCCTCAACGGCGCCGCAGACGAGGACCATGACCTTGCGGTCGGTGTCGTAGGCAGTCATCGGGGCGACGCAGGACGCGGGGGTCTTGTCGTTGACGATACGGGACCAGCCACCGTATTGATAGCGCCAGAAGTCGGGCGTATAGCCCTCCTGCATCAGGCCGCCGACGAGCCAGACGGACTTGGAGTCGGGGTCACTGGTGAAGGCGCCGAGCGAGCGCGGCTGCGGGCGGAAGATCGACGAGCTGCCGATCGCCCATTTGCCGTTCTTGAAGATGTAGGTGTCGTCGCGGGGGCTGCTGAACGCGAGGGTACCGCCGAAGGAGACGGTCGCCTGGCGAAGGGGATCGTAGCCGAGGGCGTGACCGAAGGTACGGTTGCTGTCAGTCTTCTCCGTGTCGAGCTTGGCCCAGGTGGTGCCGTTCCACTCCCACGTCTCGTCGGCGATCGTCGACGTCGTGCAGACGCCGCCGTTGAGGATGATGCGCTGGTTGTGCTGCTGGTAGACGGCGCCCGATTCGTTGACGCAGGGAGGGAGGGCGGACGGGGTCTGCTTGTCCCACGCCTTCGTGGCGTCGTTCCAGATGTGCATCAGCGTTTCGCCCTTCTCGTTGACGCCGAGGAGGATCATCTGGTGGCGCGCTTCGTCATAGACCAGGGTCGGACGGGCGACGGCCGGGGTGGCCTCGATGACGCGGGTCCAGGTGGTGCCGTCGAACTCCCAGGTGTCGTAGCTGGCGACGAGGGTCTTGCCGTCGGTGGTGCGGACGTCGCCGCCGAACAGGACCATGCGGTCGCGGATCGGATCGTACGCCATGGCCGTGCGGAGACGCTTGCTCGGGGCATTGGCCGTCTGGACCTCGGTCCAGTTGTCGTCCTTCCAGATCCAGGTGTCGTTCAGCTCGGCACCGCGCTGGCGGCCGCCGAACATGACGATCCGGTTACGGTTCGTATCGGTCGCCATGACGTGACCGGAACGCCCCGGAGGAGAGTTCAGGGGGAAGCGCTGGACCCAGCGGTCGCCGACCCAGGCCCAGGTCTCGTCGAGATCGTACGAGAGGCCGGTAGCGCCGTCCACCTCGGTCTGTCCACCGAAGAGAATGAGGTTGCGGGTCTCGGGATCGAGCGCCATCCGGACTTCGGTACGCGCTGAGGGATAGGCGGCCAGAACGGCCTGAGCCGGGAGCAGCAGGGAGGTGAGGAACAGAATGGCGCCGAGCAATGCTCGGTTCCGCGGGAAAACGCTCATCCGTGTGATGCCTCGTTTCGCAGGTTAAGTTCTGAGGTGACGCGAGTTGCCCGAACCCGAGGGTTCTGGGACAAATTCCGCTGCGAAGGTGGGACGGACGGGCGCGTGAGAGGTTACGCTCGGGGCCCAGGGGCCAGGGCCCAGGGCCCGGGGCTCGGGGGTCAGTGGGGTCTCAGACGCGAGGTTGTGGGGGCTGTGCGTCTGAGTCCCCGAACCTCGGGTCTGGCACCCACTGGGCCCCGAGCCCCGGGCCCCAGGCCTCCCCTATTCTGGCTTCGGCTTCACGCCGTACTGCTCGGCGATGGAGATGAGCTGCTGCTCCGCGTCTGTTTCACCGAGGGATGTGCGGATGCGCTCGATCTCGGCCATCTCGTTCGCTTCAAGGGCGAAACCGTGAGAAGTGAGCGCATCGTGGGGATTGTCGATGAGCCTCCGCCTGAACTCCGGGTGCTCGATCGCTCTGCGCACCACGGCGCCAATCATCTCGTTTCTCATTACATGTCCTCCGACACTGGAGTTGAGCAATGAGACTGCCAAGGTCTGCCGCGGCTCACCCGGCTCAGGTGCGCCAGCGCAGCGTGACGAGCGTCTCCCGGATATCGAGCTCCCGGGGGGCGACCACATCGTGCTGGCTGTGCTCGATCGTCAAATCCACGTTTCGCGCAAACCCGATGCGCACGCCTATATCCACCTTTTCCCAGTCCCACCAGAGGCTGGGGGCCGGGAACGTGGGCTTGCCGCGGAAGCGGTTGTCGATCTTGCTGTAGCGGACAGCCGGCTGGATGAACTGGAGCAGCGTCTCCTGGCCGAACATCGGGCCGTGCCGCAGAGGGATGCGCCAGCCAGCCTCCCCTTCGTAGCCTTCGCGCCAGAGGCCGGCCACGTTCTGTTTCGTGAACTGGGCGATCCCGGTCAGGCCGTACCACTCGGCATAGACCCGTCCCCCCCACTCCTCTTTACGGTTGCTGGTAATCGGCAGCGAGACGTTTGCCCCCGCCACGTCGTCCAGCAGGTCGAGGTCGCCGCCGTAGAATGTCCCGGTCAGGTTGGCCTGCTGCGCGAGGTCGCGGTCGTAATGAAAGAGGATGGCGTCGAAGCCGAGCGTCTGGTCTTCCCGCTGCCACCGGTAGCCGAGCCCCTGCCCGAACTGCATGTTCGAGGTATCGAAGAACAGGTCCTCGGTCTCGGCGTTGTAGAGGATGGGGAAGCCGGATTTGATCTCCGGCGTGGGGAACGGCCGGCGCAGCTCGGGCGTCCCGTTATCGCCGGCCAGGGCGTTCGGATCGCGCATGAAGAGCGGATTGCCGTTCGCGATCGTGAGGCGCCAGTAAAGGTTGCGCCCGATCGTCCCTCCCCCCATCACCTGCAGGTCCTCGAAGCGGTTGAACGACGTGGCCGCGAGGCCGTAGCTCTCGAGCAGCCGCACCGGCTGCCGCTCCATCTTCGGCGCCTTGCCAGCTAACACGAAGAAGGTCGTCTTCGCCGGCCGGGCCAGAAACTCCGGCATCGCCCCGAACCGGACGAACAGCTCCTCGGCGTCGATCTTCCGGTCGCTGGAGGTCGGATTGCGGCGGTACTTGTCCTGAAAGTGCACCTTCGCGCGCGCGCCGAAGACCTCACCGTACCCGAGGTCGAACTGCACGTTGGCCACGCTCAGCTCGGCGTGGCTGCCTTCGTCCGGCGTCTCCAGGAAGCCCTTCTCCTGCCCGGGCGGCAGAAAGCTCGGAGGAAAGGGGAACTGCAACTGGAACCGCTCGTTGGGACTGTTCCGGTAATTGGCCCGCAGCTCGGTGCGGACGCGATACGTCCAGGTGGCCTCCTGTGCCGACGCGACCACGGCGGAGCCCAGCACGAGCAGCACCGCAAGCATGTTTTTCATGGATGGATTGTACCGGCTCAGCCCGGCGCTAAGGGTCCGGTTGTCCTGATGGGCGGCGGCAGCTCAATCCACTCGTCGCAACAGCGTCCCCGCGCGATCCACATCCTGGCGGCGCTCGCGTCTGCGCACGAAGGCTTCTTCGAAGGTCACCTGGAGGATGGCGGCCAGAGGTACGGCCAGGATGGCGCCGACGATTCCGAGGAGCGAGGCGCCCATCATGAAGGCGATGAAGATGGCCAGCGGGGAGACCGAGACCTTGCTGGACATCACCCGGGGAACGATGAAGAGGTTCTCCACCTTCTGCAGGACGATGGCGAACACCAGGACGGACCAGAACTGCCACGGCGAGTGCAGCAGGGCGATGGCCAGCGCGGGGATCGCGCCGACGGTCGGGCCGAGCACCGGGACCAGCTCGCCGATCGCCGCCAGGATGGCCAGTGGCAACGCGTAAGGCACGCGCAGCAGGAGCAGGCCGACGAACGTGGAGACGCCGATGATGAGCGACAGCAGGAGCTGGCCGGAGAGCCAGGAGCTCATCCTTTTGCCCATCCGCGTCATCGTCCGGCGGCGTTCCCCGCGTACTTCCGGCGGATAGATGAGCAGCATCAGGTTCCGCAGCCGCTCGGCGTCGATGAGCATGTAGGCGATCATGAAGAGGATGGCCATCACGGAGGCGACGGCGCGTCCGGCGCTGCGGACGTAGAGGAACACGCGTGCGCGTGGCATCTCCACGCCGTTGTTGAGCTGGTCGCGGATCATGCCGACCGGGATGTGCCGCTCCATCGGCTTGAGGATGTTCTGCTCGATGAGCGCAGGGAGATGCTGGGCGAGGGCGCTGGTCTCGGAGATGAGCCGCGGGATGATGAGCAGCGACACCATCAAGACACCAATGAGGAACGGCAGGTAGACGATCATCACCGCGGTGCCGCGCGGGAGACGGCGGCGGAACCAGTAGCGGTACATGGCCCTGACACGGCGCACGGCCGGAGCGATCCCGGCGGCGAGGACGGCGGCGATGAAGACGAGCAGCAGGATGTCGCGGACCAGCCAGAAGATGCCGAGCGTGATGCAGACGGCGGCAACGACCGCGACCTTTCGGGTGAAGAGAGCGAGCTCGCCGCTGCGTTCCGGTCGGACGGGATACGCCATCAGCTATCCGAGGAAGCGGGTGATCGCCTGTTCGATCGAGGCGCGCGGGACCGCGCCGGTGAGACGGCCCGCTTCCATGCCGTCCTTGAAGAAGACGAGGAGCGGAATGCTGCGGACGCCGAACTGCGTGGACGTGCGGGGGTTCTCGTCAACGTTCAGCTTGGCGAATCGAACGTCGGTCCGTGAAGCCGCCAATTCCTGGATGACAGGGGCGATGGTCCGGCAGGGCCCGCACCAGCCGGCCCAGAAGTCGACGACATAGCGCCCCTGCGCGATCGCGGTCCGGAAGTTCGCATCCGAAAGCTCGACCGGCCCGCCGCCAGTCGACGGCGCACCCTTGGCCGGCCCCGTCAACGGCGTCTTACACCGCCCGCAGACCGCCTTACTTCCCTCGCTGAGCACCGGCACGCGATTCGACGCGCCGCAGGAGGGGCAGGTGAGGATCTGAGCGCTCATTGATGAGCACTGTTGCGAAAGGTCTGCCTTGTCTAGGAGCGCGGTGGCGGAGGCGGCCTTTCGCCTCCGTAGCTACCGCTCTGTTACACGTGTCGCAGAGAGGTAGCTACGAAGGATGAAGCCCTCCTCCGCCACCGCACTCCCAGACAAAACACAATACTTGACATGTAAACCAACTCGCACTACATTGCTCCCATACATGGCCATCCGCTCCCGACTTCTCGACGAACTCAAGCAGACCCGCCCCTTTCCTTCGAAGGCGGCTGAGGCGGGGATTGCGTTGCTGAGGACGGCGAATATGGTGCATCGGGAGGCGGAGGGGCTGGCTCAGACGGAGGGGATCAGCCTGGCGCAGTACAACGTGCTGCGCATCCTCCGCGGGGCTCGCGGGCCGCTGCCGACGATGGAGATCGCCGAACGACTCATCGAGCAGACGCCCGGGATCACGCGGCTGGTCACCAATCTGGAGGAGAAGGGCCTCCTCCGCCGCGAACAATGGGCGGGGGACCGGCGGCAGATCCTCTGTCAGATCACCGCCGCCGGCCTCAAGCTCCTCGAGCGCCTTGATGCCCCGATGGACCAGTTCGACGACCGCGCCCTCGGCCACCTCACCGAATCCCAGCTCGACACGCTGATCGATCTTCTCGACCGTATCCGGAACGGTCCGCCCGAGTAGTTCAGCAGTCCCATTACCCGACTTCGGCAACTCCAATACTTGACGTGTAAAGCAACGTGAAAGGAAACGACATCATGACCAGCATCCCCATCGACCGTCCCCAGTTCAAAGGCGCCACCACCAGCCGCGCGTTTCTCGCTGCCATCCTCGACACCGACGCCAACGTCTCCATGACCATCCTCCGCGTCGCCACCGCGGTGGTCCTCTTCGCCCACGGCATGCAGAAGATCGGCTTTTTCGGCGGCTATCCGTTCGAAGGGACGATGGGGTGGTTCGCCAGCATCGGCGTCCCCTGGATCCTCGGCGTCGCCGCCATCGCCACTGAGCTCGTCGGCTCCGTGCTCCTGCTGGCCGGCTTGGCCACAAGGCTCATGGGAGCGGCCACGATCGTCCTGATGAGCGCGGCCATCTTCAACGTGCACCTGAAGTTCGGCTTCTTCATGGACTGGAACAACAACCTCGGTGGCGAAGGCTTCGAGTACCCGCTCTTCATCCTCGCCGCCGCAGCGGCCCTGGTGGCCGGCGGCGCCGGACGGGCCTCGCTCGACCGGGTGCTCGCGCGACGCATCCGCTGAGACCACCTTCAACTGACCACCGACCACTGCCCACTGACTACTTGAACAAAAGGAGAACCACTATGACTACCGCTACCCTCACCTCCCTCCAGACCGCCGTCGACGAGCTGAATGCCCTCATCATCGACCGGCAGATCCTCGAAGCGATGGACCGCTTCTACGGCGATGACATCGTCATGGTCGAAGGTGTCCTGAACATGACCACCGCCGGTAAGGCGGCCAACGTCGCCCGCGAGAAGGACTTCGTGGAGAACCTGACCTCCTGGGACGCCAAGCTGGTTTCGAGCGTCGTCGACGAGAAGCAGGGGCTGGCCTTCAGCGAGTGGGTGCTGACGTATAACCACAAGCAGTGGGGCGACATCGTCTCGAAGCAGGTGTCCGTGCAGCGCTGGCGCGACGGCGCAATCGTGCACGAGGCGTTCTACAAGCTGTGAGGTGATCTTGGAGTGTGGTGGCGGAGGAGGCGGCTTTGGGCCTCCGTAGCCACTGCACTCCGAGATTGGCTTATCGTTCCCTCCAGATGATCCGCACGGCCACGCCTGCCGACCTTCCGGCAATTCTCGAGCTCCTCCGCGATTCGAACGATGCTCCGTATGACATCACTCTGGTCGCGGAGGAGAAGTGCTTCGAGCCGGGCTTTGCCGGCTCTCCCACTACTCGCATCTACGGTGATGCCGACGGCCTGGCCGTCTCGTGCGGGAAAACGCTCCGGCTGCTCGCCGTCAGGCGGGACAGACGCCATCAGGGGATCGGGACTGCCCTGCTGCGCGATGCCCGGAACGTGAGCGTCATTGCCGCCGAAGCGGGCAACTACTTCACGCCGGGGATCGTGGAAACTGATACGGCGTCTCTCGCCTTCTTCCGGAAGCGGGGATTCACCGAGGAGCGGTGGACGTGGAACCTGGAGACGACGCTGCGGGAGTATCCGGCTCAGGACGTCCAGCGCGTGACAGATCCGGAGCCGGTATTGGCCTTCATCGAGCGGGAGTTCGGGAGGATCTGGCGGTTCGAGGCGTCGAAGAATCCCGCCACCCTCTTCTATACGGCCAATGACGGCGAGATCACCGGCTTTGGCGGGTACGACCTGAACAACCGCGGATTGGCCTGGTTCGGTCCGACGGGCGTGGCCAAAGCGCAGCGGGGGCGCGGGCTGGGACGTCAACTGCTGCTCGCCTGCCTCACGGAGCTATGGCGGCAGGGGCACCGCAAAGCCATCATTCCGTGGACGGACGCGCTCGAGTTTTACCGCCGTTCCTGTGGCGCGGAACCCGCACACCGATACGTCACGCTGTCTCGCCTCTGATCTCTCGATATACTGCGCCGCCGTGACGAAGAAAAAGAAAAGACGGCAGAGTTTTCTGCCCCTGGCCATTGGCCGCAGCGGCGGCGTCATCCTGGCGTCGCTCGCCTTCTGGTTTTTCAAACAGCAGGCAGACGAGGTCGTCGACGGCCACGCCGACCGCTACGACGAAGCGATCATGCAGGCCGTCCACACCATCGACAACGAGGCGACGACACGGACGATGCACGCCATCACGCAGCTCGGCTCGCACGCGGCGATCGGCACGGCTGCCGGTGTGACCGCCCTGCTGCTGCTCAAGCGAGGACGGAAGCACGACGCCTGGACGATCGCTGTCTCGACCGGCGGAGCGATGGCCATCAACACCATCCTCAAGAACATCTTCCGCCGCCAGCGGCCGCAGGAGCTCGCCCGCCGGATCAAGCTGCCGAAGTCGCACAGCTTCCCGAGCGGCCATTCGCTGCTCTCCGCGGCCACGTACCCGATCGTGGCTCACCATCTCGTCGAGAACACGTCCGTGCCGGTCCAGGCGACGGCACATACGATCGCGGCGATGATCATCATCAGCGTCGGCTTCTCACGCGTGTACTTCGGCGTACACTTCCCGTCCGACGTCCTCGGCGGCTTTGCCGCCGGGTTCGGCTGGCTCGGCCTGACGTCGCTTTCCCACACGCTCGTCGAAAAAGCGGGCCCCCGCCCCGCCGCGGCGCCGGAAGCAGAGCGCTGAAGTAACGGTTAGGAATCTCGCTATGTCAGTCACTCAGGCCTACGGGGCCAACATCGCTTTCATCGAAGAGCTTTACGAGAAGTACCGCGCGAATCCGGAGTCGGTGAGCGCAAGCTGGCAGGAGTTCTTTCACGATTACGAACCGCGGCTGGAAGAAGAGCACGCGGAAGACGTGGAAGCGCGGCATGCCCAGACTGTGACGGCTCAGACGGTAGCGGCTCAGCCGGTCGCCATGGCCGCCAGTGGTGGCGGCACTGCCGTCGCGGCCGCACCGGCACCGAAGCCAGCCCCGGTGCAGCCGACGCCGGCGCGTCCGACCGCCGTCCCCGCTCCCCCGCCGGCCACGGCCGCGAATCAGACCGTCGTCGCATTGCGCGGCGCCGCGTCGAAGATCGTCCAGAACATGGAGGCCTCGCTGTCGGTCCCGACCGCGACGTCGATCCGCAACATCCCGGTCAAGGCGCTGGAAGAGAACCGCCGCGTCATCAACAATCACCTGGCCCTCATCGGCCAGTCGAAAGCGTCGTTCACCCACATCGTCGCCTGGGCCATGGTCAAGGCGCTGCTGAAGACCCCCCGGATGAACTCCGGCTTCATGGTGCAGGACGGCGTCCCCTCCCGTATCGATCGCGCCGACGTGAACCTCGGCATCGCCATCGACATGGAGAAGAAGGACGGCTCGCGCTCGCTGCTCGTCCCGAACATCAAGCGCGCGCAGTCGATGGACTTCGCGCAGTTCCTCCGCGCCTATAACGAGATCGTCCGCAAGGCGCGGGCGAATCAGCTCGAGATCTCCGACTTCGAAGGCACGACGATCTCGCTGACGAACCCCGGCACGATCGGCACCATCGCCTCGGTACCGCGCCTCATGGCTTCGCAGGGGGCCATCATCGCCACGGGCCAGATCGATTATTCGGCCGAGTACTCCGCCTCCGATCCGGCCGTCCTCGCCGACCTGGGCATCTCGAAGGTGATGACGATGACGTCGACGTACGACCATCGCATCATTCAGGGAGCGGAATCAGGCGCGTATCTGGCGCGCATCCACGAGCTGCTCATCGGCGCCGACGGTTTCTACGACGACATGTACCGCGACCTGCGGATCCCCTACGAGCCGGTGCGCTGGGCCAAGGACCGTCACCGTCTGGCGCTGACCGGCGGCACGTCCGACGAGATCGTGGCCCGCGAAGCGGCGGTGCTGCAGATGATCAACGCGTATCGCGTGCGCGGCCATCTGCTCGCCGATACCGATCCGCTCGAGTACCACGTCCGCAAGCATCCGGAGCTCGACCCGCAGTACTACGGCCTGACGGTCTGGGATCTCGACCGCGAGTTCGTCTGCGGCGGCCTGTGCGGACGCCAGGTGTCGAAGCTGCGCGACATCCTCGACACGGTGCGCGAGACGTACTGCGGCAAGATCGGCCCGGAGTACATGCACATCATGGATCCGGAGCAGAAGAAGTGGCTGCAGGACCGGATGGAGCCGTCGCAGAACAAGCAGCCGCTGGATCTGGAGACGAAGCGCCGCATCCTGATGAAGCTCAATGACGCGGAAGCGTTCGAGCGCTTCCTGCACACGAAGTTCGTCGGCCACAAGCGCTTCTCGCTCGAAGGAGCGGAGACGCTGATCCCGATGCTCGATTACCTCTTCACCGAATCCGCCGAGGATGGCGTGGTGGAGGGGGTCATCGGCATGGCCCACCGCGGACGCCTCAACGTGCTGGCGAACGTGCTCGGGAAGTCGTACGAGCAGATCTTCATGGAGTTCGAAGGCAACATCGACCCGAACTCCCGCGAGGGCTCGGGCGACGTGAAGTATCACCTCGGCGCGGAAGGCACGCATCAGACGCCGGGCGGCGCGCACATGAAGCTCGCCCTCGCCTCCAACCCCAGCCATCTCGAGGCGGTCGATCCGATCGTCGAGGGGATGGTGCGGGCGAAGCAGAAGCTGATCGGCGACAAGAACCGCTCGCTCGTCATCCCTGTGCTGCTGCACGGTGACGCGGCGTTCGCCGGTCAGGGCGTCGTCGCCGAAACGCTGAACCTCTCGCAGCTCAAAGGCTACCGGACCGGCGGTACGGTGCACATCGTCATCAACAACCAGATCGGCTTCACGACCGGTCCGGAGTCGGCGCGCTCGTCGGTGTACGCGACGGACGTCGCCAAGGCAGTGCAGGCGCCGATCTTCCACGTCAACGGCGACGATCCGGAAGCGTGCATCCGGGCGATGAAGCTGGCGTATGACTTCCGTCAGCAGTTCCACAAGGACGTGGTCATCGACCTGGTCTGCTATCGCCGCCACGGCCACAACGAGGGCGACGAACCGTCGCTCACGCAGCCGCAGATGTACAAGCTGATCAAGGATCACCGCTCACCGCGGAAGATCTATACGGAGCAGCTCCTCCGCAAGGGGGACATCGATCCGCAGGAAGCGGAGCAGTGGCTCGACCAGTTCCAGGCGAAGCTGCAGGAAGCGTTCGACCGGACGAAGGAGCAGCACGCGCCGCAGTCGGAGCGCGATCCTCTCTGGACGGACGAAGACGTGACCGGGTTCCAGAACGAGCCCTCCCCCGACACGTCGGTGCCGCGCGAGACGCTGGCGAAGGTGGCGGAGGCGCTCGGCACGATGCCGGAGGAGTTCACGCCGCATCCGAAGCTCAAGCCGGTGCTGGCGAAGCGCAAGTCGATGGCCCTCGGCCAGGAGCCGATGGACTGGGGCACGGGCGAGCAGCTCGCGTTCGGCGCGCTGCTCATCGAAGGCTTCCGCGTCCGTCTCTCGGGGCAGGACGTCGGCCGCGGTACGTTCTCGCACCGTCACGCGATCGTGCATGACAACGCCACGGGCAAGGGCTACGTCCCGCTGAACGCGCTGGCGACGCATTCGACGCCGGCGCCTGTGGCCGATCCTGTGGTGATGGACAACGCGCTGTCGCAGGAAACGAACGAGCCGGTGGCGGACGTGAACTTCTCGGTCTACGACTCGCTGCTGTCGGAGTACGGCGTCCTCGGTTTCGAGTACGGCTACTCGGTGGCGGATCCGGGTGCCCTGGTGGCGTGGGAAGCGCAGTTCGGCGACTTCTTCAACGTCGGCCAGGTGATCGTCGATCAGTTCATCTCCAGCGGTGAAGAGAAGTGGGGCCAGCATAGCGGCGTCGTCATGCTGCTGCCGCACGGCTACGAAGGGCAGGGACCGGAGCATTCGTCCGCCCGCCTGGAACGCTTCCTCACGCTCTGCGCCGAAGGCAACATGCAGGTCATCTATCCGACGACGCCGGCGCAGTACTTCCACGCGTTGCGCCGCCAGATGAAGAACAACCCGCGTAAGCCGCTGGTCGTGATGACGCCGAAGTCGCTGCTGCGCCACCCGCAGGCCGTCTCCCCGCTCGAGCACCTCACGAGCGGCCGTTTCGAGCCGGTGCTGCCGGATACGCAGGTCACGTCCGCTGACGTGAAGCGCGTCGTCCTGACGAGCGGCAAGGTGTACTACGACCTCAAGACCGGGCGCGACAAGGCCAACGCAAACGTGGCCATCGTCCGCCTCGAGCAGTTCTACCCGTTCCCGCAGAAGATGCTCATCGACGCGCTCGCGCAGTACCCGAACGCGACGGAAGTCTTCTGGGTGCAGGAAGAGCCGCGCAACATGGGCGCCTGGCCGTTCCTCAGCGAACGGCTGGCGTCACTGGTGACGAACGGCCAGACCCTGCGCTACGTGGGACGCCCCGTGGCCGCGGCGCCGGCAACCGGCTCGCACCACCGCCACGAGGTGCAGCAAAAGGCGCTGGTGGAGAAGGCGATCGGCTAGCGCGCAGGCGGCTCACGCCGCCTGCGCGATTTCCGATTACCGAAGTCCGGGCTGCGCTCGGGCAACCAGCAACGGCCAACGGGCAACGTGCTTCTAAGCGTCCATCTCCAGCAACGGCAGCGCCCTCGCCGGGGCGCCGGGCATCGGGGCCGGTACCTGCCCTACTCTTCTGGCGCCGAGCTTCATGTAGAACGGCTCCGCGCTCGGATCGGCGATGATGACGATCAGGCCCTGGGCGATGCTTTTCGCTTTCTCGACGAGCGCGCGGCCGATGCCGCGGCCGTGAACGCTCGGGTCGACCCAGACGTGCTCAAGCACGGAGCGGCCGTCGGGCTCGCGCAACTGGCAGACGCCGACGACCTCGCCTTCCACGGACGCAACGAAGGTCGGGTGTTTATCGATCTCGTCGGCGGTGATGGCGAGGCCGTCGCGCCAGGAGGCGAGCCATTCAGCAGGGTAGCCCCAGTGCGCTTTTGCCTTGCGCGCGAGCTCCGTCGCGCGTTCCGAGTCAGATGACGTTGCGCGACGGATCTCGATTTTCATGGGTCGATTATGCGCCCGGCGCCTCACCGAGTCTTGTCAATTCGTCACGTGAAACCACACGTCCGTGATAACCGACAATCCGCTGCGGCTCGAGGTTCAGCCGTTTCAGCTCCGCGGCGAACCAGCGCGTCAGCTTTTCCGACATCGTGATGTCGCGCTCGCGCGGCACGATGACCATGTCGCTCTGAAACAGCACCTGCTCTTTCGGAAACCAGGCCACCACCATGCTGTCGACGTGCGGCGTCTTCGTCATCTCGATCAGCTCCATGCTGCCGATGCGCTTGCGTCCCTCGAACGTCTGCACGATCGGCTCGCGCGGCGCACGCGCCAGCGCATCCGGAGCAACGGTGCGCGCTCCTTCCTCCGCCGCACGCTGAAGCCACTTCACGTTGAGCGGCGTGGTGATGATCGGAATGCCGGCCGCCACGTAGGCGCGTACGCCGCCGCTGTGGTCGTGATGCCAGTGCGTCAGCACGACTCCTTTGATCTCCTTCCCCGGCACGGCGGCGCGCACGCGGTCGATCACGCCTTGCGCAAAGGCGCTGTCGTTCGTCGCTCCTTCGATGATGTAGACGCCGCCGTCGGCCTCGACGAACATCACGGTGGGGTCGGGAAACTCGAGCATCCAGACGCCTTCGCTGATCTGCGTCGTCTTCGCTTCGCCGCCGGCCGGCGCGCGCCAGCCTTCCGGCACCTTCAACTCCGCGTCGGTAAGGGGCGTGTTGAACTTGACGTCGGTGAAGGCGAGGTCGCGCACGACGAGGCCGTTCTCCCGGCGCACCATACGCACCGGCATCTGCACGCCGTCGACAGCCCGGTATTCGGGATACGTCGTCTCGGCGAGGATGTCGCCGCGAATCGGATCGCCGAAGAACGTGACGACCTTGCGCAGGACGTGATTGGCGTCGAAGTAGAGTGTGTTCTGCGAGCCGTCGGTGTCGGCGAAGACGATGGCGTCGAAGCCGTTGTCGTTGCCGAGGTAGCGGAGCGTGTTGGCGCGCTCGCTGGCGAAGAGGAGCAGGTTGTGGGGACGTCCGCGCAGCGTGGCCCTGAACTGCTGCGGCACGTTCTGCATCGGCGCGACCGTCTGCCAGGGGATGTTGAGAAGCCAGCCGTTCGCGCCGTCGAAGAGCGTGCGCGAGCGGAAGGTGTAGTCCGGCAGGTACCGCTGCGATCCCTCGAAGAGCCCCTTTTGCTTTTCGGTGTCGAGGTAGATGCGCCCTTCGGTCTTGACGGCGTCGAGCGCCTTCTCGGGATCGAGGCTCTGCCCGACACGCCACTCGGTGCCGCTGAACGACATCGACACCTGCTTCTTCGCCCGGATGGCGTCGGCGCCTCCCATGGCGGCGAGCCCTTGATCGAGGACCGTTTTTGCTTTGCGCCAGCCGTCGAGCAGGTCGGCATGGGCAGAGGAGGCGAAGAGCAGCAGTGCAGCGGCGAGTACGGTTCGTATCATGCGCCGCGCATCGTACGCGGCGCGGAGCCGGCCGCTACCGCAGGCCGCCGTTTCGTTGGCGAGCTGTTGCGGGGAGTTGACCGGGGATAGGACCTATAGGACAGATGGGACCGATGAGAAACCCATAGGTCCCATCTGTCCCATGAGTCCTATCGTTCACTCATTGCGCCACGAGCGCCTTGTGCCACGAGTCGGCGGCGCGCCGCTCCCAAGCCCCTTCACGCACATCCCCCAGGCGCTCCGCGAGCACGTCGAACACCACCGTGTCCGCGGTGGCAGTGCTACGGAACTCCTTGCGCGGCACGGCGGCCACCTTCCCTGCTGTATCGCGCTGAAACACGCGCGTGCTGTCGAGGATCGTCACGGCCAGCTCCTGTTCGAGCTGTTTGAGCGTGCCGAACATCTTGTCGATCGAGCAGCCGGAGGTTTCAGAACGTTTGTCGACGGCGACGACGAGGAAGCTGCCTTCGCGCAGCTCGCGCGCGGAGGTGATGGGCGTGCCGTGGGCGGCCCACTGGTCGAGAAAGGGATCGATGCGCGAGAGGAGCAGCGCGCTCTGCCGTTCATCGAGAGCCGGCGAGATGCCGAAGATCCAGATGCGGGCGTCGTTGGAGAGATTTTGCAGTTCGATGCGAGGCATAATCGGCTCGTGAGCTTTACAAAACTCGTTCAAAGTATCAAGACCAGCCTGACGGATACGTCCGCCGGACCGCGGGAACGTCATGAACCGTTGCGACTCGCAACGGCCGCGGTGCTGCTCGACATCGGCTACGCGGACGGCGAGCTGTCGGCATCCGAAGACGACGATCTCGCCGGTTACCTCGCCCAACGCTTCGAGCTGTCACCCGACGATACGAAAGAACTCGTGAGTGCGGCCCAGGAAATCCGCGCCCGCACAATCGACCACTTCGCCCTCACCAGCTTCATCCGCAAAAATGCGTCGCTGGAGGAGCGGATCGAGATCGTGAAGACGATGTGGCGCATGGTCTACGCCGACGGCAAGCTGACCGATTACGAGAGCTATCTCGTGCGCAAACTCGCCGACCTGATGGGCCTCGAGCACCACGTCATGATTGCGGCGAAGGTGTCGGTGCTGGACGAAAAGGCACCGGAGAGGCACGGATGACGTTGTCCGTTGCTGGTTGTCCGTTCTCCGGAGGAGAGGTCTTCGTTTTTGGTTGTCGGTTTTTGGTTTTCGGTGCTCGCGCTACACCAGGCCTTCGGCGGAGCACCAGCAACCAAAAGCCAACAACCAAAAACCGCCGCCGACGGACAACGGGAAACGGACACCGGACAACGTCATGACCGTCGCCATCATCGGCGCCGGGCCCATCGGCCTCGAGCTCGCCGTGGCGTTCAAGCGCGCCGGCATTGATTACGTGCAGATCGAGGCGGGCCAGATCGGGTCGACGGTCGCCTGGTATCCGCTGGAGATGCTGTTTCATTCGAGTGCGGACCGGCTGGCGCTGGCCGGAGTACCGATTCAGGTGCCGGATCAGCAGAAGCCGAAGCGAGAGGAGTACCTCGCCTATCTTCGCGCCATCGTCCAGCAGTTCGGGCTGGAGGTGCGCACATACGAGCGCGTCGAAGAGGCGCGGCGCCTTCCCACCGGAGGCTTCGAGTTGCACACCCGTTCCGTGAGCGGCGAGCGGCTCTATCAGGTCGACGCGGTGGTTCTCGCCATCGGTGCCATGCACGGCCCCAAGCTCCTCGGGATTCCGGGCGAGGACCTGCCGCACGTCACTCACTACTTCCGCGATCCACACGATTACTTCGGGAAGAAGCTGCTCATCGTCGGTGGACGCAACTCCGCTGTCGAGGCGGCGGTGCGCTGCCAGCGGCTCGGCGCGCGGGTGACGATTGCTCATCGCCGCGATTTCTTCGACGAGCTCTCGGTGAAGTGGTGGCTGCTGCCAGAGATCCGCGGGATGATCAAAGACGGGCGCGTACGCCATCTCCCGAATACGTCACCGGTAGAGATCCGCGGCGGGAGCGTGCTCCTGTCCGACGGCAGCTCCGTGGACGCCGAGATGGTCCTGCTCCTCACCGGCTACCGCCAGAACCCCGCGCTCTTCCACATGCTCGGCGTGGAGCTGCGCGAGGGAGATGGTCAACCTGTTTACGATGAGGAGACGATGGAAACGAACGTGCCGGGCGTTTTCATCGCCGGTACAGCCATCGCCGGCACGCCGCGCGAGCGCGTCAGCGTCATCGTCGAAACCTGCCATGTGCACGTCCCTCGCATCGTAGGAGCTCTGACCGGACGCTACACTCGTGCCGGCAGTGGACCGGAGGACGATTGAGCATCGCGGAAAAGTACCGTGTCGAACCAGGAAGCCCCGTCAGTCTCAGCGACTACGATCCCGAAGACACCTCGGAAGCCCAGGACAAGGACTCGGCCAAGGCGCAGAGCGCAAAGCTGCAGGAGCGGCTCGCCGAGTTGCAGGAAGTGCTCTACGCCGAGCACAAAAAACGCGTGCTCATCGTCCTGCAGGGCATGGATACGTCGGGCAAAGACGGCGCGATCCAGCACGTCATGGGCGGCTTCAACCCGCAGGGCGTCCGCGTCGAATCGTTCAAGAAACCCACGGAGCCGGAGCTCGAGCGCGACTTCCTCTGGCGCGTGCACATGCGTGTCCCCACGAACGGCGAGATCGTCGTCTTCAACCGCAGCCACTACGAGGACGTGCTGGTCGTGCGCGTCCACGACCTCGTGCCGCCCGAGGTGTGGAAAGCGCGGTATCAGCAGATCAACGACTTCGAGCGGATGCTCGTGGAGTCCGGCACGCTGGTCATCAAGCTGTTCCTGCACATCAGCAAGGACGAGCAACGCAAACGGCTGCAGGCGCGCATCGACGACCCGGGCAAACGCTGGAAGTTCCAGCACTCCGACCTCGAAGCCCGCAAGCTCTGGAAGAGCTACCAGAAAGCCTACGAGGCCGTGCTGAAGAAGACCTCGACGGAATGGGCGCCGTGGTACGTGATCCCAGCCAACGCCAAGTGGTACCGCAATCTCGTGGTGGCGAGCGTGGTGGAACAGGAGATCGGGAAGCTGAAGATGGCGTATCCGGAGCCGGATCTCACGGACGTAGTGATCGATGCGCCCTGATTCGGAGTGCACACACTCTGAAACCGGCGCCTGCGGGCGCAGACAGACAAGAGTGTCTGTCCCACATTGAATGCCAGCGTGCCCGCGGCTGCCCGATATTCGCCGAAATCTGAATGTGGGACAGACACTCCTGTTTGTCCGCGCCCGCTACTGCGTCAGCAGCGCAAACCCGATCATCTTGTAGAGCAGCCGTGCACCCACATTCGCGTCCCACTCGGTCTCGCCGGGCGACACCTCACAGAGATCCAGCCCCACGATCCGTTTGCCGGCACGTTTGATCGCCCGGAGCAGCGCGATGGCTTCGTTCCACGAGAGACCGCCCGGCACAGGCGTGCCGGTGCCGGGACAGAGGGTGGGGTCGAGACCGTCGATGTCCCACGAGAGATAGACGTCGTTGGGGAGCGCGGCCACGATCTCGTCCGCCAGCTTGGCGAACGGCACACCCTCGTCTTTGCGCATGGCCAGCGTCGCGTCGAAGAACGTCACGATGCGGCCGTTCGACTGGTCGATCATCTCGCTTTCAGCCTGCCCGAGGTCGCGGACGCCGACCTGCACGAGCTTGCCGACGTCCGGCAGCTTCGTCATGACGTTGTGGAAGATCGAGGCATGCGACCAGATGAAGCCTTCGTAAGCGTCGCGCAGATCGGCGTGAGCATCGAGGTGGAGGATGCCGAGCCCGGGATACTTTTCGGCGTAGGCGCGGATCGCGCCGTACGGGACGGCGTGGTCGCCGCCGAGCGTGACCGGCATCTTTCCCTGCGCCAGCAGCGCCGCGGTCTGCTCGTACACCCACTGGTTCACCCGCTCCCCGTAGTCGTTCACCTGCGCGGCAGCGTCGCGTGTGGCGTCGTCGACCACCCCACCCTGCTCGATGACCGTCGCCGCAATCGCTTTCGCCGTGGTGTTCCACTCGGCGATCTGCTCCGGCACGTCGAGCATGGCGATGCCGGCTGCGTACGGACGGCCGGTCTCCTGATCGAAAAGGTCGACCTGCTTCGAGGCCTCGAGCACCGCCACCGGCCCTTCGGACGTACCGCCGCCATACGACGTGGTCGCCTCGTACGGAACCGGCACGATCACCACCCGCGCATCGGCAGGCGTGAACGGAAGGCCGTAGATACCGTCGCCAGTTGCGGGTGCGTCAGGATCGAAAGAGAGGGGGGAGGTGGTAGCGCTGGGTGTAGTCGACATGCGTTGTCCGTTTTCCGTTGTCCGTTGTCCGTGTTCCTGAGCGCCACGGGCAACGAGCAACGGACAACGGGCAACGCGCCCTAGTCGTAATCCATCGGGTTCCACACCTTCTCGTCCGATTTTTCCGCGCGCTCGAGGGCTTCGCGGAACTTCTCCTCGAGGATGCGGGCGCGATCCTTCTGGCTTTCGAGCTGCTGTTCGAACCGGCGCTCGGCCTCGGTCTTTTGCGACTCCAGGCCCGCAACCATCGACTCGAGCGACTTGCCGCCGCCTGCAGGGCGCGCTTTCGCCTTGTGCAGCAGCACTTCGCCGCTCACTCGATCGATGACGATCGTCGCTTCACAGCAGGGACAGACGATCTCGAAGTTCTTCGCCATGGCGCGGGCATTTTATCCCACGCCGATGGTCTACCGCGTGGCGCGTCTGCGCGGGCCCGCCTCCGGGATCGGGAACATCGTGTCGACGGTCGCGCGGTTGCCGGTCGCGACGCTGAAGTACTGCTCCAGCATGCGCCGGTAACGGGCGACGGCCGCCAGTTCCGTCGGCGTCGCCTGGCGCGACGGATCGGTCATCAGCACCGTCAGCACGCGGAACTTCCGCTGCGTGTCAGGCCAGGCCGGCTTGCGCGGGCCCATGGCGTCGATCACCTGCTGCACCGTCACATCCTTCCGCGTTCCGGAGAACGTGCGCGCCTGCGGCGGGTAATAGGCGCCGCCGAGGGCCGGATTACTGCCGGCGATGTAGAACCACGGCTTCACGTCGGACGCCGGGATCAGCCCCATCAGATAGAGGTCGAGGTAGCTGTACGAGTAGGCAGAGTAGTCGGGCGAACGGAAGGTGCCGTTGCCGTTGTCGGCGAACGTGGCGCCGCCCATGACCGAGGAGTCGTCGTTCGAAAAAACGACGTAAGGCGCCGGCGTGTGGACGTACTGCGCCGGGTGCGCGCCGAGCGGATTGAGCGACCGCTTCGGCTGGCCGTCTTCCATGATGTCGACGTGCAGCAGCCAGCGATGCCCCAGCTCGTGCAGCACGACATGTGTCGCCGACTGGTCCGTCAGGTTCACGCCGAAGTTGACCATGTTCATGTGCAGCAGCGCCGGCGTGCGCGGCTTGTCGCGTCCCATCGCCGCGCGTGTGCCGATGCCGTCCACCTGCGCGTTCCCGACCGTCGAATAGGCGCCGGCGTAGAAGATGATGTCGGTCAGGAAGTTCTGGTAGATGGCCACACCGTCCCAGTCGGCCGCATCGAGGCCGTAAGCCGCGCTCAGCGTTTCCCAGACCGCCTCGACGCTGAGCACCGGAATCGTGAAGCCTTCCACGATCGGGCGGCTGAAATCGGCAGTCGTGAGGGCGCTGAAGTCGGTGCGCACCGAGGTGGGGGCGGCGCCGACGGTCGCGAACACTTCGACGCCGTCACTGACCGTCCGTCCGTACTGCGTGAATGCGGCCATGGCACCGCCGAACGAGGGCACGAGATCCTGCAGGATCTGCATCACGACCGTGTCGCCTTCGATACGGGCGGCGCCGCTGTTCGCAAGCGTCCCCCAGCCGGGGATCTGGTAGTAATCGGGGCCCGACTTGGAGACCTGGTACAGCAGGTAATTGTCGTTGTCGAAGGCGAAGACGAAGAGGAGCGGGTTGTTCAGGACGTTCCGGTCGACCGTTCCGCCCAGCTTCAGACGGAGCTCGAGCAGATCGGTATTGGCGATGCGGTTGACCGTGACGGACTGCAGGTCGAGCATCGGTGCGATCGCCGGAGAGGTCGCGAGCGGCACGTCGCCGGCCGGATCGGTCACGCTGCCGAGCTCCGTCCGCTGCGAGCGCCACGCTTCCTTGCCGGAGGTGATGACGGTGCCGGCGGACAGGACGTCACGAACCGTCCGGTAGGTGAAGCGGATGTCGCCGTTCGCGAAGAGCTTCGCCTGCACGTCGTAGGTGACGGTCAGCCAGGTGATCAGGAGCGAGTCGCCCGTCTGCCGTGCGAACACCGAGGGGAAAGCCTGCTGCGCCGGCACGGTCGTCAGCAGCGGTGCGATGACGCCCTGCCGCAGCGACGCCAGTTCCAGGTCGCTGTACTGCTCGAACTCGCCGACGCGCGGCTCCTCGACGTAGATCCCGTTGTGCGGCGAGACATAGAACCTCTTCACCTTGTCGCCGAAGAAGGGGAACTCGAAGGAGGTATCGATCGTCGCGAACCCTCCCTTTGTGGTGATGCCGAGGCGCGTACCGCGGTCGTTCTCGTACTGTAAAGGACCGGAGGTGGCGGTGAACGTCTGCGCATTCTTCGGCGAAAAGACGATCGTCTTTCCTTCGAGATCGATCGGCCGCCGGAAGGGAGCGGTGAAGTCGTCGGCCGGCAGGACCACCGTGCCCTGGTCGCGAACAGTGGCGTTGACGGCGGGGACGAAGCCCTTGGCCTTCGCCTGCTGCTTGCGCGCGGCGCTCCAGCGGGCCACTTCGGCGTCGCGGCGGAGCACCGAGTCTTTCGTACCGCAATCGAGGATCTGGGCGAAGGCAGGCGTCGAGCAGAGAACGAGCGTCAGGACGAAGAGAGCCGGGCGTTTGAACATGAGACGGTTATTTTACTGATTCAGGCAAGCGCCGCAGTGAGATCAGCGAGAAGGTCACCAATATGTTCAAGGCCGACGGACAGCCGGAGGAGATTGGCCGGCGTGCGGGAGGCCGGGCCTTCGCTGGAGGCGCGGTGCTCCATGAGACTTTCGACGCCGCCGAGAGAGGTGGCGCGGGTGAAGACCTTCACTTTGGCCGTGACGTCGAGCGCCTCCTGCTTCCCTCCCCGCACCAGAAACGAGAGCATGCCTCCGAAGTCCGACATCTGGCGGCGTGCGATCTCGTGGCCGGCGTGCGTTTCGAGGCCGGGATAGTGGACGGCTTCGACCTGCTCGTGCGTAGCCAGAAAGCGGGCGATGCCGTTCGCGTTGGCGCAGTGGACGCGCATCCGCGCGCCGAGGCTGCGGATGCCGCGCAGGACGAGCCACGAGTTGAACGGTGACGCGACGCCGCCGGTGACGGTGCGGGTATGCGCGGTCTGATCGTAGAAGGCGTCGCGTTTCGCGAAGACGAGCGCCCCTCCCTGCACGTCGCTGTGTCCGCCGAGGTATTTCGTCGTGGAGTGGAGGACGACGTCGGCACCGAGCTCGATCGGCCGCTGCAACGCGGGCGTGGCGAAGGTCCCGTCCACGAGGAACGCCGCGCCACGTTCTCTGGCGATGCCGGCCAGCGCCGTGAGGTCGACGATCTTCATCAGCGGGTTCGAAGGAGACTCGGCCCAGAGGAGCCGTGTCGCCGGACGCATGGCCGCGCGGACGGCATCGAGGTTCTCCATCGCCACGATGTCGTACGTGAGTCCCCAGCGGGCAAACGACTCGCCGGCCAGGAGCCGGTAGGCGTAGTAGCAGTCGTCCGGCAGAACGACGTGCGCGCCCGCCGGCAGCGACTGAAGCACCGCCGCCCCCGCCGCCATGCCCGAGGCGAAGGCGAGCGCCGCCGCGCCGGAGTCGATCGCGGCCAGCGCCTCTTCCAGACGCGACTGCGTCGGGTTGGCCTCACGGATGTAGCCGTACCCGCGAGGAGTGGAAGCATCGGTCTCCTGCTCGAAGGTGGTGGAGAGATGAATCGGCGGCGCGACGGCCCCGGTTTCCGCGTCTATGGCATTGCCGGCGTGGATGGCACGTGTCTCAAAGTGCATGCGCCGATGATAGGCGGCTGGTTCAAGATTTCGGAGTTCCGAAATCGGAGATCAAAAATCGCGCGTCTCTACCCCACGACGCTCGGCTTCCGGCAGTCCGCGTGTGCCAGCGCAGCCACTTCCCCCACGTCCACCGGCTTGGTGAGCACCAGCTTGACCACATTCACGCAGGGTTCGTCGCGCAGGCGGATCATCGGCTCGGGGTTGGCCGTCACCACGAGGACCGGCAGGTCGGGGTAGCTCTCGCCGATCATGCGGATGAGGGCCGGGCCGTCGGGCGCCGGGATCGAGAGGTCGAGCACCACGGCGCAGTAGTCCTTGCCGCTCTTCCCGAGCAACGCGACCGCGTCGCGGCCGCATTCGGCTACGTCGACTTCGACATGCGTCCGCTGCAGAAACACGGCGAGCGCCCATCGGAAAGCATAGTCGTCCTCGACGACGAGAATCCGGTGCGGCATGACGGGAGGGACATCATGCGCTCTTGGCCGGGATTTGTCAGGTGCAGCAGGAGAAATCGCGTCGAAGACACCCTGTTGTAGGGCTTTGCTGGTCCAGTTATTGAATCCCCTCGGCCCGGTGTCCGATTCACAGCTCCGCCGCAGAACCGACCACCATCCTGACGAGCCAACGCTTCGCGCGCTTGTGGTGGAGGACAACGAACCGTATCGCCACTACATCGAATTGTTGATCCGGCGGCTCGGGTTCGACACCACGACTTGTAGCGATGGCGCGGAAGCGATGGGTGTCCTGCAGGAGCGGAGCTTCGACGTTCTGGTCGTCGATTGCGAGATGCCGATCCTCGGCGGGCTGGAGCTGATCGTCGACGTCCGCGGACAGGAGCGGCACGCCGATACCTACGCCATCATGCTCACGGGGCGCGACGACGTCGAGACGAAGCTCTCCGCTCTCCGCCTCGGCTACGACGACTTTCTCGTCAAATCGGCGAACGAACTGGAGATCGCCGCGAAGATCAGCGTCGCGCGGCGCCTCGTCTCACGTCATCGCCGCCTCGATGCGGCCGTACGTGAACTGCAGGGGCTCGCCACGCGCGACGAGCTGACCGGCCTCTTCAACCGGCGGCATTTCTTCGCCGAGGCGAACCGGATGCTGCACGAAGGGACGACGATCAACCTCGTGCTCCTCGACCTCGACGACTTCAAGCGAGTGAACGATACGCACGGTCACCTCGCCGGCGACCGGATCCTCCGCGACATCGGCTCCCTCTTCCAGCGCCGCACGCGGCACGAGGACCTGGTCGCCCGCTACGGTGGCGACGAGTTCGTGATGCTGATCCAGAAACTGTCGCCGGCGGAAGTCGAAACGGTCGTGGCCCGGGTGGCCAGCGAGATCGGCTCCGTGCAATGGACGATCGGGACCGAAACCCTCGGCGTCGGGATCACCACCGGCTTCGCCTGCTCCAGCCTCATCCCCCACCCCACCATTGCCCAACTCCTCAGCGCCTGCGACCGCGACCTCTACAAAAACAAGTGGACCCGCAAACACCCCGACCTCGACCCCTCGCTCTACGACTACGAGTCGAGCCGCGACGGCAAGCTGGTGGACCTGGTGTCGATGAGTGAGGAGGCGGCCAGGAAGCTGGAGGGGTAGTGGCGTGATCGGTGGTCGGTAACAGGTAAACCGTTTGGGGTTTTTGGTTTTGGGTTTTTGGTCTCGTGCAAGCGCAAGCGTGCTCCCTACCTTGGCCGTCGTGCTCCCCACCAAAAACCAAAAACCGAAAACCAAAAACATCCGCCGTCTCGCCGCACTGACCACCGACCACCGGCCACGCTTCACCCCCGTGATACGCTCCCCCTCATGCTCCACCTCGGGACCATCCGCGGCTCCACGATCGCGGTCGACTCCAGCTTCATCATCCTTTGCGTCTTCTTCGTGGCGTTGAATTTCAACGCGCAGAGGGGGATCGAGTACGCGTTGATCTGGATTCCGGTGCTCTTCATCAGCGTGCTGATTCACGAGTTCGCGCATGCGGCCATGTTCGGGATGTTCGGGTACGGCGCGAGTGAGATCGTGCTCGGCGGCATGGGCGGGCACACGATGAACCGCAACCACCAGACGCCGAAGGCGTGGCACGACTTCATCATCAGCGGCGCCGGTCCAATTTCGAACTTCGCCATCATGGGGGCGGCGATCGGTCTCATGAACGTCCCCCGGCTGAGCGCCGATCCCTTCTTCCAAGCGCTCCTGCCGCTGCTAGCCGGCGTGAACTTCTTCTGGGGGATGCTCAACCTCATTCCGCTCAAACCGCTCGACGGCGGCCATGTGATCCGCAGCTTCACGCGGCTTTTCATGAAAGACCGGCCGTCGTTCGTCGTCTCCATCTGGATCGGCATCGTGGTCGGTGCGCTCTGCGCACTCTACTTCGCCGTATCCCGTCAGTTCTTCCTCGCGCTCTTCATCGCCTGGTACGTCTTCATGAACTTCCAGGCGTGGCAGGAGTTCAAGGAACGCGGCTATCCCGGGGATTGACGGCGAAATCGCCTAAAATGGGCGCTTTCGATGCCGGTCCGTAATGACGATCCCCTCTCTGCGATCTGAGCCTCAGTCATCCCGTCTGGAGCGGGCGAAGCGTTCCCTCGCCCGCCTGATGAGGAGCGGGCAGGCGCCGACTCGCGAGTCGCTTCGGACCACCGTCGCCATCCTGCGCGCGCAGCAGGAAGCGACGCTGGACGGCATCCTCGTCGTCGACAACGCCGGACGCGTGCTCTCGTACAACGCGCGCCTCCTCGAGATCTGGCGCATCCCGGAGTCGGTCGCGCCGCGCGCCGATGACAACGAGCTGCTGGGTTATGCGTCCGAGCTGGTCGTCGACTGGAACGCCTTCATCGAGCTGGTCAACGAGCTCTACGAACGTCCCGATCAGGTGCGCGGCAGCGATCCGGTGCCGCTCAAGGACGGGCGCATCCTCTCCCGCTCCACCGTCCCGGTGAAAGTCGGCGGCCGGATCATCGGGCGCGCCTGGTACTTCCGCGACATCACAGAAGCGCGGCGCGCCGAGAAGCTCGAATCGGCGCTCTTCCGCATCGCCACTCTCAGCCGCGAATCCGAGAACCTCGACGAGCTGTACGCCGCGGTCCACGGCATCGTCGGCGAGTTGATGAACGCCACGAACTTCTTCATCGCCGAGTACAACGCGCGGCGTAATGTCGTCACGTTTCCCTACTTCGTCGACCAGTACGACGAGCCGGCGGTCGACGGCCTCGATCCGGGCCGCGGCCTCACGGCTTACGTCCTCCGCACCGGGAAGCCGCTGCTCGCCACACCGGAGGTCTTTCAGCGCCTGCAGCAGGAAGGCGAGGTCGAGTCGATCGGCTCCCCTTCCGTCGATTGGCTCGGCGCGCCGCTGCGCACCGGCGACACCACCTGGGGCGTGATCGGCACGCAGTCGTACCACGAGACGACACGCTACTCCGAACGCGATCTGGAGGTGCTCCTCTTCGTCGCGCAGCATCTCGCCTCGGCCATCGAGCAGAAGCGGAAGGAGCACGCCCTCCGCGAGAGCGAGCGCCGCTACCGCCAGATGTTCGAGAACAATCGCGCGGTGCAGCTCCTCGTCGATCCGAAGAGCGGCGCGATCATCGACGCGAACATGGCCGCGTGCGACTTCTACGGCTACACGCACGACGAGCTCCTCGCCCTCCGCATGTGGGACATCAACGTTCTCGGCGAGGAACAGGTGCGCGCCGAGATGGCCAAAGCGCGCGAGCAGCAGCGCAGCTACTTCGTCTTCCGCCACATGCGCGCCACCGGCGAGATCCGCGACGTGGAGGTGCACTCCGGCCCCATCCAGGTCGAAGGGCGCAAGCTGCTCTACTCGATCATCCACGACGTCACGGAGCGCAAGCATGCCGAGCAGGCGCTCCAGCAATCGGAAGAGAAGTACCGCAACATCTTCAACTTCGCGTCGGTCGGCATCTACCAGTCGACGCGCGACGGCCGCATCATCACAGCCAACGACACGCTGGCCCGCATCCTCGGCTACGAAGCTCCCGACGAGCTGCTCACCCGCAACCTCGGCGAAGAGGTCTACTTCGACAAGGAAGAGCGCGCAACGCTCATCGACCGCTTCGAGCCGAACGGCCTGCCGACGAACCACGAGGTGCTCTGGCGCCGCAAGGACGGCTCGCCGATCTGGGTGCAACTCAACGTCCACTCCGTGATCTCGCCGCGCGGCTCGATGTACTTCGAGGGCTTCGTCTACGACATCACAGAACGCAAACGCGCCGAGCAGTCGCTCGCCGCCGCCAACTCGCAACGCAAGGCCGTGCTCGACGCGGCCATGCGCGTGTCGATCATCGCCACCGATGCCGAAGGGATGATCACGGTCTTCAACTCCGGCGCGGAGCGGATGCTCGGCTACGAAGCCGTCGAGATGATCGGCCGCCGCTCGATCCTCTCGCTGCACGTCCCGGAGGAGCTGGAGGCGGCGGGGCTGAGCATCGAGACGGAGCGCGAGTGGACGTACGTCCGCAAGGACGGGGCCCGCCTTACGGTGCTCGTCTCGCTCACCACGCTGCGCACGGAAGACGGGGCAATCACCGGATTCCTCCACGTCGGCACGGACATTACCGAACGGAAAGCGACGGAAGAGACGCTGCGGAAGCAGTCGGCGGCGATGACGGCGTCGATGGACGGCATCGGCATCCTCGACGAGCGGCTCGACTTCACCTACGCGAACGACGCGCTGGCGAAGCTCTTCGGCTACACCGGCGCGCAGACGGTCCTCGGCCGCTCGCTCTGCGACCTCTACGAACCGCCCGAGCAGGTACGCATCGTCACGACCGTCATCCCGCTCCTGCAGCAGCGCGGCCGCTGGCGCGGCGAAGCGACCGGCCTGCGCCGCGACGGCTCGACCTTCCCGCAGGAGATCTCACTCACCGCGCTCGACGGCGGCGGCATGGTCTGCGTCGTCCGCGACATCACGGAACGGACATACGCCGAAGAGCAGATCAAGCACCTCGCGTATCACGACGCCCTCACCGGCCTCCCGAACCGGCTGCTGTTCAAGGACCGGCTCACCGTCGCGTTATCACACGCGCAGCGGGAGCGATCGCGGCTGGCCGTGCTCTTTCTCGACCTCGACCGCTTCAAGGTCATCAACGACTCGCTCGGCCACAACATCGGCGACCAGTTGCTGCAGGCTGTCGCGGCGCGTATTCAGTCGTGCGTTCGCGACAGCGACACCGTCGCCCGCCTCGGTGGCGACGAGTTCACGCTCCTCCTTGCCCGTCTCAACCGCTCCGACGACGCGGCGCCGATCGCCGACAAGATCCTCGAAGCCGTCCGCCACCCGTTCCACATCGAAGGACGCGAGTTCTTCATCACGACCTCCGTCGGCATCAGCCTCTATCCCGAGGACGGCACGGATGCCGAGTCGCTGATCAAGAACGCCGATACGGCGATGTATCAGGCGAAGGAACAGGGGCGCGACAACTACCAGCTCTTCAATGCCTTTGTGAATGCGAAGGCGCTCCAGCGCATCGCCCTCGAGCACGGCCTGCGCCGCTCGCTGATGAATGAGGAGCTGGCGATTCACTACCAGCCGATCTTCGACCTCCGCACGCACAAGATCACCGGCATGGAAGCACTCCTCCGCTGGCAGCACGAGGAGCTGGGCAACATCCCACCCGGCACATTCATCCCGGTCGCCGAGGCCACGGGGATGATGGTGCCGATCGGCTATTGGGCGCTGCGCACCGCCGCCCTTCAGGCGAAGGCATGGCACGACGCCGGCTTCCGCAGCCTCTCCCTGGCGGTGAATCTTTCGGTGACGCAGTTGCAGCAGCCGGATCTGGTGGCGCACGTCCGTGCGATCCTCGAAGAAACGAAGCTCCCGTCCCGCCTGCTCGAGCTGGAGATCACGGAGAGCAGCGCGATGGTGAACCCCGAGAACAGCATCCGCACGCTCTACGACCTGAAGAAACTCGGCATCCGCATCTCGCTCGACGACTTCGGCACCGGCCATTCATCGCTCAGCTACCTGAAGCGCTTTCCGATCGACACCCTGAAGATCGACCAGTCCTTCGTCCGCGATATCAATCACGATCCCGACACCGCCGCCATCGTCACGGCCATCATCGCCATGGCCCACTCCCTGCGCCTCAAGGTCATCGCTGAAGGCGTCGAGTTCACCGAACAGGCAAACTTCCTGGAGCGCCACTCCTGTGACCAGATGCAGGGCTATCTGATCAAGGAGCCGGTGTCCGCCGAGAAGTTCTTGGAGTTCGTAGCCTCGGCCTAGCGCAAACTCCGAGGTACAATTTTTTAGCGATGGACGACAACGAACTGAAGCGGTTGCTGGAAGCCACCACCGCGGAAATCAAGCAGCACTTCGACACAGCCGTCGGACGGGTGGAAACGCGCCTGGATACGACGGTCGAGCAGATGAATCAGCGGTTCGACCAAGTGGATCAGCGGTTCGATCAAGTGGATCAGCGGTTCGAACAAATGGATCAGCGGTTCGAACAAGTGGATCGGCGGTTCGAACAAGTGGATCAGCGGTTCGATCAAGTCGATCAGCGGTTCGAACAAGTGGATCGGCGGTTCGAAGGAATCGATCAACGGCTCGACCTCGTGGAGGCCGGCAACGCGGAGACCCGCCGCCACGCTGACGCTGTCGCGGAGCGTCTGGAAAAAAGGTTCGATGAAGCCTCCACGGATCTGCGCCGTCATTTCGACGTGACGAGAGAACATCTGGAGAGCCGCTTTGACGCGCTGGCGGAAGCCGTGACGCTGGTCGACGCAAAAGTTGATCGCACGGCGGCCGAGCTCCGAAGTGAGATGCGCGAGGGCTTCAGCGAGACGCATGCAATGATCCAGTTCTCGTACTCGGCGCTCGACCGCCGTCTCCGCGCGGTCGAAGAAGACGTCGCCGAGCTCAAGAAGTAGGAGCTCGGCGCTTCGCGCCACCAGGCACTGACGCGCTGTTGTCGGAGAGCGGTGGCTTTCGCCACCAAATCCCGAGACTACCCCTACCGTACCGCGCGACGTCGCGGAATCACCGGTGGTGGCGGGGGCGCCGGCTCCACCACGCGCACCGTCTTGGTCGTCACGCTACGCGCGCCGGCAGCATCCGTCACCACCAGCGTCACGGTAAACGTGCCGAGCTTCTCGTACCGATGCTGCGTCACGGCCGTCGTGGATGGCCGCGTGTTGTCGCCGAAGGTCCACTGGTACGTGAACGGTCCGGAACCACCCGAGACGTCCGCCGTGAGCGTCGTCGTCGTCAGGATCGTGACTTCCGACGGCACCACAATGTTCGCCGTCAGCGGGCAATGCCGGATGAGATACGAATCGCTTCCCTCGGCGCGCGCAATGAAACGCTCCGTCGTCGTGATGTACGCCTCCCCCGTCCAGACGAACGGGTAGTCGGTCGTATAGGTGTTGCGCAGCAGTTCCGGCGAGAACAGCGTCTGGCTGATGAGATCGCCGTTCCCTTCGAAGCGGTACAGGCGGTACTCGCCGGGGAAGCGGGTAAATCCGAGTCGCGAGTCGAGGAATCCGAGGGCGTACTCGTCGCGGTCGTCGTTCCAGATGATGTTGACCGGCAGCACGTCCACGCCGCGCCCGGCGAAGAAGAACTCCTCCGGCACGACCACGCGGGCATTGCCGTCGAGGCGCACCCACCAGATTTCCGATGTCGCCAGATCGGCGCTCGGACGCGCGGCCACGACGACGAACCCCTCGCCATCCGACGCGATGCGTGGCGCAGCGCCGGAGGAGAGAACACGGTTGCCGAACGAGCGGCCATTCGGCTCGATGCGCGTCACGTAAATCGCCTTCGTCGCGCTGTGCACGAACGAGACGCCGATCGTGCCGGTCGTCGTCACGGCCACGCGCGGCACCGTCGGCGACGCGATGAAGAAGTCGAGCATCTGCTCCTGACGGAACGCGCCGTTCTCTTCGATGAAGATCGCCCAGAGACCGCGCTCCGTCCCCTGACTGATCGTGCGGATGACGGCGTACGCGTTGCGCGTCGGCTCCCAGATGATGTCGTACTCGTCGCCGCCGTAGTTCGAATGCTGCGTCGCCACTGGCGTCGGTGCACTGAGCGGCGCGCCGTTCGCGCCGATGCGGGCGAGCATGAGCTGCAGATCGGTGCGCTGGTAGAAGAGCCCGAACTCGCGCCCCGTCCAGATGAGGTGCATGACACCGCGGCGCGAGGCGTCGGCAATGCGGACGTCGGTCGAGAGCTGTGTCAGGTCGCCCGAGTAGAGCGCGAACCAGATCTCGTTACGGTCGAAGATCGGCTCGTGGTCGTTCTTGGCGACGCCGAGCGTGGTGCCGCTCCAGGCGATCGCCGCCGAGGCGTGGTTCGGGAAGGTACCGCGCTGCGAGACGAGCTTTTCCAGCGAGACGCACTGGGCAGCCTGTCCAGAAAGAGAAGACAAGATTAGAACGGCGCCGAGCACCGCGCGGACAGTTGTAGCGATCTTCACGACCCGACCCCTCGCTGCAATATTGGTTATTTGCGTCAGCAGTATACACCGGTGGGGATGACGGCGCGCCTCCGGCGGGCGGGCACGGCCCGCAGCGCTGGTTGCCTCAGGCTCAGCGCACGGCGGCGCGATGAACATGTTAGTAAGTAGGGTCGACTGCGGCTTGGCCAACCAGCGCCGCGGGCCGTGCCCGCCCGCCGGAGGCCTCTCGTCGTCAACCTCGTCGCTAGAACAGGTATCGCGGGTTCGCGTGGACCTGCTCGAACGCGTGCGTCAGCCCCGGGCCCGGCTGCACCTTGAAATGATGATTCACGCGCAGCTTGAGCTGAGGGCCGGCACTGGCCGCAAGCGACTCCGGCAACTGGACGATCGTCACACTCAGCGGGATCTCGCCCAGGTTTTCCTCCACGATCTCCCGGATCTTGCGCACCGTGTCCTCGCTCATCGCCTCGTACGCGACCTCCAGCGAGATCTCCTTCACCTTCTTGTCGCGGATGCCGTCCAGCGGCGTGATCTCCAGCGCCGAGAGCTCCGGCGTGATCGGCGACTCGTGGAACGCCGCGGCGTGCGAGGCGAAGCTCGTCGCCACCTCCGGCGTCAGCTCGGTCACGGACGCCAACTCGCGGGCCACCGCGTTGAACTCATCCTCCTCGGCCGGCGCGCCGCCGAAGAGACCGCCGCCGACGATGTACTTGTCGACGTCCGCACCCACCCGCTCACGCTCGAGCTCCTTCGGATCGCGATCCTCGTCCTCTTCGCCCACCTCGTAGTACGAGATCTCGTACGCCGAGACGCGGGCCCGCGACGTCTCCGGATGGCCGCCGTACTCGTCATCGATCGCATTCGCCGACTGCTCGGCTGATTGCAGCGACGCGCTCCGTCCGGTCTGCATCCCGCCCGTGTCTTTCACGGCTGCCGTGACGAGGATGGCCACACCGTTCTCCAGCCAGCGCTGGTACTTTGAATAGAGGTCGGAGAAGCAGACCACTTCCACGGTGCCGAACTGATCGTCGAGGAAGAACTTCGCCATCATCTTCCCCTCGTTCGGCCCCTTCTTGATCTTCGACTTCTTGATCTGCGAGACGATCCCGCCGATGTTCACCGTCTCGTCGACGTGCTTGTACAGCGTCTCCGTCGTCGCATTCGCGAACAGCTTCAGCTCTTCGTTGAATTTGTTCAGCGGATGCCCGGTGATGTAGAAGCCGAGCGTTTCCTTCTCGAAGCGCAGCCGCTCGTCTTCCGGCCATTCCGGCATCTTCGCTGCCACAGGAGCCCGTCTCTCATCGTCCGAGACCGACAGCGTCGACTGCCCGCCGCCGAACATGCCGAACAGCGAGTTCTGGCCCCGCTCCTTCTCGTCCTTCGCTCGCTGGGCGGAGTCGGCCGTCGATTCGAGCTGCTCGAAGAGCGCGCGCCGCGACGTCCCGAGAAAATCGAACGAGCCCGACTTGATCAGCGCTTCCAGCACCTTCTTATTGCAGGCGCGGAGGTCGACTGCTTCGCAGAACTCCAGCAGCGACTTGAAGCGGCCGAGCCTCTGGCGCGCCGCGAGGATCGACTCGATCGCGCTCTCGCCGACGCCTTTCACCGCGCCGAGGCCGAAGCGGATGTTCGGGCCGACGACCGTGAAGAGGAAGTTCGATTCATTGATGTCCGGCGGCATCACCTCGATGCCCATCTGCTTCGCTTCGCCGATGAACTTCACCACCGCGTCCGTGCGGTCCATTTCGGACGACATCAGCGCCGCCATGAAGTGCCGCGGGTGGTGCACCTTCAGCCACGCCGTCTGGTAGGCCACCAGCGCGTAAGCCACGGAGTGCGACTTGTTGAAACCGTAGCGGGCGAACGGCTCGATGTAGTCGAAGATCTCGTTCGCCTTCTTCTTGTCGTAACCGTTGGCGACCGCGCCGTCGACGAACTTGCCGCGCTCGGCCGCCATGACCGCCGCGTCCTTCTTGCCCATCGCCTTGCGCAGCAGGTCGGCCTGGCCGAGCGAGTAATTCGCGACCCGCTGCGCGATCTGCATGACCTGCTCCTGATAGACGATGATCCCGTACGTCTCGTCGAGCAGCTCCTTCATCACCGGCACGAGATACTTCGGCTTCTGCGTGCCGCTCTTGCACTTCACGTAGACGTCGACCATGCCCGCGTCGAGTGCGCCGGGGCGATAGAGCGCGTTGAGCGCCGCGAGATCCTCGAACTGCGTCGGCCTCGCCTTCCGCAGGAGGTCGACCATGCCGCCCGACTCGAACTGGAACACACCCTTCGTGCGTCCTTCCTGGAACAGGCGGAAGACTTCCGGATCGTCGAGCGGCAGGGTGTCGACGTCGATCGTGACACCGTCGACCGACTTGGCCGATTTCACGGCGTCGTCGATGACCGTGAGCGTGCGCAGGCCGAGGAAGTCCATCTTCACCAGGCCCATCTTCTCGACGACACGCATGTCGAACTGCGTCACGATTTCATCGCGGTTCGTGCGATACAGCGGCACGTAGTTCGTCACCGGCTCCGGCGTGATGACGACGCCGGCCGCGTGCATGCCGGCGTGCCGCGACAAGCCCTCGAGCTTCTCGCCGATCTCAATGATCTTCTTCACCTCGGCGTCGTTCTTGATCGCCTCGGCGAGTTGCGGCGAATCCTTCTTCGCATCCGTCAGCGTGACGCCAGGGCCACCCGGAATCATCTTCGAGATCTTGTCAACGAAACCGTACTGATGTCCGAGCACGCGCCCGACGTCGCGCACGACCGACTTCGCCGCCATCGTCCCGAACGTGATGATCTGGGCGACGTTCTCCTTGCCGTACTTGTCGCGTACGTAGTCGATGACCTCGCCGCGACGGTTCATGCAGAAGTCGAGGTCGATGTCCGGCATCGAGATGCGTTCCGGGTTCAGGAAACGCTCGAAGAGCAGGTCGTACTCGAGCGGATCGACGTCCGTGATACCTAGCGAGTACGCGACGAGCGAGCCTGCCGCGGAACCGCGGCCCGGCCCCACGGGGATCCCGTGATCGCGCGCGTACTTCATGAAGTCCCAGACCACCAGGAAGTAGCCGGGGAACTGCATGTTCTTGATGATCTCGATCTCGCGCTCGAGCCGGTCGAAGTACTCCTTCGGCTCGTGCTTCTTCCGCTTCGCGGCGAAGAGGTGCGCCATCGCGCTCATCCGCTTGTCGAGACCGAGCCGCGCGACCTTCGCGAAGTGATCGGCGAGCGTAGAGCCCTCCGGCACCGGGAACTTCGGCAGGTGATGCCCTTTGACGTCGAGCGAGAGGTTCACCCGCTCCGCAATCCGCACCGTGTTGTCGACAGCCTCGGGGTAGTCGTTAAAGACGCGGCGCATCTCGTCCGGCCCCTTGACGTAGAAGTCGTCGGAGTAGAACTTCATCCGCTTCTCGTCGTTGAGCGTCTTGCCGGTGCCGATGCAGAGCAGCACCTCGTGCGCGAAAGCGTCGGACTTGTCCAGATAGTGCGAATCGTTCGTCGCCACCATCCGCAGCCCGACCTCATCGCCGAGCTTCGCCATCATCGGGACGATCTTCTGCTGGTCCGGGATGCCGTGGTCCTGGATCTCCAGGAAGAAGTTGTCCGGCCCGAGGATCTCCCGGTACGCCAGAGCCGCATCCTTCGCCTTCTGCCAGTTCCCGCCGGCGAGGCTCTGCGACACCTCCCCTTTCAGGCAGGACGAGAGGACGATCAGCCCTTCGCGATGCTCGCGGAGCAGCTCCTTGTCGATGCGAGGCTTGTAGTAGAAACCTTCCGTGTAGCCGGCGGACACGAGCTTGACCAGATTCTTGTAACCGGTATCGTTCTGCGCCAGCACGATCAGGTGATTGTTCGCCCCGGCGTCCGCCTGCCCGTCCTCGACTCCCGCTTTGTCGAACCGGGAGCCATACGCGACATACATCTCGCAGCCGATGATCGGCTTGACCCCCTCCTTCTTCATGGCGTTGTAAAACTCGACCGCCCCGAACATGTTGCCATGGTCGGTGATCGCACAGGCAGGCATCCCCTGCTTGGCCACACGTTTAGCCAACGCCTCCGGCCGGGAGGCACCATCGAGAAGGGAGTATTCAGTATGGAGATGGAGATGAACGAAGGACATGAGGGCGGGAGGTATTTTAGATGAAGTCAGAACCCGGAAGGCACACCGATCGGTGCACTCGGGAGACTCTCATCGGTATCCGTTGACGCACCCTCGCCGTCCTGCTTTAATTCATGCACATAAGCGGACAGGAGGCATCATGCGGAAGCTGGGACGGTTCGGGGTTCTCGTCGCTTTGGTGATGTTCATGTTCGGTGCGTTGCCGGCCTTCGCTGGACAAGCGTGCAAAGCGTGCCGCGCTGAACCCATGTCGAACGGATCAGCAATTATCGCGTGCACCGATCCGGACGACGGCAACCGGGGTAACGAAGAATGTCGGATCACCTGCATGCGCGAGTTTTGTGTGTGCGAAGCCACTGGTTCGATGTGTCTGTACATAACAGTCAACGGCTGAGCCGTGCGTCACATTTTTATCAGCTTGCTGGCGGCACTTGCCGCCGGAAGCATTCAGGCCGGCCTTCCCATTGTCACGGTATGCCGTACCACCGAGCCGTGCGACGTCCACGGCACGCTCGTGCTGCGCGATGGTTCGGAGACGCTCGAGATCGCCGTCCAGCGCGGCAAGGCGACACTCGATGATGACGTGGATCGCCCGTGGGAGGCTGAGCTCCGAGCGCCCGGTTTCTGGATGCCGAAACAGCGTCTCGCACCGACGCTCGAGGTCTGGCGCACCGGTACCTTGCGAGGGCGGTTCATTCCCGCCGCAACCGACCAGCCACTTCCTTCGTCTTTCCAGCTCGTTCTCGAATCGCCGCCGCACCCGACGCAGCACGGCCCGATTGCACGCGGTACGACCGTCGACTGCGCCGTCGCCGAGAACGGCGCCTGGAGCTGTGAGGTGCCGGCCATGGCACTCGACGTGATCGTTCGGGCCAGAACCTTCACGCCTCACTACAAGTGGGATGTAACGGTGAAGCCGGCGGCGGTCACGGATCTCGGCACGCTGGGATCTATCGTACCGACAGGACCGATGAGAGTCTTGGAAGCCTGAAGCAGGCATCTGAGGTCCCCATCTGTCCGATAGGTCCCATCGTCTCCCCTACGCCGCCGCGGCGAACACCGTCATTCTCAGCCGCAAGGCCTCCCGCGCCAGGTCCAGTTCCTCCCCGGTGCCGATGCAGTCCAGCACTGCCCTTAGGAAGCCGCGCATTTTCTGGCCGTTGTCGGGGAGGGTTTCGATCCAGGCTTCCCACTTGGCGGCGTCGGGGCCATGCTGCTCGGTGATGTGCAGGGCGGCGAGGTATTCGGCCAGGGGGTCGAGGGTGAAGCGGACGCGGGTGCGGGCGGGCTCGCAGAGCTCGATGAGGGCCAGATCGCGCTCGAGGTATTCGAGCAGCTCCTCTGCGTCCTCTTCGCCCACGGCGCGACGGACGTCGTCGAGGTGGGCGCTTGTGGGGGTGAGCTCCCCTTTGAGGCACTCCCAGGCGACGAGCTTGGCCGCGCGCTGGATCCGCCAGTTATCGGGGTCCGACGGCTGCCGCGAGACATTGATGAAGCTGACGTAGCGCAGCATCAGGTCGGGGACGCTGGTCGGGAGGATGTCGAGCTTCTTCTCCTTCGCCGAGACGACGAGGTCCGTGAACAGCTTGGCCGTGAGGATCGTCGAATCGCCGCCTTTGGTGATCTCGGCGAGGTGGCGGCAGGCTTCGTGGAACTCCTCGTCGCTGAAGAGCTCGAGCTTGTCCTTGTGGCGGAGGTAGAGCTCCATGAATCGCGTGAGATCGCTCCAGCGGACGCGCGTCGGCCGGGCCACGGCGGTATGTGGGAGCGCCTCATCGTTGCGCGAGGTGATGACGACGGCAGCGGCCACGCGCGGATCGACCTGCTTCCGCGTCGCGTCGCGCATTTCGGAGAAGTGGTCGACGACGAGGAGCACGCGCTTCTTCCGGAGGAGCTGGCGGACGAAGCGGGCGGAGAGGTCGGTCTGCGTCAGCTCGCGCAGCTCGTTGCGGATCTCGTCGAGGAAGGAAACGCCGAAGTCCTGCTCGAGGAGGACCGGGAGCATCGGCGTGCCGGTGAGCCGTGCGGCCAGCGCATCCTGCGCGAGCTTCACGGCGAGAGTCGTCTTGCCGGAGCCGCCCTCCCCCGTCACGAGCATCACGCAGTCCTTCTGACCGAAGAGCGCGCGGAGGGCGTCGTCGGCGTCGTCGGCTTCGACACGCTCGTCGCCGAGCTGCAGCGGGAGCGGGACCCAGATGGTGCGTGCTTTCACGGTCTCGCGCGCCTCGAAGCGCTCGCGGGCGGTGGCGAGGTGCTGGCCGATCCAGGCGTCGAGGGCACGGCGGGGATAGAGGCCGGCCTTCAGCAGCAGGAGCGGCTTGAAGAGGTAGATGGCGATGGCGGCGAGCCCGGCCAGGAGCAGGAGGACGAAGGCCGGACTGATGCGCGGCATCTCGAAGCGGAGATCGGCGGGCGCCGGCGGCGCGACGATGGTCGCGGCCGAGGCGAGGGTGGGTCGCTGGGGCGCCGCACCGACGGCGCCGAGAGCGTCGAAAGCAGCGCGGCGAAGCCGGGGCTGCAGCTCCGGGCGGGAGGCGAAGTTCGTCAGCCGGCCGGTGAGCTGCGGATCGAGACGGCCGAGTGAGCCGATCGCGCCGAGGGCCGCTTCGCGGAGCGCCTCGGACGCGGTGTCGTCCGTGGCAACGCGGAGGAGCAGCGCCGGGTCGGGCGGCGCCTGGATGCCCCGCTCCTGCAGGTAGAGCAGCGCGGCGATCCGGCGGTGCGCCGGCGCCGGGCGGGCCACGAGGTCGAGCATCGAGTGATCGATGCGGTTCGCGTCCGGCACCGGCAGCCGGGCCACCGCGGCAGCCAGCAGCTCGACGAGCTCGGTGCGGCCATAGCCTTCCTGGATGTAGCGGGACGCCGAAGCGGCGATCACCGGCACGTCGCCGCGGTCGAGGTCCTGCTGGACCAGCGGAGCGGCGGCGATGGCGAGGCATGGCGGCGTCGCCGGGTCGTTGAACAGCCGGTGGACGGCATTCCGGTCGCCGCCGGCATGCCAGTACCGGGTGGCGGCAGCAGCCCGGAGGGAACAGCGTGCCTTGCCGTCCGCCGCCAGCGCGAGCAGCGACGGATGCGCCGGCATCGATTCCACCAACTCCCGCCGCAGTTCCTCGGCGGTGGCACGTTCGAAGGCCGGCAATACCGTGGCGCTCACGTCGCCCGGAACCTGGGCCAGGACCTCGAGGGTGTCACGGCGGACGTCGAGCGACGCCTTCGGGTCACCGGCCAGTTCGGCGAGAGCGGCCGCCAGTGCCGCCGGATCGTCGACGTCGCGCAGCGCGCGGACCGCGGCCGGGCGGTCTCCCTGCCGGAGGGCGTCGATCACGGCTGCGGCAGACGGCGTGACTTCTCCGGCTGCCCACACGGCTCCCGCCGCGCAGACGATGCCGCACCCAATCACCACAGTTCGCACGATGCGCATACCGACCTCCGGGACGTGTCCGAGGAACATAGGTCATCCGCGCGATTCGCGCAAATAAAAACAGCGTCGCCGATGATTAGAAGGACATGAGGCGCAGGTTCTCGTGGAAGACGGACAATCTTGTCCGTCACGCGAGAAATCGCGCGCGCACGTTTCACCTCCGCATACGTCGCTGCCATCCGTCGAACGCCGCCGCCAGCTATCCGGCCACCGGCAGCTCGATCGAGACGATTCCGCCGCCTTCCGGCAGGTTCGCGGCGGCGATGGTGCCGTGATGCTGCTCCACGACGGCGCGGGCGATGGCCAGCCCGAGGCCGGTGCCCCCTTTCCGGCGGGTGAAGAACGGCTCGAATACCTGTTTGAGCTCCGTGACGTTGAATCCCGGCCCCTGGTCGGTGACGCTATAGACGATGATGTCCGCCCCGTTACGAGCCACCCTGTCGACGCGTACCGCGACCGTGCCTCCGGGAGGCGAATACTGCACGGCATTACGAACCAGATTGCTGAATGCCTGCAGGAGCCGGTGGTCGCTGACGTTGATGACGTCGGGTTGACCGGCATGGTGACAGACGATCTTCACCGCCGCGGCCGCGGCTTCATCGGCGCACTGGCTGATCGCCTCCTCGACGAGCGGGCGAATCGATTGCGGCGTGAGGGCGGCGGGGGCCGGACGGCCGAACTCGAGGAGGTCGGACATGAGATTGCTGACCCGGTCGAGCTGCGTGTGCATCACTTGCGCGAACTGCCGGTACTCTTCGCGTGCGCCGTAGGTAGAGGTGAACGCGTCGAGCGTGGAAGACATCGCGAAAAGAGGATTGCGAACCTCGTGGGCGACGCCGCCGAGGAGCGTGCCGAGGGCGGACATCGTCTCGCTCCGGCGCAGGGAGCGCTGGAGCTGCACGATCGCGCTGATGTTGCGCGCCGCCACGATGATGCGCCGCTCCCCTTCAGCGCCGATGACGTCGACGGCAACGTCCCACGAAGTGCCGGCGCTGTCCTCGAACTGCACGCGCTGCGAGCCGTCCGCGGTGGCGACGCGGCGGCCGATCTCCGGCCACAGCTCGTCGGAGGAGAGGTCGTTCACCGCCCGGCCGATGACCTCTTCGCCATTCGCGAGGGCGAGTGCGGCGCGGTTCGCCCGCTGCACGATCCCGTTCGCATCGAGGAGGATCAACGGCATCTGGATGGCGTCGAAGGTGTCGCGGTATTCGAGCTCCGCCTGCCGCCGCATCTCTTCCGTGTACAGACGCAACGCCTGCTGCCGCAGCTCCTGCTCGATGCGCAGACGCTCCCGGAGATCGTGCGCGATGACGACCGTGCCGGCGCGCCGTTCACCTTCGCGAAGCGCCGAGACGGCGATGCTGACCGGGATGGGCGGACCTTCGCGCCGCCGCAGCTCCCGGTCGCCCGGCTCCATCACAGGAAAGAGCTGGCCGATCGGCGCGCCGAGCAGCTCCGCGCGCAGGTAGCCGCTGAGCTCACAGGCGGCATCGTTCACGATGCGGATCCACCCTTCGTCGTCGGTGACGATCAGTGCGTCCGACATCGTCGAGACGATGTTCTTCGCGGCAAAGGCCGGCGTGATGTCGAACAACTGGTACCTGCGGATGGCCCGCCCCACCAGCACCACCACCGCCAGGGCGGCGACCGCGCCGAGCGGCACGATCGGCGCACCGTATGCGGCCGCAAAGTCGATCGTGCCGGCGAAGCCGGCGGCATACGCGATGGCGAAGTGCTTCAACCGATGCCGTTGCCGGCTCTCCGGCAGCCGCCGGACCGCCCGAAGGAGCACCGTCAGGCTCAGAACCCCGACCACGGAGAAGAAGAGGATGAACGTCCACCCGAAACGGCCATAACGGGGATAGAAGCCCCACGGATGCGTGAGGACGCCGGCGATGACGTGGGAAGTGGTGAACGCCACGATGCTGAAGACGGCGGCGGCCAGCGCGCAGAAGCGGGTGAGCCAGCGCGGGCGGCGTCCGCTGCCGACCGCCTCGTACGCGAACTGCAGGAAGGCCACGGGAAGGAAGGGGAACGCCAGGTATCCGGCGCGGGCCCACGCTTCGCCGAGTTGCTCCGTGACCGAGGCGCCGGCCATCACCCGGGCCAGCAGCCAGACGGTGAGCAGGCCGGTCGGGCCGGCGAACCACCAGCCCATGCGGCTCCCTCTCTCCCTGCGCACGACGTGGATAGCCAGAGCCAGGGCGGCGACGGCCGTGAAGGAGAGAAAGAGTGAATAGAGGGAGAAGGTGTAGGCGCCGAGGCTGAAGAGCGGGTCGAACACGGTCAGGCCGGCTCCCGCACGAGCGGCTCAGCTACCAGGAGAAGAGGACGATGCATGACGGACCGGCCACATTGTACGGCGGGTGGGGAGCCCCAGACCTTGATTCGAGGTTGCCGGACCTCAATTTGAGATCGCCTCAGATCGCCGGCGGAGTGATCGGAGTAAGTGAAGGAAAGGGCGGAGGCACGCCGCCCTTTCCTTCTGTGACCAACTCGACGCTTGCTTACTGCGGCATCTCCGTACCCCAGTAGTACTTGTCGAAGAACGGCATGTAGTCCTTCTTCGTGACGAACTGGATCAGATTCGCGAATTCGGCGGTGTTGCCGAACTTGAAGCGGCGCGACTTCTGGTACGACTTCAGGACTGTCAGAAACTGGTCGTCGCCCAGTTCTTTGTGCAACGCATAGAGGACGTACGGCCCCTTGTTATAGAGGAGGCCGTAGCGCCGCATGAAGGCGTCCTGCGGGTCGCCGGCAATGCGGTTCGCCAGCGCGATCGGAGCAACGCTGCCCGCGTCTTTGGCCGCCTGCTTCCATTTGGCCACGATGCGGTTGTAGACGGCCTCACCCTTGTATTTACGCATCGCGAGAGCGGACGAGTAGTCGGCGAAGGATTCGGTCAGCCACTGCTCCTCGATGCTCGGCATCTTGAGTGAGTGGGCCCAGTACTGGTGGGCGATCTCGTGGGCGAACAGCTCGTTCGAACCGGTCGAGAACATCCGGTTGAGCTCACCCATGGTCGGCTGGAAGACCTGGTTGGTGACGAACATCGTTCCCGGAGGAGCGACGCCGTAGCCCCAGTCGTTGATCTGGATGATGTTGAACTCGTCGAACGGGAACGGCCCGAGGAAGAACTGGTAGTACTCGATGATCTGGTACGTGAGATTCGTGAGCTGCTTGGACGCTCGCTCGTTCTTGCCGGCATACGCGGCGACGCGGACGGTCAGACCGTTGCGCGTCTCTTCCGAGTACTCGTACTTGCCCGCGTGCACGACCGCGAACTGCACGGGGGAGTCGAGCTTGTTCTCGACCACGTTGTAGTCCCCCTCCTGCTCGCGGCGGATGGTCTTGCCGGGCGCGAAGGCGATGAACGGCTTCTTGACCTTCACGGTCGAGTGGACGGTGTAGTACTGACCGTTGAGGTCCGGCTGCGGGAACCATGGCTCGACGCCGAGCTGCCAGAAAGCGTCGCCGTTCGGGCGGTAGAGGTAGTCACCTTCGATGTCGAACGTCAGCTTGATGGTCTCGCCCTGAATGCCGTCGACGCTGACGAGCAGGCTATTATCGGTAAAGTCGAACGGCAGTGAGCGTCCCGCTTCGTCCTTGATGCTGTTGACGCGATATTTGCGCGGCGCCACACCCGCGCGGGCGATCACGAGGTCGTTGAGCGTGAAGCGCAACACTTTCGCCTGGGCCGGTCGGACGATCGTCTCGGTCGCGGTCATCTTCGCGTTCTCGCCGTCAGCGAGGAGGGTGTAATCGAGGTTCGTCAGCATGTAAGGCGCCTTCGGCGGCGTCTTGCGATCTCGGTCGATCGGGAGCGACGAGATCGTGGGCGAACGGAGCCACTGTTTGACCGTGCGCTCCTGCGTGTCGATGCTCTTGAGCAGCGAGAGCGATTCCTCGGTGGTCTCGGCACCATCGTAAACATAGACGACGTTGTCACCACCGCCGCGGATCTGCGCCCGGACGACCTTGGCCGCCGGGTAGGCGAGCTTCTGCACGATGAGCTGGTGCTCGCCGGGCGTGTTGCGGTCGCGATCGAACAGCTCGACGTTCTTCTTCAGCTCCTCGGCTACGGATCCGGCGCCGGCGCCAGTGATCTGCGGCAGCTCGACGCCGCCGCCCACGAGCAGGATCTCAGTGAACGTGTCCGAAAGGACCGCCTCCGTGCCCTGCACGTTCGCATTGAGCTTCGCTTCCTTCTTGGCGTTGTAGGCGACGATCGGCATCTCGACCTTGTCTGTCGAGACGTACTGGAACGAGCCCTGACCGACGAAGAACAGCCCCACCGGCTCGCCGGCCGCCGTGACGCGAGCGGCCTTGCCGGAGTTGAGCGTGATCTTCATGTGGCCAATCTTGAATGTCTGGCCGTTGACCGTGGCAGCGTCGCCGGCCTGCAGGTTCTTGTAGCCGCTGACCAGCGCCTCGAATCTGTCGGCCGCGAACAGGGGTGTAGCGAGGGCGAGCGCGGCTGCCGCGACCGCCAAACGGATGGCTTTCATCCTGGATCCTCCTGGAACGAAGTTGTGACGGGTTGTTGAACGGCAGAGCCGCCGCAATGTTTCCATGTCGGGACGGACTCCCGTCAACCAGGGACGAAAACGCGGGCTGTCGTGACGAGGCGGGCTCAGAAAACGAGGCTGTTCCGCACCAGCCAGCGTCCGCCGAACGTGAGCGGGACGCCCGGCGCGGAGCCGAGCTTCGTCCCTCCCCGCTCGGCGTGGATGTGCAGGTGGGGCTCGGTGGTGTTGCCGGAGTTGCCGACGCGGGCGAGCGGCGTGCCGCGCCTCACGATGGCGCCCGGCTTGACGGCCACGGTTCCGCGCTGAAAGTGCGCGAGGTAGACCGTGGCCTCGCCGCAGCGGAGGACGACGTGGTTGCCGGCCAGGTTCTTCGGGTCGGTCTGGCCGACGCGGTTGTCCGGCAGACCGTCGACGGCCGAGAGGACCGTCCCGTCGCAGGGGCTGACGACGAGCGTCCCGAAGGCGGCGTAGCGGGCCGGGTCATCCGGGAGGATGCCCCACGCGCGCATGCCGATGCCGTTGAGGCGGGAGAGGTCGAGGGCGTAGCGCTGCGAGGCGTCGATGTTGTGGATGTTCAACGTCATCGTCGAGCCTCCCTGCGCGACGATGGCCACCCCCTCGGCCAGCGGAAACTGCATGTCGACGGCACCGGACGGCTCCCGCCACCCGGCCATCGCGTGTCCCAGGCCGTTGAAGAAGAAGAGGGCCAGGAGGAAGCGGGCGATCAGGAAGAACGGGCCGTCCGTCTGCGGCTCGGCATCGGTCCGCCGCCAGGAGGTGATGACGGCCGTGAGGAACATGAGCACCAGCAGCAACCGGACGCCAACCCCGAGCCACCCCCACGGCGCCGCCACGACGCTGACGCCCACGAGCGAGGCCGCGAACGCAAACGTGGCCACCCACCCGATCCGCGGCTTCGGCGACCTCCGGAACATCCAGAGAATGGCCACGCCGGGCAGCAGAAGGGTGAGGACAAAGAAGAACCAAAGCGCCATCGGAGGGGGGATTGTATGGAATCGAGAGGGGCTAGTGCCGCACCGGTCCGGGAAGCGGCGCTCCCGCCGTCCTACCGCTCCTCCGGAATCTCGATCGGCCCTTCCTTCAGGTCCTCTTTGATGATGAGGTCGAGGAAGAGCTCGCGGACGCCTTCGCGGCCGGATTGCTTGTAGACGCGGCGGACGTCGGAGGGCTCCAGGCGGATGCCGGTCATCGCTTCGAGGTACTGGCAGAAGACGACGGCTCGGGAACGGAACGAGACGACGAGGATGATGAGGAGGACGACGGCGAAGAAAAGCGGCGTCGCCGAGGCGAAGCTGTCGAATTCGAAGAGACTCATCGGACCGCGCGAATCGTAACAGATTCGGCCCGGGCGGCCTCGGCATCGATGTTGTAATTAGAGGTAGCGGAGGTATGCATGGCCGAAGAACGTTACGAGCCCGTATCGTGCGACTACCACGACCAGCTCGAAGCCGCAGCGATGCACAAGAATGAAGTGGAGCTCGAGTTCGAGCTCGAGGGTGTCACGCAGAAGGAACGGGGTAAGATCGAGGACGTGTACACGACCGAAGGCGCCGAGTTCGTCCGCTTCGCATCCGATTCAGGTCCGCTGGAAATCAGGCTGGACCATATAATCTCGATGAAAGAATAGTTGGTGGTGAGCAGTTGGCGGTAGGCAGGTGGTTCGACTGCCAACCGCCTGCTGCCAACTGACGACTCACCAGATGCCCAAGATCCTCTTCTACGTCGGCACGGCCTTCTGCCTGTTTCTGGCGCTCACGAGCGGCGCGGAAGCGCTGCGCGAGCTCGAAGCCGCAGGACTGGCCTTCGTAGGATTGCCGCTGTCGGCCGCTTCGCCCTGGGCCATCTTCGTGGCGCTGCTGGCAGGATTGGCCATCGCGGCGATCTTCCTGAGGATGTCGGCGCTGCTGGCGGCCCGGAATCTGTTCGGCGCGTTTCTCGGTGTATTCGCCGTGGCCGGCGCGCTGGCGTGTCTCGCCGGCGCGCTGCTCGTGCAGTGGCGGCTCGTCCGCGGTGACGTGGCCGCCTCGGCGACGCTGGCCGAGATCCACATGGCCGCCTACCTGGCGTTCGGCTTCTTCCTCTCCGTCAGCATCCTCACGCTTCGCCCGTACTTCAACATCCAGGCGAGCCGCTTCCTCTCCGCGCTCGTCTTCTTCCCCCTGCCGCTTTTCGCTCTGATCCTGCTGCAGGAGCTCTTCCTCGGCACTTCCGCCGCACCGCTCCCGGCCAGCACGCCGGCTTCGCGGGTGTACTTTGCGGTGCTGTCGATCCTCTTCTTCGCCATCGCGGTGCACTGCATCCGGCACCGGCATCTCTTCCTGGAGATGACCAACCTGCGCGAGCTGATGGACGGGCGGATCGATCCGGCCTCGCGCGGTACGCGCCGCCCGATCGGCGGCGTGGCGTTCGATTCGTAAGGCAGCCAGCAGAGAACGACAGGCTGCGCCTGCTCTGAGCATTACGGCAACGGACAACCAGCAACGGACAACGCCCCCCACCCGGCGGCATTGCCGCAACCTCCCCTTTGTTCTCTCGTAAGCAATCCTGCGGCAATCTGTCGCAAGCGAACACTAGAGGAGAGTTAATGTCGCGTAAACGAACCGTCGTGGCCATGCTCTGCGCGATGATGCTGCCGATGACCGTCGCAGCTCAGGGGCAGAAGAAGGCCGAAAAGATCCTGCCGTTCAAGATCTCCGAGAAGACGCTCGAGAACGGGCTCAAGGTCGTCGTCGTGCCGACCGGGTTCCCCAACATCGTCTCGGTGCAGATTCCGATGCAGACCGGGTCGCGCAACGAGGTCGAGCCGGGCAAGTCGGGCTTCGCCCACTTCTTCGAGCACATGATGTTCCGCGGGACGAAGCAGTATCCGCCGGATGTCTACACCTCGATCATCACCAAGGCCGGCGCGCGCCAGAACGCCTACACCTCCGACGACCTGACGAACTACCACGTCACGTTCGCCAAGGAAGACCTCGAGAAGATCCTCGAGATCGAGGCCGACCGCTTCCAGAACCTCGCCTACGAGGAAGCCCCCTTCAAGACCGAAGCGCGCGCGGTCCTCGGCGAGTACAACAAGAACAGCGCTTCCCCGATCCGCAAGATGATCGAGGTGCAGCGCGATAACGCCTACACCACCCACACCTACAAGCACACCACCATGGGCTTCCTCAAGGACATCGAGGACATGCCCAACCAGTACGAGTACTCGAAGGTCTTCTTCTCCCGCTGGTATCGCCCGGAGAAGGCGACGCTGATCGTGGCCGGCGACGTCGATCCGGAGAACGTCTTCCGGCTCGTCGAGAAGTACTGGAGCAAATGGCAGCGCGGCACGTTCAAGGCCGACATCCCGCAGGAGCCGGAGCACAAGGGGCCGATCTACGCGCACGTCCCCTGGACCTCCCCCACCCTCCCGTGGGTTTCCGTCGGTTTCCATGGCCCTTCCGTCTTCGACGTGCGTGACTCCGCGTCCATGGACACGATGGTCGACCTGGAGTTCGGCCAGACGTCCGACATCTACAAGCGGCTCGTGGAGACGGAGCAGAAGGTCGACCAGCTCTTCGTCAACGGCGGCGCCGGCTTCGACCCCGGCATCTACACCGTCTTCGCCCGCGTGAAGAACCCGAAGGACACGGTCTACGTCCGCGACGAGATCATGAAGACCTTCGCCTCGCTGCGCGAGAAGCCGCTCGACGCGCAGCGTGTCGCCGACGCCAAGTCGAACGCCCGCTACTCGTTCCTCCGGGCGATGGACAACACCGACGCCATCGCCGGCACGCTGGCCAGCTACGCGCACTACGAGCGCAGCCCGGCAGCGACGATCGAAAAGGCGTTCGCCGCCCTCAATGAAGTCACGCCGGCGACGATCCAGACGACGGCGAAGAAGTACTTCACCGACAAGAACCTCATCGTCACGACGCTCTCGAAGGACACGCTGCCCGAGGGCATCTCCAAGCTGCCCTCGGTGGCGTCGATCGCGTCGAATGCGCCGATGACCAGCGCCGCGGGCGACGCCGCGAAGGCCGACATCCGCTTCATCACGCAGAAGTCGGTCATCCCGAACGTGATGGTCAAGCTCCTCTTCACCGCCGGCTCGGCCAACGATCCGAAAGGGAAGGAAGGGCTGGCCGCCCTCTCCGCGTCGATGCTCACGGACGCCGGCTCGAAGTCGATGAGCATGAGCGAGATCAACAAGGCGCTCTATCCGATGGCCGGCTCGATCTTCGATCAGGTCGACAAGGAAATGACGACCTTCACCGGCGTCGTGCACAAGGACAACTGGAAGAAGTTCGCCGCGATCGTCCTGCCGATGCTGCTCGACCCCGGCTTCCGTGAGGAAGACTTCAAGCGCATCAAAGACGCGCAGCTCAACGGCCTCAAGCAGGACCTCCGCAACAACAACGAGGAAGAGCTGGGCAAGGAAGAGCTGCAGAACGTGATCTTCAACGGCACGCCCTACGGCCACACGGTCCGCGGCACGGTGGCGGGCATCGAGTCGATCACGCTCGACGACGTGAAGAAGTTCATCGCCGCCAATTACACCCGCGGCAATCTGGTGGTCGGCCTCTCCGGCGATTACTCGGAAGACATCCGCAAGCAGCTCGAAACCTCGCTGGCCAAGCTCCCCGCCGGCACCGCGGCCACGACGATCGCCTCGGCCAAGCCGTTCGCGGCTGACCAGCCGAACGGCCTCGAGCTGACGATCATCAAGAAGGACACGCGCGCCACAGCCATCTCCATGGGCCACCCGCTGCCGATCACGCGTGAGGACGCCGACTTTGCGGCGCTCAACATCGCCCGCTCCTGGCTCGGCGAGCACCGCATGTCGTCGTCGCACCTCTACGACCGCATCCGCGAGAAGCGCGGCATGAACTACGGCGACTACGCGTACATCGAGTACTTCAATCGTCCGGGCGGCCAGTTCTTCCCCAGCCCGAACATCGCCCGCCGCAACCAGATCTTCGAGATGTGGATCCGTCCGGTCATGCCGGAGAACGCGCAGATGGCGATGCGTATCGCCCTGTTCGAGCTCCAGAAGATCATCGACAACGGCATCTCGCAGGAAGACTTCAACAACACGCGCGACTACCTGATGAAGAACGTCTATCTGATGACGTCGAATCAGAACCAGCGCACCGGCTACGCCCTCGATTCGTGGTGGTACGGCACGCCGGAGTACACGGAGTACATGCGCGGGCAGTACGCGAAGCTGACGCGCGATGACGTGAACCGCGCGATCAAAAAGTACCTCTCGGCGAAGAACCTCCACGTCGTGATCGTGGCGGCCGACGCCGAAGGGCTGCGTGACCTCCTGGTGAAGGACGAGTTCTCGAGCGTCAAGTACGACGCCCCGAAACCGGAGCTGGCCGAGGAAGACAAAGTCATCGGCAACTACAAGCTCGGCGTGAAGACAGAGAACGTCCGCATCGTGAACGTGGATGATGTTTTCTCGAAGTAACGCGCCGCACAGCAAGTGATTCAGGGCGGCCGCGAGGCCGCCTTTTTCGTGCGCACTCCGAGATCAGCCTACAATCCATCCCGCTATGCGCGCACTGGTACTTGCCCTTCTTTTCCAGACCGCCATCCTCCCGCCCCTCCCGCGCTGGGACGGCGCCAGCCGGCAGCTCATGGTGCCGGCGTCCGATCCGTGGGTCACGCCCAGCGAGCAGTCGTCGCTGCGGGAGACACCTGCTTATGACGAGACGGTCGCCTACCTGCGGCGGCTCGTCGCGGCGGCGCCGCAGTTGAGGATGGTGTCGCTCGGCAAGTCGCCCGAGGGACGCGACATCTGGATGGTGATCGCGTCGAAGGAGCGCGTCTTCACCGCCGAGGCGCTGAAGCGCAAGCCGATCCTCTTCGCGCAGGGGGGCATCCATGCCGGCGAGATCGACGGCAAGGACGCGGGGCTGATGCTCCTCCGCGACATGACGGTGCGGGGCACGAAGAAAGAGCTGCTCGACAGCGTCAACTTCCTCTTCGTCCCGATCTTCAACGTCGACGGCCACGAGCGGACCTCGCGCTTCTCCCGCCCGAACCAGCGGGGGCCGGAAGTCAGCGGCTGGCGCACGACGGCGCAGAACTACAACCTCAACCGCGACTACATGAAGGGAGACACGGCGGAGATGCAGGCCATGCTGCGCGCCCTCCGCACGTACGATCCCGACCTCTACCTCGACCTGCACGTCACCGACGGCGCCGACTACCAGTACGACATCACCTTCGGCTTCAACGGCGAAGGCGCGCATTCCCCTTCGATCGCGAGCTGGCTGAAGACGGCCTATCGCCCGGCGGTGACGAACGGGCTGCAGCAGATGGGGCACATTCCCGGCCCGCTGATCTTCGGCATCGCCGGCGACGACGTCTCGAGAGGCATCGCCGACAGTCCGTCGCAGCCGCGCCTCTCGCACGGCTACGGCGACGCGCGGCACATGGCCGCCGTCCTGCTGGAGAACCATTCGCTGAAGCCGTACGACCAGCGTGTGCTCGGGACGTATGTCTTCCTCGAGCAGTCGCTGCGCGCGCTCGCCGCGAACGGGGACGCACTCCGCCGCGCGACGTCCGAGGACCGCTCGCGCCAGGCGACGCAGGTCACGAGCACCTGGAAGCGCCCCGAAGGCCCGACGCCGACGATGGAGTTCCTCGGCATCGAGGCCAAACCGCAGCTCTCCGGCGTCAGCGGCGACATCCGCTGGGAGTACACCGGCCGTCCGGTGACGCTGCGCATCCCCTACTTCATGTCCACTCAGCCGGCGACGTCCGTCACCCGCCCGGCGGCGTACTGGGTCCCGGCCTCCTGGCCGGACGTGATCGCGAAGCTCGACCTGCACGGCATCCGTTACGAGCGCATTGCCGCGCCGCGGGAAGTGGACGTCGAGATGCTGCGCCTCACGGAGCCGAAGTTCGACACCCAGCAGTTCGAAGGACACGTGCGCGTCAGCGCCACACCTGTCGCCGAGCGCCGCCGCGAGCGCTTCCCGGCAGGCTCCGTGCGCGTGCCGACCGACCAGCCTCTCGGCACGGTCGCCGTGCTGCTGCTCGAGCCGGCCTCGCCCGACTCGCTCTTCCAGTGGGGCTTCCTGAACGCGATCCTCAGCCCCACCGAGTACATCGAGCCGTACGCCATCGAGCCGATGGCCGCGAAGATGCTGGCCGACGACCCGAAGCTCGCCGAGGAGTTCCGCCAGAAGCTCGCCTCCGACGAGGCCTTCCGCTCCAGCGCCACCGCCCGCCTGCGCTGGTTCTACGAGAAAACCCCGTACTTCGACCAGCGCGCGAGGTTGTACCCGGTCGGGCGTGAAGTGCGGTGAGTGAAACAGTTGGCGGTTGGCAGTTGGCGGTTGGCAGCGGAAGAAGACCCCGGTTCCCGCGCAACCGCCAGGCCGCAACCCGGTCTACTGCCAACCGCCAACTGCCAACTGCCAACCGCCAACTGCCAACTGCCAACTGCCACCGCCAACCGCCAACCGCCAACCGCCAACCCAGAACTTGACACACCCGGCCCATCTGTTGCACTTCTGCGCGCGACATGAAGCGTGCTGTTGCGTTACTCGCCCTGCTTTTCTCCTTTCCGCTCGCCGCCCAGACGCAGCAGACGGTCAATCCGCTCCTGCGGAACGTCTCCGGCACGGCCTCCAACCCCGGTGACGGCGGCCCCCGCCTCTTCTCGGATGGGGCCTGGAAGGCGTTCATCGACAGCGCCGCCTTCGTGACGTACGTCAGCGAGAGCGGTCCGGCCGAGCAGCGCAACGAAGTCTTCTCCACGAACTTCCTCACGATCGGCCTCGGCCGCGACTTGTTCGGTGACCGGGCCACGCTGCTCTTCCGCGGCCGCGTCTCGCTCGAACCGTACACGGTACCGGACGAGGGCTATCCGCAGGTCCTGCAGTACGTATCGCCCGAAGCCGGCGGACCGCTCCTCGACTTCATGCGGCCCCACGATCTGATCGGCGAAGCGGCCGTGCACCTCGGCGTCCGCACGACGCAGGCCTCCTGGCTGCACCTCTACGCCGCCCCCATCGGCGAGCCGGCCTTCGGCGCCGTGCCCTTCGCGCAGCGGTCATCGTCCATCGACTTCGCCGAGGCGCCGTATGGCTATGAGATCCACGAATCCGTACAGGACGCCACCAGCGTCGTCACCCTCGGCTGGACCTCCAGCTTCATCAGCCTCGAAGGCAGCGTCTTTCACGACGCCGTCACCTTCGACGACCACACCGACATCGACACCGACGGCGACATCGACTCCCGCTCCGCGCGCCTGACGCTCACGCCGACGCGCAACATCTCGCTCCAGGTCTCGCGCGCCGAGCTGGGCGAAGACGACAACGAGCGCGAGGCGACGTCCGCCTCGATCTCCTGGGGCTCCCCTGCCATCGCCGCGACGGCGCTCTGGACCCGCCGCGATGGCGACGGGACCCTCATCCCCGATTACGAAGCGATCGGCGCCGAGCTGGCGCTGCGCGGCGGACGCAACACCTTCATGCTGCGGGGCGAGCTGGTCGACCGGCCGGCGAACCTCTTCGGCGACACCGGCGCCGAGGGGCCGACGGAGGAGTCGACGCACATCACCATCGGCTACATCTACGACTTCATCGCGCGCCCGGCGTGGCGCGGCGGCCTCGGTGTGAACATCGACTACCACACGAATACGCACGAGCTCGAAGAGCTGCCGCAGTACGGCCACAAGCCCCAGGGCATCTATGCGTTCATTCGTTTCCGCACCGGACGTAACTAGTGACCACCGAAGGCCGCGCAGCACGGGCGAGGGCGAGAGTTGTGCGCATCGCCACACTCTGAAGCCGCCGCTCTCCGGTAGAGTGCCGGCCATGCTCCGCTCCCTGGCGGTTGTGGCCGCGCTCACCCTCGCCCTCGCTCCGAATGCCCTCGCCGCGCGTCTCGACTGGACCGGCGCCGTCGACAACCGCTGGTCGACGCCAGGCAACTGGAACCCGGCGCAGGTGCCGGTGGACGGCGACACGCTCCGCTTCGCCGAGCCGTCGCCGAACACGGTCCTGGTCAACGATCTCTCGATCGTCCTCGAGCGGCTGCAGTTCGGCAGCGTGCCGTTCACCATCGGCGGCAATCCGGTGCGGGTGAAGACGCAGATCGCCGACGGCGAATGCCGGGTCACGTTCACCGCGCCGATCGAAGCGGAAGGACCGGCGCTCATCGCCGCCGGAGGCGTGACGTCGCTGGCGGTCAACGGCCAGACGATCACGCTCCTCGACTGCGACTTCAACGGTTCGCTGACCGGACACGGCACGGTCGTCGTCTACGACACGATCCGCGTCGGCGGCACGCATCCGTTCACCGGGCAGGTCTTCGATGGCGTGTTCGGGTTCGAGCTGAACGGCACGATGACGGAGGCCTCGTTCCGGGTGAGCCACGAGCTCGCCGGCACCGGTTCGGCCGGACGCGTCGAAGCGTACGGCCGCATCGCGCCCGGCGCGCGCGAGACGCGCGACGCTGCCACACTCACCGCGCGCGATACGGTCCTGCGCGGGAGCGCGTTCGCACCGGAGGAGCTCGGCGCGTACATCGTCGACATCAATCCGGGCGGCAACGACCGCCTGGCGGTGCACGGTACGGTGCTGATCGAGAACAAGCCGCTGGAGGTCGTCCTCCCGAACAACTTCAACCCGGCCGTCGACTCGACGTACGTCATCCTCGACAACGACGACAGCGATCCGATCTCCGGCACCTTCGGCCGTCTGCTGCCGAACGGCGAGATCGAGCCGCTGCCCGAAGGGGCGACGTTCAACGTCGGCAAGACGACGTTCCGCATCTCGTACAGCGGCGGCACCGGCAACGACGTGGTGCTGCGCGTCCAGCCGGCGCGCCTCGCCACGAAGGTGTCCGCTTTCTACGGTCTCGCCGAGACCGGCCACACGCTGCCAATCGACGTAGTCGTGGAGACGGATCCGGCCGGCGGCACCATCAGCGGCGGCACGGTCACGATCCGCGAAGGCTCGACGATCCTCGGCAGCGCGCAGGTCACGGACAACGCCGCGCAGGTGCTCATCGGGCCGCTCTCACGCGGCCTGCACACGCTCATCATCGATTACTCGGGCGACGAGACGCACCTCGGCAGTACGACCACCGTGTTCGTCGACGTGGTCGCGCCGCAGTCGACGCTGGCCGTCAGCGATGCCTCGCGCGCTGAAGGCAACAGCGGCTCGTCGCTCGTGGACGTGCTGGTCACGCTGTCGTCGTCCGCGCTCTTCCCGATCAGCGTCGATTACACCACCGGCGGCGGCACGGCCACGCCCGGCCTCGACTACGTACCGGCAAGCGGCACCATCACCTTCTCCCCCGGCCAGACGGGGCGCAGGATCACACTGACGATCCTCGGCGACGAACAGCGCGAGCCGGGCGAGACGTTCTTCGTCACGCTGTCGAACGCCACCGGCGGCATCCTCGCGGACGCGACCGGCGTCGTCACGATCGTCAACGACGACGAGGTCGCGGCCGTGTACCCGAACCTCGAGTTCGCGCGTCCCGGCGGCGTGCCGCTGCGGCTCAACCTCTCGGTGCCGTTCGGCGCCGGCCCCCATCCGGTCATCGTGGTGGTGAACGCGAACGACTGGGCCTCGCCGGTGCGCGATGAGACGCTGCCGGTCGAGTACACCGCGCGCGGCTACGCCGTAGCGTCGATCGAGTTCCGCCCCAGCACGAGCGCACCGTTCCCCGCGCAACTGAGCGACGTCAAGTCGGCGATCCGCTGGCTGCGCGCGAACGAGCTCCTCTACCGGCTCGACTCCACGCGCATCGGCATCTGGGGCCGCGGCGCGGCCGGCGGCCATCTCGCCGCACTGGCGGCGCTGACGGCCGACGCTCCGCCCGACGACCAGAGCGGCGGAAACTGGGGCTACTCGTCCCGCATCCGCGCGGCCGTCGTCTCCGGCGGCGCCACGGACCTGCTGCAGGTGGCGGGAAGCTGCGTGCCCGCGGATGCGATCACGCAACTGCTCGGCTGCTCGCCCGAGGCGTGCGCGGGGACGGCGCGGTTCGCCAGCCCCACGACGTACGTGACCCGCGATGATCCGCCATTCCTCATCGGCGGCGGCTGCGGGGCGCAAGGTGCGCTGCTGCACGGTGCGCTGCGCGCCGTTGGCGTGGACGCCACGCTCGGCGAAGATGCCGCCGCCTTCTTCGAGCGCGCGCTGAAAGAGGTGCGAGTGAAGCGCAGAGCCACGCGGTAGCGCAGTAATCTCGGAGTGGGGGGGGGGACCCCACC
>DASWMP010000143.1:0-3347 GCA_036399695.1 Thermoanaerobaculia bacterium | reverse complement strand
GCGGGCGCGGACAGACAGGAGTGTCTGTCCTACATTCAGTTCTCGCCGGATGTTTCAATGTAGGACAGACACTCTTGTCTGTCGGCGCCGCAGGCGCCCGGCTCCTCGAAGGGACTAACGTCTGTTTTTGAGACACCCTCCTTTCGCCACCGCACTCCGAGATGGCGTGTCGCGGGGCGCGGCTACCGCTTGGCTATCCTGGCCACGGTCGTGGCCAGTTCCACCGGCTCTACCGGTTTCTTCAGGTATGCGTCGAACCCGGCGTCCATGATCCGGTCCCGGTCCTCCGGACGCCCGAACGCCGTCAATGCGATCACCGGCCGTGCAGACACCGGGGCGGGCAGGAGCCGGAGCTCGCTGAGGAACGTGAACCCATCGTGCTCCGGCATGGCGATGTCACACACCACCACGTCGGGCGTCGTCTGCTGCAGCAGCTCCAACGCCTCGACGACCGACGCCGCTACCATCACCTGCGCCTGGCACCGTCGCAGGATCGAGCAGAGCAGGTCACGGGTGAAGACCTGATCGTCGATCACCAGCACCGTCAGCCCTTTGAGCGACGGCAACAGGTCCGAGTTCGGTACCGCGCTCGCGAGCAGCTCTTCCACGCTCTGCTCGTCGCCGTTCGGGCCACGCTCCAGCACCGGCAGGTCGACGATGAACGACGCGCCGCGGCGTTCCCCGTCGCTCGCGACGGCGATGCGGCCTCCGTGCAGCTCCACCAGATACTTCACGATCGCCAGGCCCAACCCCAGGCCGCCAAACTCCCGCGTGGTCGAGCTGTCTTCCTGACGGAAGGCTTCGAACACGTGCGGCAGGAAATCGCGGGCGATACCGCGGCCTGTATCGCGCACCACCACGCGCACGAGCGAGCCGACCCTCAGCACTTCCAGCCGCACCGCGCCGCCGCGCGGCGTGAACTTGATGGCATTCGCCAGCAGGTTCCAGATCACCTGCTGCAGGCGATGCGAATCGCCGGCGATCGCCGGTACGTCCGCCGCCATCGACATCTCGATGGCCACCCCTTTGGCTTTCGCCGCGTGACTGACCGTCGTCAGCGCGCTCTCCGCGATCTGGCGGAGGTCGACCGGCTTCGGATCGATGCGCAGCTTGCCGGAGATGATGCGCGAGACGTCCAGGATGTCGTCGATGATCTGCGCCTGTGCCTGCGCGCTCTGCTCGATGGCTTCGATGGCCGTCTGATACTCGCCCGGGTCGACACCCATCCGCAGCATGCGCGCCCAGCCGAGGACGGCCGTCATCGGCGTGCGCAACTCGTGGGAGAGCGTCGCCAGGAACTCGTCCTTCGCACGATTGGCTTCCTGCGCGCGGCCGTAGAGGCGGGCGTTGTCGATGGCCACCGAGGCCCGGTGCGCGAACTCCTCCGCGTGCGCCAGGTCCGTCGGCGTGAAGCGGCGCCACGTGGATGAGACGAACGTCACGGCGCCGAGGGTCTGTCCGCGGGAGCGCAGCGGCACGACCATGAACGAGCGGATGTTCAACTCACGCAGCACGCGCAGATGCTCCGGGTCCCGCGCGCCGGCGACGATCATCTCGTCCGTCACCACCGGGATGAGCTCCGACTGCCCCGTCTTCAGCACGTTCACCACCCGGTCGGTGGCCGCGTTCGGCGGATACCGTTCCCGCAGCTCGCGCGCGAGCTCGATCCGCTCCGGCGAGACGTGCGCGACGGCGAGCCGCCGGTACAGCTCCGTCTCGTCCGCGATGTCCACGGCGCACCAGTCGGCCAGATCCGGTACCGCCACGCGCGCCAGCGTCTTCAGCGTCGTCTCGTAATCGAGCGACGCCGAGAACAGCTCGTGCGCTTTCGCCAGGAACTTCAAATGATCCTCGGAGGTCTTGTGGTCGTGGATGTCCGTCGCCGTGATGATCCACTCCGTCATCGTGCCGTCGTCCGCCACCACCGGCACGCCCTTGCCGGCGAACCAGCGATACGTGCCGTCTGTCTGCCGCACGCGAAAGTGCTGCTCGAACAGCGTCCGCCCCGCGAGCGCCGCCTGCCACGCCTCCCGGACCGCTTCGCGATCGCCGGCATGCACCGCGTTGAGCCAGCCGTGATCGCGCAGCTCCTCGAAGGTCTGTCCCGTGATGGCGCGCCACGCCGGGATGTCTTCCGTGATCGACCCGTCCAGGGCGGCGATGGCGATCGTCTGCGCCGTCGGGGTGGCCAGCACGAGCGAGCGATAGCGCCGCTCGTTCCGCGCAAAGACCGCACGGTCGCGTTGCAGCGTCTCGTACAGCCGGGCGTTGTCGATGCCGATCGACGCCTGCGCCGCCAGACCCTCGGCGATCCTCACCTCGCTCTCCGTGAAGATCCCTTCGTCCGCGTGACCGAAGAACAGCCCGCCCAGCACTTCGCCGGTGCGCGACATCACCGGCACCGCAAGATAGCTCACCACCGGCAGGTGCCCTTCCGGCATCCCGTGATGGGGAGGCATCTTCCCGTACCGCGGATCGCGGCGGATGTTCGCCGAGACGACGGTGCCGGTCCCTTGGAACGTCGGCGCGAAGATCGGCGTGTTGCGCGGCATCGGGAACTTCGAGAATGCCTCCCGCGGTACGCCGGAGATCGTGTAGAGCGTGTACGACTCGCCGCGCTCGTTCAGCACGTTGTAGAAGAAGGCCCCGAACTGCGCGCCGGTCAACTCCGTGGCCGCGTCCGTGACGGCCTGCACCAGCCGCTCGAGGTCGAGCTCCGCCGAGACGACGCGGCCCACTTCCGTCAGCCGGTCCAGTTTGTGCGAGCGGAGCGCGGCCGACGCGAGCCGCGCCAGAATGCGGGCCACGGTCACGTCCTCCTCGGTGAACGTATGGCGGGTGCGGTAATAGCTGACGAGCGTCGCCGAACCTTCCCCATAGGCGTGCAGCGGGATGATGAACAGGGAGCGGATGCCCTCGGTCTCGTACATCGCCCGGCGGTCGCCGACGAGCTCATTCAGGTCGACGTCCACGATGGCGACGGGGTCGGTGCCGAGGCTGCGCACCTGCTCGCGGAGCGACAGGTCGGCGTATTGCGGGGAGAGGCCGCGCGACGCGGCGACGGTCCAGAGATGCTCGCGCGCGTTGTGTGTCCAGAGCGCGTGCGCGTCGGCCGGATAGAGCTTCGCCGTGACTTCCAGGAGCCGCTGCACCACGTCCCGGCTCGGAAGCGTCTGCTCCAGGAGCAGGGATGCGGCTTCGAGCGCGTCGAGAAGACGACGGCCCTCCGCGTCCGGCGCGGTATCGATCGGCAAAGTTGTCGTCATTCTCTATCGTGGCAGAGCCTGCAAACGGAGGGCCGGGTGGGGCGACCGGTGAAGCCGGTCGTTGTTAGTTGTTGGTTGTTG